>VBPW01000024.1 GCA_005877305.1 Nitrososphaerota archaeon | reverse complement strand
TGCAAATCCCTCTGTTATTGTAAGTATGATGATCTCTTCAAGCCAATTGTAAAGTAAGTTATTAAGATCTTTTGCAATGATTTCAATTTTTTTATGCCTCTTTTCTTCGACTAAATTGATATCTATCATTGTGTCAACAACTGATATGCCAGCATTTTCAAAAGCTTCTTCAAGCGTGTTTCCAGTGACTTCTATAAAGGCATCTGTCATGTGCTCTAAATCTCTATATGCCATTGATTTTATGATGTAAATCTCATCTATTAATCTCTTGTAAAATTAATAATAGTTGTTCTAACAATAACTATAATCAGAAAGTCTAAATGCGTTAGAAAAAGAATGACTCTTGAATTTGGATTTACCAAGAGGAATGAGGGATATAGAATTTCAGGAAACCTCTAAAATTGAATATGTGAGACAGAAATTTATCCAAACATCAAATCTTTTTGGATTCAATTTTATGGAACCCTCTCCAATTGAGTTAGTTTCAGTAATAGAGACGAAAAGTGGTCCCTCTATTAAAAATGAAATTTATTATTTTACTGATAAAGGAGATCGCGAAGTTGCATTGAGGTTTGATTTCACTATTGGGCTTACAAGATACGCAGTATCGCAAAAATCAATGAAATTGCCTGCGAAACTCTCTGCCTTTGGAGGTGTATGGAGATATGATGAACCACAAAAAGGAAGATACAGATTTTTCCATCAATGGGACGTAGAAATTTATGGCCAATCCAACATAGAATCAGATGCAGAGATAATTGAATTTACATCTAAATTTTTAGCTAATTTAAAATTACAAAATATAATTATAGATATCTGTGATCGTGAACTTATAGAATCATATGTCAGCAAAGTCTTCAAATCTAACTCGCCAAATCTTGTAGGTGACATATTAAGAGCTGTTGATAAGATTCAAAAAAAGAAAAAGGATGAAATTATAAAAGAATATCAAGAAAAAGGTTATTCTATTTCTGATCTGGAGAAAATTCTGGAATTTTCTAAAATCAAAGGAGCTCCTGAAGAGATAGAAAGAAAATTAGACGTAAAAGAATTAAAAAATTGGGATAAACTACGACAGCTCTTCACTTCATTAAAAAATAGACACGTTGAAAACATTAGAATAAACTTTGGGATTGTGAGAGGCCTTGATTATTATTCTGGGATTGTGTTTGAAGCGTTTGATTCAACATCTGATCTTGGTGCCCTTGTAGGAGGAGGTCGATATGACAATTTAACAAAGGCCTTTGGACGAGAGGATCTAGGTGCAACTGGAGTCGCAGGTGGTGTTGAACGTATAGTCTATTCTCTTGAAAAACAAGGAATTGATATGAATATCAAAACATCCCAAATTTGGATTGTATATATTAATGAAGAAATGCAAAAAATTGCATTTAACATAGTTTCTCAACTAAGGGAAAAGGGGATTCCTACAGAAGCAGATCTGGGAGGAAAATCACTTAAAAAACAAATGGAAATGGCCTCAAATTCAAAATACGTAATCATTGTAGCTCCAAAAGAGTATTCATCAAAATCTGTAATATTGCGTAACATGAAAGACGGAACAGAAAGCCAAGTTCTTCTTGAATCTATATTATCTGATCCAAAGGCTAGTCTTCAACTCTAAATGCCCTTGTAAGCATTACAAGTTCAGGTCCATTCGTCAAGGTTCCTACCACAAGCGATTTGTTATTTGCCAATATTCCAGACGCGAGATAGGGGGTACCACCATTTATCGTTGCAGGTTCAAGTTCTACTCCCAAGATTTCAGAAAAAATTTTAATATCGTCCTCTTCCGTATCTGGATGAATAATTCCACCATTTGATGTAGCAACAGCCATTGCGCCAGCTTGGTGATAACCTGCTATCCTTTTTTGTAATATCTCAATTCCTAATACATCTTCAACTTTCTTTACAAATTCATTAGGAATCATTGGTGACATTATTCCGCCCTTGTCATTAACACAGATCAAATTCCCAATTGCATTATGTTTGGTTTCTAAAACATCTACGTTAAGACCCGTGGATTTTTTAAGATGTGAGAGTTCTTCTTCCAAACAATTACGTGGTAATAACATTCCCTTATTGTTAACAACTATGAGTGGTCCAAGCAATCTTGTGTTTGCTACTGAAATAAAAACATAATCAGTTTGTAGAAATTCAGATAGGTTTTTTGTCTTTGACGTTGCAAAGCCGTTGGGTAAAAAAATAAAATCATCATTACATTTAGTGTATATTCCTACATTAGGACTACGATAAACATCATATTTGAAAATTCCCAACGAATCAAGACAACGAAAGTGAAGATATGAATTTATCTTGTATACACTTTAAATAAGTAAAACGTATCTGTGATCTTCATGCCTATTGATCCCAATTTTCCAAAAAATCATACTGCTATTGAAAAATTAAAAGATCCACTAAGTGATAACTTTCACCTTGTTTGGGGTCCAGGAAGACTTGCTGAAGCTGCTTCCGATCAAAAAGTCAAGGCAGCATATGCAACAAGTGGAGAAGAAATCAAACCGATGGGAATTCATGGTACTTATGTTGCAGTAGATTGGGATTCTTGTATCGCTGATGGAGTGTGTCTACTTAGCTGTCCTGTTAAGGTATTTGAGTGGTACAAAAATCCTGGAGAAACTGGAAGAAATGATAGGAAAGACTATACTGATAAGGCAAATCCAGTAAAAGAAGCGGACTGTATATGGTGTATGGCATGTGTAGAAGTCTGTCCAACAAAAGCAATCAAAGTTGATCAGTCAAATATGGATATTCACGAAAAAGAGATCGCCAGGTTTAGTTAGTTTAAACTAACATTGTCTAGGTTTAAATAACATATTATTTGACAACACCCTATGCCAATACCAGAAGATTTTCCAAAAGGATTGAAACCAATTGGAAAAATAGCACTTGAGGATGGTGAACATTTCCACTTTATATGGGGCCCAGGTAGAAAGGCAGAAGCAGCTGAAAATAAAGAGGTTATCGCTGCATACAAGGCACGCGGTGAGAAACTAGAACCATTAGGTGTAAGTGGCACAATGGTTGCAGTAGATTGGGATTCTTGTATCGCAGATGGTGCGTGCATTGAAGCTTGCCCAGTACAAGTCTTTCAGTGGTACAGAACTGAAAAAGATATTCCAGCAGTCAAAGCTAAAGCTCAAAAATTTGCTGGAACTGGAAGTTCTGTAAAAGAAGAACGCAAAGATTACACAGACAAGGCTGACCCAATAAGAGAACATGATTGCATTTGGTGCATGGCCTGCGTTTCTGTTTGTCCTCCACAAGCAATCAAAGTTGATCAGTCAAATCTTGAAGCTCATGAGAAGGCAGCCGGAACCTTTACAAAAATGGAAACAGGTTCTGCTAATCCACACGCACACCACTAAACTTTTCATTTCTTTATTTTTAATTTGTATGCCTAGCGGTTGCTTTCCTTTTTTCAATTGATGAAAATCACTAAATTTATCAGAGATACAGTGTCTAGCTTTTTTGGATAGTTGATGAAAAATCTGCTCATTCATTTAGAAATTCAGTATAGTGTGGTGGTAACTCTAAACCCACGTTGTCTTTGATTATTTTTGTATTGTCATAATTTGGTAACGAATACTGGTGATGTTAAACAAATTTTAACTAGTTTTTATGAACAAAAACTGCAGAGGTCGCCTAGCCCGGCATGGCGTGGGCCTTGAGAGCCTATGTGCGCAAGCACGCGGGGGTTCAAATCCCTCTCTCTGCGCTATTTTCCTATTTTACCAAGCTCTGCTAAAAGTGCAGAAAGCTGAATTTCTGGATTAGCACCAATGATTAATCTATAATCGTATTTTGCTATGGATTCCAATATCTCAGATAGATGGGTGGTTTTGATTTTGTATGCATATTCATTCAAATATTTCAAAAAGTCTGATTCTGACATTCCATATACCTTAATTAATTCAATCATTTTGTTTCTGGCACCAGATAATTTTCCTGCAATAGCAAGATTCAAGATCTCGCCAACATCATTTGTCTTTGTAAGACCCGATGCTGCCTTTACATTTGATTCATTTACTATTCCAAGACTTGCGGTTGCTTGTAATATGTTGATGGCATGACGCATATCGCCCTCAGAATAATCATGTATGGTTTCATGTCCATTTTTATCAAATTTTATTTTTTCTTTTTTACAAATTTCCTCTAGATGCGATATTATATCATCTTCAGGGATTCTTGTAAACTTGAAAACTGCACACCTGCTCTGAAGAGGTTCTATGATTTTTGATATGTTATTTGCAATCAAGATAAACCTACAATATCTAGCAGTATCTTCTATGATTCTACGTAAGGCCGTTTGTGCATCTACAGTCATTTCATCGGCCTCATCTAAAATAATTAATTTGAATGGAATTTTTGTATCAAGTCCTGAAAAACGGGCAAATTTTTTCACTCTGTCTCTTACCATGCTTATGCCACGTTCATCTGATGCATTCAATTCAAGTGTATAATCTTTCCAATAGTCGCCTAGACTTTCTCTTGCCAGACATAACGCAGTAGTAGTTTTGCCAACTCCGGCAGAACCAGAGAACATGAGATGTGGCATTTCTGCGATATTTTTTAAAAGAGATTTGAGACTTCCGATGATCTCCTTTTGGTTTATTATGGAAGAAAGCTTCATGGGACGGTACTTTTCTACCCACATTGAAGTTTCAGTCATAGGCTGTTACGTTTCTCTCTCACTAATAAAATTACGGCTAAGATCAAATGATCAAAGCAAATTGTTAACGGAATTGATCGATCGCATTAGTTAAATGCCTGAACGGAGCATGCTTGACGGATATTGAATATCTCAGATTTGACCCAGCTTCATACGATAGGACATAGCCTACAAGACGTTAAAGTCACTTTTAATCACGATATAAAGGTCGATGCACTGGACGTGTCAATAGATGCAAAACATGGTGAAATCTTGAGTATACCACGTTGGGTAGCCGAAGTATTAGCATTAGAAAAACTTGTAGAAGTACAAGATACTGACATGATTGTTGCCTTGAAACAGGCTCTTGTAAAGGAAAATGTACAAGGAGATTTTGATCTTTCTACTCTTGATTCTGATTTTTATATTAAAGTGAACTCATACATAGAGCGACTTCCGCAACAAGATCGTGACAAAGTAGAAAGCATGTTAAATACTCTTATGAGAAAAAGACAAGGAAAAATAATTAGACTTGCAGATTCTTCAAAGATGACATCTGATCTTGCAAAAAAACTTTCAATAGAGGAACGTGCGTTATTTGATGCAATACATTTACAGAGCATTGATTTTAAAAAACAAATCTTAGGTGATAAGAAATAACAACACAATCTGAATCCATATCATCTACAGGAAAACGTACAGATCGGGTAAAAGAATTTATAACTCAATTCAAAGACAAATCTGGCGCTTACAAATATGTAGAAGAAATAGATCAAATGATGGCAAAGAAAATACAATATCTTGTAGTTGATTACAATGATCTTGTATCTGTTCCAGCAATTGAATCTGCTTTTGACACTGATCCAGATGAAATTCTAAGCATGTTTGCTGTTGCAATAAAAGATATTCTTAAGGAGAGGTTTCCACAATATGCAGAAAAAATTAGACATGATGTTAGAGTAAGAATTGCAAACTATCCTGCACAACGCAGCTTGCGTGAGATAAACGCTGAAGTCATTGGAAAAATGACAAGCGTATCAGGAATGGTTGTGAGATCATCTGAAATAAAACCACTTGCAAAAGAGCTTGTATTCATTTGTCCAGATGGTCATCCAACTAGCGTAGTTCACGAAAAAGGCCTTGAGTTTAATGCACCATTGAAGTGTAGTGATGGTAAATGTACTCACAGAGATCTAGAAATTAGTCCTGAAAAGAGCCGCTTCATAGATTTTCAAATGGTAAGACTACAAGAGCTACCAGAGGACCTACCCCCAGGACAGCTTCCGCATTATGTGGATGTTACTGTGCTACAAGATCTAGTTGATAATGCAAGACCAGGGGATCGGGTAATCCTTACTGGAATAGTAAGAATTGAACAAGAACACATTCCATCAATGCGCGGAAAAACTGGAATCTATCGATTACGAATACAAGGAAACAATATAGAATTTCTTGGGGGAAGAGGTAGCAAAACTTCGAGAAGTACAGAAAGAGAAGAAATTTCACCAGACGAAGAAAAAATAATTAAATCTCTTGCAAAAAATGCTGACATTTACAATAGACTAGTTGCCTCATTTGCACCACATATACAGGGGCACGATATAATTAAAGAAGCAATTTTGCTTTTAATTGTTGGTTCTACCCAAAGAGTACTTGCTGATGGTGCAAAGATCCGTGGAGACATTAACATCTTTTTAGTGGGAGATCCTGGTACTGCAAAAAGTGAAATGCTAAAATTCTGTGCAAGAATAGCGCCTAGAGGCTTGTATACCTCTGGTAGAGGTTCTACTGCAGCTGGACTTACAGCAGCATATTGATGAATTTGATAAAATGAAACCAGAAGATAGAAGTGCGCTTCATGAAGTAATGGAACAACAATCTGTCAGTATTGCAAAAGGTGGAATTGTTGCTACTCTAAATGCTAGAACATCAATTTTAGCGGCAGCAAACCCTATGTATGGAAAATATGATCCATTCAAGAATATTACAGAAAATGTAAACCTTCCAATACCACTTCTTACTAGATTTGATCTAATTTTCGTTGTACGAGATATCCCATCTAAAGAAAGAGACAATAGAATAGCTAGACACATTCTTAGCCTTCATCATGTTTCTGGTGCTGATACAAAATCACTAATTGACGTAGATATTCTCACAAAATATCTTTCATATGCCAAAAGAATAGAACCTGTACTAACTCCAGAGGCAGAAGAAAAAATTCTTGAATATTATATGAAAATGAGAAATGTTGAATCTGAAGGAATGATCACAGTAACTCCAAGGCAGCTTGAAGGTTTGGTAAGATTAGCAACAGCTAGGGCAAGACTATTAATGAAAACTCAAGTAGACGCTGAAGATGCAGAAAGGGCTATCTTTTTGATCCAAAGCATGCTTGAAGATGCTGGAGTGGATGTTAATACAGGACAAGTTGATCTTGGTGTCTTACAAGGTAGACCGCATAGTGAAGTATCAAAAATGCAACTATTCATGGATGTAATGAAATCACTTGAAGGGGACGAAAAAAGACCAGTTGAAGAAAAGATATTTGTTAAAGAATTGGTAAAGACTGGTAAATTTACAGAAGAAGAAGCTCGTAAATATATCAAAAAATTACAACGAGAGTCAGCTATTTATGAATCAAAACCCGGTCATTATAACCGTGTATGAAAGTATCGCAACTTGATCTTCCAAAACCAGCAATTGAATTTCTCTCGGCAATAGGTTATGAAACCCTTTATCCTACTCAGGAAGATAGTGTAAAAGCAGATCTATTAGAAGGAAAAAGCATACTTGTTTCAGCACCTACTGCAAGTGGAAAGACGCTTATTGCTTTGTTTGCTATATTAAACCATATTTTCAAGAAAAAAGGAAAAATAGTTTATCTTAGTCCACTTAAGGCTCTTGCATCAGAAAAATTTTCTGAATTTAAAAAACTTGAATCAATTGATTTAGGTAGAAAAATACAAGTAGAAATATCAACGGGTGATTTTGATTTAACTGACAAAAATCTAGGAAAAAACGATATCCTTGTTCTTACGAACGAAAAAATGGATTCAATTATTCGTCATGGTACAGAATGGATTAATGATATTTCCCTTGTCATAGCTGACGAAATTCATCTTATTGGAGATCAAGATAGGGGACCTACACTTGAAATTGTATTAACAAAATTGAAATTGTTAGAACAAAAGCCTCAGATACTTGCTTTGAGTGCTACAGTTACAAATGCACATGAGATTTCGTCATGGCTAGGTTCCGAGTTGGTGGAAAGTGATTGGAGACCAGTACCACTTTGGGAGGGAGTATATGATCAAGGTGTTGTAATAATGCAAGATGGAAAAAAATTTGAAATAGAAACAAGTATTCGAGGAGCTCCTGTAGATCTTGGTATAGATTCATTAAAAAACGGTGGCCAAGCAATTTTATTTGCAGAAACAAGAGCGCGTTCAGCTTCACTTGCTGCCAAAGCATCTGATGTTATAGGAAAAAGCCTACCTGAAGATGAAAAGAAAGAACTAGATAAGATATCACAAAAAATCCTTGATGATAATGAGCATACTGATTTGATCAAAAATCTAGCAACTCTAGTGAAAAAGGGAGTTGCATTTCACCATGCTGGTCTTAACCAGAACTGTCGTGAAACAATCGAATCTGAGTTTAGGAATGGGAAAATAAAATTAATTGCATCGACTCCTACTCTTGCGGCAGGAGTAAATCTTCCAGCACGACGTGTTATCATCTCCAACATAAACAGATATGATGCAAAATTTGGAGGAAATAAACCCATAAGTGTTTTAGAATACAAACAGCTTTGTGGTAGAGCTGGCAGACCACAGTATGATAGCTATGGAGAAGCAATCATTGTAGGAAATTCAAACAGTACGGAGCTAATTGATTACTACATAAACGGAACTCCTGAACCCATAAAATCTAAATTAACTGATGACAAGGCACTAAGAACTCATGTTCTGAGTTTAGTATCCACAAATCCAGGAATAAAAAAAAATGAAATAATAGAATTTTTTTCAGAGACATTGGCTGGCTCTCAAGAAAGAAAATCTACAATGAAATTTAAAATTCAAATAACATTGGATTATCTTGAACTAGAAGGTTTAATAAAAGAAAAAGGCGAGAGATTTGTAGCAACTGAATTTGGGAAAAAAACTTCTATGCTGTATATCGATCCACTTACTGCTGTTTACTTCAGAAAATCTTTACAAAAAGTATCAAAACGAAAAAAACACACACTTGGCTTTTTACATCTGATTACAAGCTCAGAAGATTTCTTCCCAAAATTTTCATTACGAAACAAAGATTATGAAACAGTAGGAACACTTCTTGAAAATCATGCTTCTGAGCTAATCGAAAATATTTCAGAATATGACTGTTCACGAAGCTTACTTGCAATGAATGCTTGGATAAATGAATCCAGTGAGATCTTTCTTTCTGATAACTTGGGCATAGAATCAGGCGATATGCACAGAATGGTCGAAAATGCCGACTGGCTTGTCCATTCACTTTATGAATTAGCCAAGCTTGAAACTCGAGATGATCTTTTAGACGAATTGAATGTTCTACGACAAAGAATATCATATGGAATAAAAGAAGAACTTATTGAACTGGTAAGGATACGTGGAATAGGGAGAATTCGCTCAAGGATTCTTTACAAAAACGGTATACAAAACCTGCATGATTTATCTGAAATTCCAGTTAACAAACTAGCAAACATCGATAAAATTGGTTCCACCCTTGCAGAAAACATAAAGATACAACTACAAAAGATAAGATGATGCTAGACAAAATCATTCTTGCCATACTAGTTTCATCTATGGCCTTTTTTTCAGTTTACATAACGACCCCATTTCTAATAAAAGTACTAGAAAAAAGAAATCTTACAGTAAAAGATTACAATAGGGTTGGAGGTGCTATGGTGCCAAGACCAGGAGGCCCTTCGATACTTGTTGGGATTTTGGCATCTGAACTTACTTTGTATGCTTTTTTTTCTTTTTCTTCAGTTGAAATATTGGCTATTATAATTACGACATCGATTGCTTTCGTAGTAGGACTGATAGATGACTGTAAGGTCCTTGGGGGTTGGTTTAAACCTGTAGCTCTTGCAATATCTGCAATTCCAATTATTTTACTTGGCGCATATAATCCCCATCTCTCCTTTCCTCTTTTTGGATTTGTTAGGATTCCTGAGCTGTATATTGCACTAATAATTTTCATGATTCCTGTAACTGGTAATACCATAAATTCAATTGATGTTCTCAACGGTGTAGCAAGTAGATTCATGATCATTACAAGTTTTGCACTTACTGCATCTCTCTTCATAATCCATAATTATGATATTGCACTTGCAAGTCTCCCGTTAGGATTTGTTTCATTAGCATTTTACAAATATCATAAATTTCCAAGTAGAATATTTCCAGGAGATTCAGGAGCACTTACTCTTGGTGCAATGTATGGAGCATTAGCAATAGTAGGTCATGTGGAGATTATAGCTGCTGTTGCATTATTGCCAGCAGTGATAAACTCCTTTCTGTTTCTATCAAGTGTCAAGCGTATAATTGAACACAGACAGATAAAATCAAACCCCGTGACTCATACTGATGACTTCAAGCTTATGGCTACTACAGATAAAGAGGCACCAATCACGCTTGTAAGATTAATCCTAGCAGGAGGACCAATGACAGAAAAACAAGTTGGATTTGTAATCTTTAGACTTGCTATCTTTTCCGCAGTGCTTGCAATAGTAACTGCCTTTATGATGGGTGTAAAAATATGAAAGAAATTCAAATTTTCTTATTCATCTTTGTAATGTGGATTTTGATTATAGTGGGAGGAGGATTGTTGGTTTCAATTGTTGCTCCTATGACAATAAATGGATATGGCAAACTTGGCTCTATCTTAGATTCTGGAGTGAAGGCACTTATTGCAATGATATTGGTGGTTGTTTGGATTTTCACTCTTTCAAAAATAAAAAATTGGATCTTCCATAAACAGATAAAAAATTAACTACTTTCCCACTTTTTCTTCCTTTTATCGTATTCTTCTCTAGAGTATTTGATTTTAGCAGGTATTCCTACTACTACCGTGTCAGGAGGCACATCTTTTGTAACAACAGCTCCCATTGCAACAACGCTATTCTTTCCAACAGTAACCCCAGCTTTTATCACTGCGCGTGATCCTATTACGACACCGTCTTCTATTGTAACACCGATCATCTTTTTGCTTGCAGGATATGGATCATTTGTTAGAGCTGCTGCAGGACCAATGAAGACATTTTTTCCTATTCTTGAAAGGGGTGGGATGTAAACCATCCCTTCAATCATTGTATTTTCACCTATCTTTACATTATAATCTATGTGTGCAAGAGAACCGATTTTCACATTATCTCCAATTTCTGTATTATCACCAACATATGCAAAATGCCATATTCTAACATTCTTTCCTATCTTCGCTTTTTCAGAAACAAAGTTTGTCACCAAAGTTATCACAGATGCCACGGTGATGCTTGTTTGATTATTTTTTCAGGCAACTTTGATTGATTTCTTTTTAAAAATTCCATATCTTGATCTTTGTTTCTTAACTCATCAGGTAACATTATTGGAATCTCTTCTATTATAGGATAAAATCTAGAACATTTTGAGCAGTATATGGCACCTTCTAATACTATTTGCTCTTTTGAATTTGATTCAAAAATTTCAAGAGGAAAATGCTTGTCTATCGGACACGCCAACATCTCCATCATTTTTTTGTTCATTTGAGGTCTAGATAAATTGGGGTTCCTTTCTGGCTAGATAAAAGTGCTGCTTCTGCAACCTTTGTTGTATTTACTGCATGTTCAGGTTTTACTACTATCTTTTCTTTACCTTCCGATGCAGCTAGGAAATTTTTTATTTCTAAAAGAAGAGGTTCCTCAACTTCTTTTCTTGGAATTTCTGTGCCATGATTAGTCTCAACCTTTACTTCTTGTGAAATAAAATCTGATGATATGATCGCATCTCCACATACTGCACTAAATTTTCTTACCCTTGTTGGAGTTATCCAATTTGAGGCAATAACAGCAACTTTGTTCTCTCTGAAACCAAGCATTATAGTTGCAAAATCCTCATGTTCGTGTCTTATCTTTCCTGATCTTGCAAATACAACTTCTGGGGTATCGTCAAAAAACCACATTGCCGTATCGATATCATGCACTGAAGTATCATAAATTATTCCTACGTCCTTTATGTGAAGAGGCATTCTATTTTCACGGTGAAATTCTAGCATTATAAGCTCCCCATATTTTTTTGATTTGACATACTCTTTGACCAAAGCAACTGCCGGATTGAATCTTTCTATATAACCACATGTCAAAATTACTTTGTTTTTTTCAGCAAGTTTTAGAAGTTCTTCTCCTTCATGAGAAAGATAGGTCATAGGTTTTTCTACAAAAATATTTTTCTTTTGTTCTAATAGTGTTTTTGCAATTTTAAAATGTGTAGAAGTTGGTGTACAAACAAAAGCACCATCAAATTTTTCTGAATCTAACAGTGTATCCAAAGATGAGTAATGATTTACAGAGTATTTTGTTCCAACTTCTTTTGCTCTGGTTGAATCTGCATCACAAACTGCGCTAAGGGCCCCCAACTGTGACAGAATTCTTGCGTGGTTTTTACCCCATCCTCCCGTTCCTATTTGAACAACTCTCAAATTAGTACACCGAAGTTATCCAGTCGGAGTATTTTTCATTTCTGCCTGTCACTATTTCTGAATAGATCGAATACAATTGTTTTGTTATCTTTCCAGCTTTTCCAATGCCGACCTTTTTATCATCAACAGAAATAATAGGCGTAATTTCTGCAGCAGTGCCTGTAAGAAAAATCTCATCTGCTAGGTAAAGTTCAGTACGAGGAACCTCTCTTTCTATAACTTCGTATTCTATATCTTGGGCAATTTTTATTACAGAATCTTTTGTTATTCCTTCAAGTGCAGATGAACTTGCTGGCGGGGTGATCAATTTATTGTTCCTTACAAGAAATATGTTTTCTCCTGGCGCTTCACTTACATTTCCTAATTGATCTAACATAATTGCTTCATCATATCCATTACGTTTGCATTCCTGAGTTGCCAAAATTGAGTTTAGATAGTTTCCTCCCATTTTAGCTAACGGTGGGGTTGATACGTCGTGAATTCGTCTCCAAGATGATACGCCAGCTTTTATTCCGTTTTTGTTAAATAAATCTCCAAAGGGGAACATTACAACAGCTGTATGTGTAGGAGCATTTTCTGTCACATGCAAGTTTATGCCATATAGACCAACAAAATAAAATGGTCTTATGTAACATGATTGTCTTACTTTATTTTTTTTACATAGATTAATTATAGCATTAGAAATTTCTTTATCTGTAAATTTTAAAGAAATTGAATAAATCCTACCTGAATTTCTGAATCTTTTGATATGATCATCAAGTCTGAAGATGTAAAGATTTTTTGAATTCCAATATCCTCGCAGGCCTTCAAATACAGAAGTTCCATAATGAATTGCATGCGTCATTACAGAAACCTTTGCCTCGCCATCTTTCACGAATTTACCATCAAACCAAGCAAATTTTGGGTTAAAAGATTTCATATAAAACATCGAAGCCGTCTGTAATTAATCTATTTCTACCAGAAACCATTACTTGGAAATTTCATTCCAAGAACTCTGTAGGTATAATCCTTAACATTTGCATATTTTTTTACAATATCCCAGTTCTCATGGATTATCTTTACCACTTCAGGTGAAACATAATTCTCCCACTCCGTATCTTTTCCAAGTGCTGCCTCGAACATCTTCTGTTTTACAAAAGATGCAGAAGTGGTTTTTCTTGTTCCAACCTTAGGGTTAAGACCATAAAGTTTTAGCACAAATCCTTCAGCTTTATCTCCAGTATAAGTAAAATAATCATCTATCAAACCATCCAGAATCTGTTTTTTTATTCTCCAAGAAAATGGTGAAAGAAGAGGTGGCATGTATTTTGCAAAGGGAGCATAAAATGTGTAATTTGATAATACAGAAATGGAATCACCAAATACTGCTTGGAGCATCTTTTTTCGTAATTCAAATCCAAACGGGAAACTTTTACTATTGATCTCTTTGCCTTTATTGATAAATATCACGGGCATGACTCGAACTTCATTTTTTTCTTTTAATTCTTTGAGAATCTCTACATGTGCCTTTGTAACAGGATTCAAATGAGCAAGGTAAATTGCAACAGTCAATTGTACCTCCTACAAATAATGTCATATTTCAATGCTTAATGCACTTTTACAAAATAACAAACATCTTATGAAATTATGTTTAGAATTTGACTAGCAAAATAACTTAAAAAAATGGGGGCGATGGGACTTGAACCCACGATATCCAGCGCCCGAGGCTGGCAGTCTAAACCAAGCTGACCTACGTCCCCGTAGACCAGCCTCTGATTATTCAATATTATCTTTTCAATAGAAAATTTTTGATTTAACCGTACGACTCGAACTTTATCTCAAAACTTTTGTCTGGTCTCTTATTTCTTTCAGTTACAAAACCCTTTGGTGAAACAACATCCAAACAACCATCTATAGTTCCTTGCCATCCACAAATGAAAAAGACTGTATTATCTTTGGTGATTTTTTCACCTACAAGTTTCTCAAGAGGAGACATCTCACCATCTTTTGATTGTAAGAAAGATTCTACTCTCCCCTTTTGTCCATTCCACGTCCTGTTAAACCATTCTTGAGGTCTGCTTATTGAAGCTCTGTATCTGAAATTCCACTTGTCTTTTCCCATATCCAAACTTTCAAATTCCAGCTTTGTCAAAAGGTCTCTGTAACCAAGTTCATCAACGTAACTTGCTCCGTGAAGAACTATGATCTCTCTTTTACTTCCAGTATCGTGGAGATGTTGAGCATAACTGACAAAAGGTGCAAGCCCAGTTCCTCCACCCACACAAACTATTCTTCTTTCGTCAGGTTCGCCATTTGGTTTCTTATCATCAACTGTAAAAGCGCCAGTTGGTTTTACCCAAATTATTTCATCTCCCTCCTTTGCACTAAATAGTTGTGTAGTAAGACGACCTGGGAGTGGCTTTCTTACCCATCTGATGTATAACTCAACGTATTTTTTATTTTCAGGATGGGATGCAATTGAATACGCTCTTCTTATAATTTTATTTTCACTTGGAACATGTGTCCCTAAAGTTATGAACTGACCAGATTTGTATTCTGGTACTGGCACATCTTTTGGCACTAATCTAAAAACTCCCAGATCTTCTTTTTGAATTTGAATGTAAGTAAGAACTGCTTTGTTGTCTACAACCACGCGAAAAGTTCTGTTTTTGATAGTTAAATATCTTATGTTGTTTTTGTTGGGCCAATTTTTTGAATCAGCTAAACGTTAATAACCTCTCAAAAAAAGCTAATGCAAATCAGAATGCCAATCTGATTATAAAAGTTGGGCCGGTCGTCTAGCCTAGTAGGATACGCCCTTGGCATGGGTGAGATCGTGGGTTCAAATCCCACCCGGTCCACTTTTTTAATAATTTAGTATGTCAACCAATTCATCTACTATCTATGTTACAGTTATTGAAAACGAAGATTTTGGAGCAAGTGCATCAATATCTCGCAGATTATCCCACACAAAGGTTTCAATTTTATAATTTCCTGCTGAATGAGGTGTCCAAGAAAGTGCTGCTGTTAATGTTTGATTTTTCACAAGAGAACCTGTTGCAAATTTAAGATCTATTATAGCTCCGTTGGAATCAATTATTTGTACGATATATGCCCAGTTGATGTTTTTATCACTGACGTTTTTCAGTGAATTTTGCAAATTAAGCTGTTGATCCACTACGGGTGACTTAATATCCTCTCCTAGAGAATTTACTATCTTAAAATCTGATGTAGAAATTTCGCCATACCCATAAGCAAAACCAAACCCAATCATAAAAAAAACCAGAAAAAAGAGAATGACAAAATTCATCGAATCACGTGTCTCATTCTTAGATTTAAATTATCCTAAGATGTAGAAGGTTGCATGTCCGAGTCTAGAGAGACAATCTACATAGGAAAAAAACCACTGATGGCGTATGTAACTTCTACGCTGATTCAGTTAGCAAACCAACCGAAAATATCTATCAAGGCAAGAGGTCTCAGCATTGGACGCGCTGTAGACGTGGCTCAGATAATCGCACGTAAAACAGAAAATGCTGGGTACACTATTGGAAGCATCAAGATCGGCTCAGAACTGCTAAAATCAGAGGACGGGCGCGACAGGAATGTTTCTACTATAGAAATCGAAGTAAAAAGAAACAATACTTAAATCTACTTGGCTTGGAGAATTTTTTCTCCTTTTTGTTATTTTATATTTTTGAGACGTAATTCTTCTCCATCCTCTTGAATCTTGCAAGATCTACGATCTCATTAAACTGATCAAAATTGACAAGATTCTTCTTCAGTCTAGCTGTAGTACTGGATTTTCTGAGTTCACGTAAAATTTGTATTGACGCAAAAGCATTTGCAAAAAGGACAGAAAGTGGATACAAAATAAGCTTAAACCCCATCTTGTGTAACGCTTTAGACGAAACCAGAGGTGTTGCACCACCCTCTATCATATTTGCAACTAGAGGCGCTTTAATTGATCTCCCAATTTTTTTCATTTCCTCAATTGATTTTGGCGCTTCTATGAAAATTGCATCAGCTCCATTTTTTTTATACTGCAATCCTCGTTCAATTGCAGCATCCAACCCTTCTGGTGCTCTAGCATCAGTTCTTGCTACTATTATGAAGTCTTTACTTTTTCTTGCATCTAATGCAGCTTGTAATTTCTGAGAATATTCATCTTTCGGAATGACTTCTTTTCCTGACATATGTCCACATCTCTTTGGCCACTTTTGATCCTCAAGAAAAATTCCTGCGGCTCCTACTGATTCTAACTCCGTTACTAGCTTCCATACACTAAGCGGATTTCCGTAGCCAGTGTCTGCATCAACAATTACCGGAACAGATACTGCTCTACAAATTCTACTAGCGTTCTCTATTGTTTCTGTTGCCCCAATAAATCCATAATCTGGCATCCCAAGCAAAGTTGCAGATGTTCCATATCCTGTTTGAAACATAGCTTCAAAACCAGTCTTTTGAGCAATTTTTGCTCCAATTGCATCATAGACACCTGGGACTACAAGGGGTTTTGAATTATCAAAAAGTAATTTTCTTAGATTTTGCAATTGCTGATATTGATATTTACAATTATTTATGGCTTAACTGATTTTGATATCCTTTCCTCGTGGTCTTTTTTTTGCCGCTTCTATTTTCTGAAGTTCAGACTCAAGAAACCTCTTGTACTTTCTCGTATCTTCTTTTGTCATATTAGATACATTGGCACTAAGTGAATTTCCTATACTTGTTATGCGCTCTAAAAGGTCCATGGCTACAAATTTGCCTACAGTACCTATCCTAAACATAACATCAATTTGGTTTTTTACGATTTTATTCAGGGTTTCAAGATCATCAGCTACAAGCCTGCCCTTTTTGGTTATTTGGTATTTTCCATCTTTTGTCTCTTCAATTAAATTCTCATCCAAAAGTCTGCCAAGTAGAGGATAGATTAAACCTGGTGAAGGTTTCCATCTCCCTCCGCTTTGTGCTATTGCATTGTTAATAATGTCTTTACCAGTACTTGGATTTTTTTTTAGCACTTCAAGTATGAAATATCTAGAAAACCCTCTTGGGACTGCACTTCCAACCCGTTGTATCCATTGTGAGAGCATCACTAGCAATATCACTAGCGATATATATTAACTATTCGAAATAAATTTGCAGGAATTCTTCACAAGACACATTTATCTAATTTGAAAAGGAAGATGTCTAAACATGGTTGATTCGATAGAACATGATCTGCTGATCGTTGGTTCTGGTTTGGCAGGTCTAAGAGCTGCAATTCAAGCTGCAAAAACTAGCTCAAATATCAAGATTGCAGTAATTTCAAAATTACAAGTAATGCGTTCACATTCTGTTTCTGCAGAAGGTGGAACAGCTGCCGTCCTTTTTCAAGAAGAAGGAGACACCTTAGAAGCACATGTTTACGATACAGTAAAAGGAAGTGATTTCCTCGGAGATCAAGATGTAATTGAAAAACTAGTCTATGAGATGCCTTCAGAGATTTACCAGCTTGAACATTGGGGAATGCCTTGGTCAAGAAGGGAAGATGGAAGAATTGGTCAAAGAAATTTTGGGGGTTATAGCTATCCACGTGCAACATTTGCTCAAGATAAAGTGGGGTTTTATGAAATGCAAACTTTGTATGATACATGCCAGAAATTTGACAACATTGAATTTTACAATGAATGGTTTACTACATCAATAATACATGACGGACAAAAGTTTTGTGGTATTACTGCAATTGAGCTTTCAACTGGAACATTCTACACAATAAAAGGTAAAGCTCTAATTATAGCAACAGGTGGAGCTGGAAGACTTTATAGTTATTCTACATATGGACTTTCTTCAACTCCTGATGGTCTCGATATGGCATATCGAGCTGGCATGGCTCTGAAAGACATGGAATTTGTTCAATTCCATCCCACAGGCATTCTGCCGTCTGGGATTCTCATTACTGAAGGTGCACGAGGTGAAGGAGGTTATCTTCTCAATAAAGATGGTGATAGATTTATGAAAAAATATGCACCAACTAAGTTGGAGCTAGCATCACGAGATATAGTATCTCGTGCCATGATAACCGAAATAAATCAAGGCCGCGGTTTTAAGCACGAAACAGGTGTAGAATGTCTCAAACTGGATCTCAGGCATCTTGGCAATGAGTTAATAATTAAAAAACTACCTGCGATTAGAGAAATATCACTAAAGTTTTCAGGTATAGATCCTGCCAATGAACCTATTGATGTTAGACCAGTCTCTCATTACATGATGGGTGGTATTCATACCAACATAGATGGTGCAACAGAAATTCAAGGAATCTGGGCTGCAGGTGAAGCCGCATGTAATAGTGTACACGGCGCAAATAGATTAGGAGCAAATTCTACCGCTGAATGTTTAGTATGGGGAAAAATAACTGGTGAGCTTGCAGCAAAATATGTTTTAGAAGCAACATCTCCGCCATTTCCAAAGCACCTTGTATCGGCAGAGGAAAAAAGAATCTATGATGGGATATTTCGGGGAAGTGGTAGTGTGAATCCTTACGAGATAAGACAGGAGTTAACTGATATGATGAATGAAAAAGCATATGTCTATAGAAATGAAAACGATTTGGTAGATGGTCTGAAAAAACTGCATGAACTAAAACAAAAAACATGGAAACATGTAGATGACAAAGCTAAAGAATTTAATACAAACTTTTCAAATGTCATGGAACTAGATTCCATGTTTCGTGTTGCAGAAATTATCCTTGTTGGTGCAATAGAAAGAAAAGAATCAAGAGGTGCACATGCAAGAACTGACTTCCCTGATAGAGATGACAAGAACTTTTTACATCATACACTAGTATATTATGATACAAAAGAACCTATTATCAAAAAACATCCTGTCACTATTACTAAATACAAGCCAGTGGAGAGAAAATACTGATGACAGAAAGAATGTCAAATCGCGAAGGTCTAAAGGGAATGGCAAACCCAACTCGTTATGGATTAGAGCGAGTTGCATATTGGTTGCAAAGATTAAGTGGACTTGGCCTACTTGCATACTTGATTGGGCACATTTATGAAACAAGCTCTATAGTAAATGGCAAAGTTGCATGGGATAAGATGTTAGAATTAACTCAGACTACTCAAGGTCATCTGATACTTACTTTAGTAATTGGAATGTGTGTATATCACACTGCAAATGGAATTAGGGTGATGCTAGGACAGGGGGGAATTGGAGTTGGAAAACCTGGCCAACCAGAGTATCCGTATAAAGCGGCTTCTCTAAACTATAAACAAAGACTTTGTATCTGGGTTTCAATTGCGCTTGCAGCTCTTGCAATGATGTATGGTATGGCAGTTTTGTTTGGTGATTAAAAAATGCGTGAAAGCATAATAATGAAGATACATTATGGAACCGCTCTAGGAGCAGTTGCGCTGGTAACAATCCATATTCTCTTTAGAATGACACAAAATTTTTCAGAGTCTTTGCAATACCAAAATGTAATTGCAAATTACCATTTACTTCCCTATGCTTTAATGCTTGAGGTAGTATTGATTCTGCTTTCAGTTCATGGGTTTAATGGATTACGTGTAATACTTTTGGAACTAAAACAAGGTATCGTATATGAAAAACTGATTAACTATGGTTCTATTGGCGCAATGGCAGCACTTATCGCATATGGTTCAAGAACTATATTGATGGCAGGAATGGGTATGTCATAATGGCTGTTGAAACAATTTCAAAAACACCTGAAGTTTCTTTACCTATTTCATCAGATTCTATAACACTTAGGATATCAAGATTTAATCCAAAGAATGATTTGTCTCCAATTTTTGCAGAGTTTAAGGTGCCTATTCAAAAATGGACTACAGTTTTGGAAGCAATTCTATTTGTGAAACAAAATCTTGATCATTCAGTTGCAGTAAGATATTCTTGTAGGCAGGCCTCATGCGGTTCTTGTGGAATGAGAATTAACGGTAAACCTGCACTTGCATGCTACACAAAAATCTCTGAACTAAACTCAAATATTGTCACCGTAGAACCAATGCATAATTTTCCAATAATTCGAGATTTGGCAGTTGATTTTAAACAGATGTTTGCAAATCATAAAAAAATGAAACCATACATAATAAGGGAAGATTCAGAAATAGCTTCAGATACAAAAGAATTTTTACAAACTCCTGAAGAAGTTGAAAAATACTTACAATTTTCTTACTGTATAAAATGTGGATTATGTAATTCGGCCTGTCCAACTATGGCTACTGATGAATCGTTTATCGGGCCACAAGGTCTTGCACAGGCTTATCGATACGTGGCAGATAATCGAGATGATGGTAAAAAAGAACGACTCAAAATAATCGACCAATCCCACGGTATTTGGAGGTGCCACTTTGCAGGCTCTTGTAGTCATGTTTGTCCAAAAGGTGTTGATCCTGCAATGGCAATACAACTTTTGAGAGGCTATCTCTTAGGATTTAGAAAATAAAATCTATGGCTTTTTTGGATTTGGACTGGCGTTTACTTGGTTGTTTATAGCTTCTGCCATAAAATGATTAGAGACGTTTAGCTGCACATCATCAACTCCATCAATTTTTAGTAAATTATCATGTATGTCTTGTGCTATTTTAAAACCAAAAATAGCTGGACAAAAAGGGCTAGTCAGATGGATATCTGCCTTAACTGAAGAGCCGTTAATGTCAATGTTGTCTATAAGCTCCAACTCCATAATGGAGACATTGATCTCAGGATCCACAATTTTTGTTAGCTCATCAAAAATCATTCTTCTTAATCCCTGAGTTTCTTGTGCCACAACAAAAAACCGTCGATGCTATATATAACTATTCTAATTCCTAAATTGATGTATAGAGCTAGTAGACTCAACGGTAAGATAGATAAAAACACCCTGAATTTTCTTTCATCAATTTCAGAAGATAAAGAAATTGCAATTTATGATATCTTA
>VBPW01000090.1 GCA_005877305.1 Nitrososphaerota archaeon | reverse complement strand
TGAAAGAGTATGTACTGAAGAAGAAGTAGTAGAAGATAAATATCCATTAATCTGATAGCCTGAAAGAATTTGTTCTTGAATTAGGGCATTCGTAATTGGAGCTGTTCCTTGTGTAAGCAAAGAGCTAGATGATACTTGAGAACCATCTACTGAAATTGCCATAACCGTATTAGAATTCCAACTAACTCCACTTGTTATATTTACTAAGGCTTGTAAATCTACTCTACCACTATTTCCACCAGCAGAAGAGTAAATAATACAGCCCAAATAACATTGATTTGTTGATGGAGAAATAGAAGAAACAGTACCTGTTGTGTCGGTAACTATTATATAACCGTTTATAGAAGACGGATTATCCTGCCATAATATTAAACTTTTTATGGCTTTCTGAAGAGGAATTTGAAGCGGATTAGGAGTATACCAAGCTAATATAAATGATGATAACATAGCTCCCAATAATAATATCATAATTATTGCGGCTTCTCCGCCTGTTCTCATTTTGGAATTCCTATTAGCCATTTTTCTATCTTTTCTTGTTGAATGAACCATTAATTATCTTCTCCTTGAACCTTTCCTAGAAGAATAGTATCCAATAGTTAATAGAGAAATAAGAATACCTCCGATTATATAAAATACTAGATTAAAACTACTAGGAAGTATATTGGAAGTTACTCCCTTAATTGCAGAAATAAAATTTGAAATCTCTTTCAGAGAATCTAAAATAAATTTTTGAATTGGAAACAAAAATAAGTATATTCCATTAAATGAAACTGTAGGTAATGGAGAAATAGCTATTTGTTGATTCGGAGGTATAATAATTATTGTTGGTCCGCCAGTTGAAGGAGCAACGCCAAAAATTACTCCAATATCTATCCATTTCCCACTGATACTACAACTGCTCGGAAAATTTGTAGGAGAGCTAGGAGGAGAAGAAGGATTTCCATATTCAGAGTCTCCTACGAATGGAGCGATGTTTCCTAGAAGGGTATATCCAGTTCCTGCTGTACGAGTCCCCGCAGCAGAACAGCTAGTGAAGACAGAAGAATCGGCTATATTTCCACTATTTCCTATTGCAGTTGCAATGAGAAGAGAATTTGCTGGAAGTCCTGCAACATCAACTAATTGAAAATTACTCCCAGAAGCAGAACTCTGAGTTTGCGTGACCGTTACTGTATCACTACCACTAGAACCAGTTACAGTAGACCAGATTTCATCGTCAAAACAATTTCCCGCAGAACAATTAGGAGCAAAATTAAGTTGTTTTGATACGGCTTTAGTAAAAGTATTAAGCATAGTATCAACAACAGAGACTACACTAACGCTGGTTTGTCCAGCATTAGTTCCATCTGCTACTTGGATATTTACAATAAGACGGTCCCCGGTATTGGCTATAGTTATTGTTTGGGCACTAGAGACAGCAGAACTCCACCCTACCGATGCCGTATTAGGGACTGTATAAGCATGAGCAGGTATAGGAATCCAACCTAGTATTAATGACACTAGAACTAGGATAGAAATTAAAACCTTCTTCTTTTTCCGAAACATAATTTCCATTACCCTATTAAGTCTAAGTAAGTCATATATAAATATATTAAGTTATAGTTTACCTATATTTATTTACTGAAGTATCTTCTGCCCTTTTTTGTATCTATTAACTAGCTTTTGAAGACCTTCTGGACTTGAATTCCTAATAATTTTATTGGCAAGCCCATAACCTCGGGGGTCAGATTTTATAACTCTATGGGCTCGCTTTCTATCAGCCCTAATCTCCTTTGCCAATTCAGTTTTAAAGCCTTCTGGTACTGAAACACCCTTTATTTCTTCCCGAGGTTTAATAATAGAAGATACTTTAGAACATCTTTCGCATTTATAGCAAGGAAATCCCTTTGACATTAATGAATATACTCTCTTGTTATAGCCAATTTAGTTCGTGTATTAAGACCTAGCTTTCCTAACTCCAAGTAAGCTTGAATTCTAACCCTACGAACTTGTTCGTCTGCTTTCTGTTCACTAAATTGTCCTGAAGCTTGCATGGCCCTAATAATATCTATTTTCTGATTTGCATCTGCAACAATTTTATTTACAGCATCAACCTTCTCTGCAGGAACTAGAGGAATACCATGAGAGGATTCAGCTGATACTGTTTGAAACTTATAAGATGGATATTTACCCACAATTAGTCGCCTGCACTTGCAAGAATCTCACGACCAGTTTTAGTCTTATCAAAACGAGAAACAGCATATATTTCTCCCGTATCTAAATTTTTAATCCAAACAACATTGGGAGTAACATCTTCAACTACCCATCTATCCATCATCTTCCTAGTGTGCTCTGTAGATTGAATAGTCTTAAACTTAAAACTAGGATACTTTTGAGGCATTAAGAATCGTTAGTTTCTCATAGTATTTAAAGGTTTAATTTACCTAAAGACATAATAGGAAGTAGTTTTCCTTCTTCGAGCAGCACTTCGTCTACCTTTACCACTTCTTCCACTAAGGTAAATACCAATAACAATAAAGACTATAACAGCTACTGCTAGGGTAATTAAAACATAAGTGCTTACTGGAAAGCCAGCAATTGTAAAGAAAACCCAAGAAGATTGATTAAGCCCGTAGGATACGGTTTGAGTTCCACCAGATACTGTTATCAAAGTGGAAGAGAAATAAGTATCATATTCTAATAGAGTAATTGAAGTATTTGCAGGAACGCAGAAGGCTACTACTCCCTGAGAATTGGTTACTGCGCTTGCACCTATATTACCGTTAATCTGAACAACTACAGTATCCCCTACAACTGGCCCATCGCCAATCCAATTATAAGCTACTTGAAGAGTCACTTGACAAGGAGCCGTAACATAATTAGTCGTCGTATATGTTGTTAGGGTTGTAGATGTATAAGTAGTAACTGTCGATGTTGAAGTTGAAGTTGTAATAAGATTTACAGTTGTAGGTGTAGTAACAACTAAGGTAGCAGTTGTTGATGTGGTTGTAGATGTTGTAGTAGATGTAGCTGTAGTTGTAGTTGTAATTGTAGATGTAGTTGAAACTGTTTGTGTAGCAGTTGGAAATTGAACTCCTGTAGGAGCCGTAGTAAATCTTAAGTAAACAAGGGCTGCTATTCCTGCAATGATTATTAAAGTTACTAAGGCAAGCATATAAACAAGACTTGGCCTACTAGATTTCTGTCTAGGCATGAGAAATCTCCCTATTGAGTCTTTTATTAAAATGAGTCATTCTCCTATTAAATTCTTTCTTTGTTATAAGACCTCTTTCAAATTCTTTACCAGTCTTTTCAACATCCTTCTCCCATCGTCTTTCAAAACGTACTTTATCATGTTCTAGATTAAACTTATAAGATGGAAATCCTTTTGACATTAAAATTTATCAGTCTATCTAAGTATTTAAAGGTTTAATTTACCTAACGTCGTCTTACGCCTTTCAAAGCATCCTTCTGGAGAATTAAAATACCCACTAAGAAAGTTGAAATAGTAAGAAAGATAATGGGAAGGTCTAAATTAAATACTAGAGTTCCACCAAACCAAGGAACTTGAAAAGACGGAATACAAAGTCTTGCAAGGTTGGACAAAATATCGCATGAAGATGCAGTAGGTGGAAGCTTTGCCCCTGTTGGAAAGAATCCTTGCGGATTAAAAGCATTGAAAAAGAGGCCTATTATAAAGGCTGTCCAAACGAATATGACAGCTATCCAAACCACAGTAGTTTGAGAAATAGTAATAACTCGTGGCATTTATAAAATACCTCCAATTATCAAAGGAACTGCACCTGTAAGACTCAAGGCTATTTCATCTATAAATAGTAGACCTCCAAAACCTAAGAGAAAAGCTCCTATAAATGGCTCAATTTTAAGAGCAAGCACAATTGCACCTATACCCATAAGAACAAGTCCTAAGACATAGTGTTTTATACGCACGAACCCTAGCCCAATTAGGCTCAAATTACAACATTGTGGCCCAGTAGGACTTAATATACTTTGAAAAAGAGTATCTGAGACTCCTGAAGCATTAGTCCCCATACTAGCCCAAATTAATAAGGCAGCCATTCCTGCAACTATGCCTGTAATTAAGCCCAAGGTTATTTTCCCATAGTTTGAAGTATAGTAATTCCGAGGCATACTATAAAATAAAAGGATTAAGACTATTTAAAGG
>VBPW01000070.1 GCA_005877305.1 Nitrososphaerota archaeon | reverse complement strand
TATGAATACTAGAATTTACGTATACAATAATAGCATCTGTAATTCTAATCATATCTGAAAGTGAGGTAGCAGTAGCTGATGTCTTTTGTGTAGTAGCGTTAGTTGGTACTGGTGATGTAACATTGGTATTAGTTGTAGAAGTGGTTGGTATCTTTAGTGATGTAGTATTAATTGGTAGATTATAATTAGTAGGAGCTGGTAAGGTCTTGGGTTCATCTATAGGTTTATTCTTATCAATTGATGATGTGATCGAATTTACGATTGAATTCTCAGTATTTGAACCTGTATTTTGAGTAGCGTTTGAAGTTTGTGGAACAGCAGCAGAAGTATGTTGTGCTGATACTGATTCACTTTTGGTATTATTGATATCTTCTGCATATGCATGCCAATATGCTGATGATATAGAAAGTGGCGTTATAACAATTGATGAAATAAGAATTACAATAAAACAAAATGACAAAGCTTGTCTTGATTTGGAAAATTGGAATCTGGTCTCCTTGGATCTAATTAAAATATATCCAACAAGAGGAACCAGAAACAAAATTATTGTTGGATTTTTTGGATCAGTTACATCAGAAACTGATGTAATAATATTATTTTTTAATGAATTAGGTTGTATAAAAAAGGCAGATATGTCGTTATATGTTTTTGAAATTTCTAAAGGTAATCCAAAAAATGAAATTTTGTCCGGGATTTTTACAAAATGATTTGCAGTATCATAATTGATGGATGGTTCTGAATATAGTTTGTTGTCCATCAAACCAGATAATTTGATTGTGGGCGTTTGTTCATTCCATAGAAAATTATCTGCAACAATGGATCTACCATTGAATCTAATTCTATCTAGATTCAGAATTCTATCCATTGTTGTTTTTGTGTCAAAATTTTGTTTTAATAGAACAATTGTGTTTTGGTCAATATCATGTGTAGATATTTGTATTGTTTCAGATAGTTTGATTGTTTTTGATACTCCAATTGTTTGTGGTGTATCCTGTTGTTTTGGCCTATCATTTGTTCTGATTCCAACCTGTTCTGCAAGATTAACTTGCAATTGTTTACCAACGTTGGAATTTCTTGTATCTGTTTGATCAATTTTTTGTTGTACATTTTCAATGTAATTTTGTTTTACATTATTAGAATTAAATATCATCATTTCAGCATTTACAATAGATAATGATGAAATAGCTAGTAAGAAAAATAAGGAAAGAGAAATTAGTTTTATTTTCAAATTTCTCCACCTTTTTGTAGAGCTATGGTAGATGGGTTATTGGGTGGAGTAATTCTCCAACAATTGATTGGGTTTGGTGATGGGGTTTTTTTTTTTTTTTTTTTTTTTTTTTTTTTTTTTTTTTTTTTTTTTTTTTTTTTTTTTTTTTTTTTTTTTTTTTTTTTTTTTTTTTTTTTTTTTTTTTTTTTTTTTTTTTTTTTTTTTTTTTTTTTTTTTTTTTTTTTTTTTTTAAATTTTTTTTTTTTTTTTTTTTTTTTTTTTTGTTGCTAAAAAAATTTTATATTCATATAATTTTTTAAATTAATTATTCATATAAGATTTAACACTAGTCATTTGATATGTGAAATTAGGCGTATAAACAATACAATATTTGGACTGCTTGACATGTAATTGTTTACCAAGATCATAGATCTTATATGAGCTATCACACAAGAAATCTATTTTCCAATAAATGAATTAAAATAAATCCATACAAAGTATGAAAAATAACAAATTATTAATTGAAGGGAATTCAAAACAAAGGAAAGAAACAACAACATATCTAACATCAATTATGTTATGCGTATACAATTGATTATATGATGAAGAAAAAATGTTGTTTTTAGGAGGGATGAAGGATTATTCAGGTTCACCACGCTTATAATTATGACCCACCTTGAGTAGGTCGATATACTGGATGAGTCACGGGGAAGAAAAGGAAGCACAAGCAGCAATACGAAAGGATCCTGCAGAAAAACAAGCAGTAATCCTAAAAATAATCAAAGATAATCCAGGAATTCATCATAATGAATTGATAAGAAAAATAGTGCAAAAATCCCTTATGGCAAAGAGAACTGCCGAAAAGACTATGGAAAGCCTACTTTCTTTGAAAGTAGTAGATGTTCACCATAGTAGTAATAAAAAATACTATTCACTACCAAGTAATTTTGACAAGTTAGATCCCCAAGTGATCGAAAGAGGGATGAATATATGGTTTACATTAGTAGAGACTGAAATCAAAAGGCTAGAAACCGATTATAAGAAAAATCCACCGGAAGGAAAAACTTCAATGACGATCTTTATTCTTAATGCGATCTTTTTTGCCCTTAATGGTTTTGCCTTATTAACTGCTTTTTCTAATTCTGAAAAAAATATTTATCAAGAAAAAGAAGTTGCCTTTAAGAAGAATATCAAAAAAATTTTTGATATTATTCTGGATGATCCTGATTATCAGATAGTATATCCGATAGTAAGAGACGCTTTGATACATACAAACCTACGTATAGATTACAAATCGATGCAATAGGAACATTTTGATTTGGACTTGAACTTAATATCATTTTTTAGGCACAGAAGCAAAGAAAGAATACAATTACAGATTTAAACAAAAAAATGGACGTATTCGCCGGTCTTCCCATTGCGAGTTCTCCCTACTCGTATGTAGATTGTGACGATACACCCGAGGGTGATGGAACTGATGGGAATCTGTCGCCTATTTGTTGTTCTGCAACTGCCGATGCTTCCTGCAGGATCTTATCTGTATCCTCATTGGACACATCAGAGTCGACATTAAAGTCTCCACTGGCTAATGAATCCATCATTAATCCATTGAGGGTCTGGGTCATAGAGTTTAGTTCGGAATCTGCTTCTGGCATGAATCTTCCAAGGGATGATTTGAGTCCCCTCATGGTTGACATTGCTGGACCTATTGCTATCATTGCATCTCCAAGGTCGTGTATGGTAGTCAGGCGTAACTGCACCTGTTCCAGTGCCATTCTCGCATTTCCTAGCATTTTTGTGACCTTTCTTATTTCTGCAAGTTCGTTTGACAGAACTCTGCTTGTGCTTGCGTCGTGTTGTTGCATTGCGGCTACGATTCGTTTGAAAAGCTGGGCATCTCTTTCCCTTAACTTTCCCAACATAGAATCCATCTTCGATATTTGACCCTGTAATTTGTTCACAGCGCCCTCTATCCTAGGTTTGAGTGCTCCCTGTGGTTTTACAGTTTCACGGATTTTTTCGCTTATACCTACAGACTCTGGTCGAGCCCAGGTTTTATCGAAGCCGGTCATGTGAGGTACTTTAAAACTTGATTCTTAATGCCGGGTGTATATTATCATCAACATTAGGCTAAATTTAGCTCACAAAATGTAAATCAGGCATAATATTTTTTGGGATTTGTGGTAAAAATTGTTGTCTTTGATTCAGGTTTAGGATCACTTTCAATAATTAAACCAATCCAGAAAAAAATTACTGCTGATATTATCTATTTTGCAGATCAAAAGAATTTTCCATATGGTACAAAATCTGTAGGTAATCTTAGAAAAATAATAGAATCTACCATCATAATGTTAGAAAAACAATTTCACCCTGATCTAATAGTAATCGGTTCCAATACACCATCACTTTTATTAAAAAATTTTGTCAATAATCCAAAAGTTATTAGAGTCTTTCCGCCATTAAAAGATGCCAAAAGAAAAACAAAAACAAAAAAGATAGCAATACTGGCTACCAAATCTGTAATTAAGAGTAATGCATTAAAAAGTTATATTAATAAAAATCTTCCAAAAAGAATCAAAGCTATCAAAATTAATGCATCACCGCTTATAGAACTTGTGGAGTCTGGAAAATTTATGGATAATAAAATTTTATGTAAAAATAAAATTAAAAAGATTTTATCAAAACAATTTTTAAAAAGTTCTGTTGATGTTGCTATCTTATCAAGTACACACCTTCCTTTTCTTTTACCGCTCTTAAAACAAATTTTTCCTAAAATTATATTTTTAGATCCTGGAAGTATTGTTGCAGAAAAAATTGTAAAGAAATTAAGACATCAAAATAAAACAAGGTCGCTAACTATTTTTACATCAGGAAATGTACAAAATTTTCAAAAAATATTATCTAAAATAGGAATCAAAAATAAAGTTAGATCATTGTAATTTAATTTTAGCTTTATTACATCTCCAATTATTATAATTGCAGTTCTGGTAATTTTTTCGTCTCTGATTTTTTTTGTTATATCTGTCAATGTTCCAGTAATTATTTTTTGATCATTCCAGCTTGCACGATAAACTACTGCAACAGGAGTCAAAGTTGCATATCCACCCTCTATGGCTTGTTTAACAATTTTTGGAATAAGATGAACGCTGAGGTAAAAAATCATAGTAGCTTTATGTTTTGCAAGCTCTGAGATTTTCTCTTCTTTAGGAACTTTGGTTCGTGATTCAGCTCTTGTTATAATAATAGTCTGAGTTACGCCAGGAAGTGTTAATTGTATACCAAGTGCTGCAGCAGATGCCAAAAACGATGTTACGCCTGGTACAACTTCTGATTCAATCCCTTCTGGTTGTAGATTGTCTATCTGTTCTTTTATTGCACCATATATGCTTGGATCACCATCATGTAATCTTACAACAACTTTGTTTTTCTTTGCATTATGCTTTAAGATTTCAAAAATTTCTTCTCGAACTAGTTTTGAAGCATCATGAAGTTTTGCTTTTTTACAGAAATTAAGAATTTGAGTTGGAATTAGTGAACCTGAATATACTACTACGTCTGCTTTTTGAATTATTTTTTTTGCTTTGATTGTAATGAGATCAGGATCCCCTGGACCACAACCAACAAAATAAACCTTAGGCACGTTTTACCACCATGATTGAAAAATATTTTGTAGTCATCGTATCTTTGGTAACTTCGCCTAAAGTTAGCTTTTTGATAATTTCATGATCAGTTCCTAAATCTTGGCCAATTGCAAAAATTGAGCTGTCTGGGAATCCAGCTTCTTTTAGTAATTTTATTACCTGATCAAAATATCTACCATCTTTTAGAAAGATCATGGTATCACAATTTTTTGCAGTTTCCTTAACTCTTGATAGATCATAACAAGATGGAATCACTGCCATTGTTTCCGCACCCTCGGCAAGACTAATTCCTACTTTGGATGCAAAAGTGAACATAGATACAATTCCAGGTATAACGCTAATTTTGATCTCAGGATGTTTTGCTTGCAGTTCTCTATGTATGTAAATCCATGTGCTGTAAAGATACGGATCACCAATTGTAAGATAAACTACTTTTTTACCAGAAAGAACCTTTTCTGCAATAGTTTGAGTATTTTGTTGCCAACTGTTTTCTAAAGTTTCTTTCTCCTTAACCATTGGAAATACCAAGTTAACAACTTCTGGTTTTTTAGATTCTTCAATTAATGAAGATATGATGGAATATACAATGCTGGGCTTGCCTTCTTGGGAGGTAGGGCAAACAATTACTTCGGCACTTTTTATTGCATTAACTGCTTTTACAGTTAAAAGCTCCGGATCACCAGGACCACATCCGACACAAATAAGCTCAGGCATCAATTGCAATCAAAATTGCGCCTAATTAAAAGCTAGATTTTTGTTGCGGAAATTATGGTGACAGGATTTCTTGCAAGCATCATTGTACCAGTAGAGGTTTTACGACTGTTTCAATTAGGATGGTTCCTATTACTATTCTTCCACCGAGTTTAAGTTTCGATTCACAAAGTTTTATGATGTCAACTGTATCCCCACCTGTCCCTCCTATAAATATTGTATCAGCCATTGGCAATTCTGAAATTTTTTCTTTTGCGTTACCTAAAATCACTGTAACATTAGAAATTTGAAATTTGACAAGATTTTTTTTGGTTAATTCTATTGCGTTCGGATCTAAATCAATTGCAAATACTTTGCCTGATTGTTGAACTTGCAATGCAGCCTCAATTGATATAGAACCGCTTCCACACCCAATATCATAGATTATCAGTCCAGGTGATAACCTTCCCTTACTTATCTGAACAGCTCTTATCTCTTCTTTAGTTATCGGAACTTCTTCAGCTCTCTCAAAAAATTCATCAGGAATTCCTGGAGTGCTATACTTCCACATCTAGATGAATGAAACAGTATTGATATTTAGTGCTACCTAATAATTTGTAAACCTACTTCAGGGTGAATTAAGGTATTTACTAGAATCCAGCTAAACAAGAACATGAAAAAGTAGCTTCCTATCCCTGTCATGATTAGTTTTTTCTTGTCAGAAGAGGGAATGGGGATTCGCATTGCCTTTGCTATTCCATATGATATAATAAACAAAATAATCATGATTCCAAATCCCAAAAATGGTCTTGAGGCTTCTTCCATAGAATATCCAAGATCTGCTGTGAGTGAACCTGCTAGTATTCCCATTCCTACACGAAGCCAGAAAAGTTTGTCAAGTGGATTTTTTCTCTTAACTCCTTCTGTTTGATTTGATTGAGGCGTCTCTGAAGGTGCGTCCTTCGTGTTTGGATTATTTGGAGCAGGTTTTTCATTTTCTTTTTTCTTTGGATGTCTAGTCAATTAAATTTACAAAATGACTCACAGGTATCCTTGTTTAAAATCTTTGGATAGCACTACAATAGTAACAGTATAATTTTAGAGTAATGACTCATCATTATGACACTAGCCGGTATTGAGTTACGTTACTTAGTAAATGAGATTGGTAAAAGAATAGAGGGATATTATGTAAGTAATATTTATGGAATAAGCCGTAATAGTATTCTTTTCAAGTTACATCATCCTGAAAAACCAGATATCTTGTTAATGTTTTCTACATTCGGATTTTGGATTACTACAAGGAAGATAGAACAAATCGAAGAAAATAGACTAGTAAAACGATTACGAAATGATCTTCTAAGATCCAAAATTTCTGAAATAAAACAAATTGGTACAGAAAGGATTGTATATATTACATTTAGTGGGTTAAATCAAGAATTTATTCTTGTAGGAGAATTTTTTGGTGATGGCAATATTGTTCTATGTAACAAAGAAATGAAAATTCTTTCCTTATTGCATTCAATCGATGTTAGACATAGAAAATTAAATCTTGGCCTAAACTATGAATTGCCTCCATTAGGTGGCTTAAACATTTTTGAAATTACATTAAAAGATCTTTCAGATATTCAATCAGTTACAACAGCTGCAGTAAGATGGATAGGCAGGACTCTAGGACTTCCTACAAAATATGCAGAAGAGATAATGAAACTTGCAAACACAAGTCCACAATCACCAGGAAATAGTCTTTCTGGTGATGATATAGAAAAAATTTTTGCAGCTACAAAATCGATCACAGAAAAAGTTGTAAATGGAGTTCATGAGCCATTACTAGTCCGTGATGAAAAGATATCAGATGTTTTACCTTTTCCAATAGGAAATATAGAAAACAAAAACTCCACTAGAGTAACAAGTTTTATGGAAGGTCTTGATTTACTTTTTACAGAAAATCTTCTTGAAGCTGGTAAAACATCACAGTCAAATTCCGTAACTCAAAAGATAGAAGAATTCGAACATAGATTAGAAGAACAAACTAAAGCAATTTCTAAAGTTAACCAAAGAACCGGTTTAATCTCAGCTGTTGCAAAATCTCTTTTGGAATTTGCGTCTAAGGGAGTAGCCTCACTTGATGACCCTAAAATTTTACAGATGTTTAAAGAACAGAATATTTCACTTGAAAAAGAAAGAGGAATTTTGTTTGTAGTAGTTAATGGTGAAAAAATCAAAATAAATCCAGAATCATCAATGCCAGCAATAGCATCAACCTTATTTAATGAGTCAAAAAAACAGTTAAGGGCAATTGAGACCATAGAATCAGAAAAGAGAAAAACCGAAAAAATCCTAGAGGGCTTTAGAAAACAAGCTGATGTTGCAAAGGATTCTGTTGTTTTTACCATACAAAAAAAGAGAGAATGGTATGAAAGGTACAGGTGGTTTTTGACTTCAGATGGTTTTTTGTCAATAGGTGGCCGTGATGCATCATCAAATTCATCAATCATAAGAAAACATCTTGAAAAAGATGATAAAGTATTTCATGCGCAAATTGTTGGATCACCCTTTTTCATTCTAAAAAATAGTTCCAATAATTCAGTTTCAAGTGTAATGGAAACTGCACATGCTACCGTTTGTTTTAGTAGAGCTTGGAGAGAAGGATTGTATGGATTAAATGCATACTGGGTAAATCCAGATCAAATAAAAACAGCAGCACCAAGTGGACAGTTTATTGCAAAGGGTTCCTTTGTAGTTGAAGGAACAAGGAATTTTGTTAAAGTAACCACATTACAACTATCTGTAGGACTTTATCAAAAGGGTGATAGTTATTCATTGATGTGTGGACCGCCTGAGCCAATCGAAAAAAATTGTATCTACTATGTTACTATTGAGCCATCTGGTCTTGAGATGGTAGAGGCAGCAAAAAAAATTAAGCTTGAATTTCTAAAATTTAAAGAAAAAGAAGCGGTTGTCAAGGAAATAAGTATCGACGACTTTATTCGGGTTTTACCCGCTGGGGATAGTCATATAGTTGAATCAGGTATAGGAATAAAATCTAATTGAGTGAAAAAAAACCTAATTTCATAGTAGATGCAATGCTTGGAAATCTAGCAAAAAAATTACGAATCCTCGGCTATGATTCAAAATATTTTTCATCAATTGAGGATGATAAACTCATAGCAATAGCAAAAAATGAGAAACGAGTAATATTGACAAAAGATGCGCCACTTACCAAAATTGCTGAAAAGCAAAATGTCGATTCTATTCTTATTAGAGGAAATGATGAGTTTGAACAAATTGCACAGATAAATGCAAAGATAAAACTTGATAGATTTGTAATGAATACAAACAATTCTCGTTGTATTGCCTGCAATGGAAATCTACGATCCGTAGAAAAATATAGAATTATAGGAAAAATCCCTGAAGGAGTATTAGAAAGGGAAGAAAAGTTTTGGATCTGTGATTCATGCAAAAAGATCTATTGGGAAGGTACACATTTTGAAAAGCTTCAAGAATTTGTTAACAAATTAAACAATAGATTTCAATGAGTCTATCAAATTATGATGGCGAAATATTAGTAAGGACGGCCAGGACAGTAGTAACTGAATATCTTAAAACAAGAAAAAAAATTATTTTACAAGAAGATTTCACGTCAAAATTTTCGTATAATTCAGGAGTCTTTGTAACTTTAAACAAGGAAGAAAATCTTAGAGGATGTATCGGATTTCCAACGCCTGTAAAAAAACTCTATCAATCTCTTGTAGATGCTGCGATTGCTTCTGCAACTGAAGATCCGCGATTTCCGCCCGTTCAGTATGAAGAACTAAATGAAATTTCCTTTGAGGTTACCATCTTGACCCAGCCAGAAGAAGTAAAAGTGACAAATCCTCTCGAATATCTTAGCAAGATTAAGGTAGGTAGAGATGGTCTTATTATAAAATGGGAATTTGGTTCTGGACTTCTTTTACCTCAAGTACCTATTGAATATGGTTGGAATGAAGAGGAATTTCTTAATCATACATGTGAGAAGGCAGGTGCTCCACCAGATTGTTGGAGGAGAAAAAGTACAATGATACTGCGATTTGAGGGAATTGTTTTCAGAGAGACAAAACCCAATGGAAATGTCATAAGAGTTTCTCTATAGAATTTTTCCGTTTTCAGCATCTAGTAGAATTTTTGTTCCATCTTTGATGGAATTGTACTCTTCTTTTGATGCTACAACTAGAGGTATATTTGCAAGAGCACAACCAGAAGCTGTGGTAAGATCAGCTTTTAAGCAAATCATTGCTTGTGGGGCACATTTGTTGGATTTTAAAGAATAAATTGTATATGCGCCCACGCTACTTCCAACTCCGAAAGGGAAGACCAGGATTTTTTCTGCTAGTGATTTGCCAAAGAGATCATGCTTTTCATCCCTAACTTTTCCTGTTTTTTTATCAACAGCACCAAGAAAATTCATTGGGTTTTTTGCAACAAGTGCAATTCCCTCAGCTTTACCTTTTACAATTATTTTGAGTGTCATTTTGTTTCTTCCTCTACAATTTGACTAAGGTTCTTTAGGTTAACATCTACTCCATTTGAAGTATGTAAATAATATGCTCCTTTTACACTATTAGTAATTACACTATCAACATTTTTCTTATCAATTAAAGGGGTAAGACAGATACAACAATCGTATAGAAGTTCACCACCAGCGCGTTCAATTTCTTTTGCATAACCAAACTTTCTTGCTTGTTCCTGAATTGCTCTTGGGCAAAACACCAAACAGCGTTTCTTGAATGTTCTACCCTTAAGCATACCAGCAAGATTTGATATTTCATCAAGACCTAGCTGCGGGCTACCAAGAGTTATAATGTCACCAGAGTCTGCGGTATTTAGCTCATCATGAATTGTCTGCATTTCTTTTTTGTCAAAATCAACCGTTTCTCCTTTAGCATCTCCAAAAGTAAACATTCCACACGTACCTGAGGTCCCCATACCAGCACAGAGTGATTTGCAGCTTCGTTTATCAAGATCCTTTACTCCAGAAATGGAAACTGAGCTTCCGGCTACTTTTCCTGCATAATATCCTAGTAATCCAAATGCGAGTTCATCTTTTTTATTTACCTTCATGCGGATTGTGAGATTAGGGTCTCGTGTTTCGTCTTTTCGCAAATCAGAAAATGGGCTTTTACCTGTCAATGCACTCGCAAGTGCGCTAAAAGCACCCTCCTTGTTTGTTTTAAGTTTTGAGATAGAATTTACATAAATTGCAGCATTGCTTTCAGCAAAAGAGACATTAGTGCCATTTTTTGGTAAATCAAAAATCTCATAGGGAATGCAAGAAAAAGAAGGGATTGCACCCATTTTCTCATAGGAATTTTTTATGCTACTTTGTTTTTTGATAAATTCATCATCCAGATTATATTTTGAGACAGTATCAAAATCAAAGCCCATTGGGTTTAGTGTGGTCTTGATTTTAAACTTGGCATCTTTACTTAATCTTGAAAGAAATTCCTCCCCTGCATCTCCTATTGTATTGTAGTTTATTCCAGAAAGATGAGCCCATTCTACCGGTAGCAAGCGATCAGCATCAGTTGCTTCACCTATAGCTACAAGCACCCGATATGCAAGGGCAAGGCTCTCTCCTTGTTCACCCTCCAATGCAGCTTCTTCATCTTTTGTTAAATCCAATATGCGTCCTTATTCTAACAGATATAATACTTGTATGATCTAAAATATAATAAGTCAATTGGAACAAATAAAAAAAATTCTGCAGGGGATGATAGGAACGATGAATTCTGTTAAACCTCCCAGAATGACCGCGTTAAGAGAATTACATGAGGCTGAGACTGGTAGTCCTCTTAGCATCCTTATTGGAACTATTCTTTCTGCAAGGACAAGGGATGAGAACACCTCAGCTGTTGTAAAAAAATTATTTACAAAATACAAATCTGCTAGCTCACTTGCACAAGCCAAATTATCAAATGTTGAAAAAATAATCAAGTCAACTGGGTTTTATCATGTAAAGGCAAAGAGAATCATTGAAGTTGCCTCGCTTATTGATTCAAAATATTCTGGTAAGGTTCCAGACTCGTTGGATGAATTACTCAAACTTCCAGGTGTTGGAAGAAAAACTGCAAATTGTGTTCTAGTCTACGCATTTGATAAGCCTGCAATACCAGTAGATACTCATGTTCATAGGATTTCAAATAGACTTGGTCTAGTTCAAACAAAAACTCCCGAAGAAACAGAAATTGAATTAATGAAAAAGATCCCAAAAAAGTACTGGCTAAAAATAAATGACACATTTGTGATGTATGGTCAAAACATCTGTAAACCAATATCTCCTATGTGTGATGTTTGTCAGATAAAAAAGGAATGTAATTTTTACAAGATTAGGTTCGCTTTTTAGTTTTTACTAGTACTATTATCAAAGCTGCCGTTCCTGCAAGGACAATCATTGGCATATAAAAAATTGGATTCTGAATAGGGTCTCCAGATAGAAAACTAAGAATCATACTTCCAGAGTTTATTGCAGGTGGATCGGTAGAAGAACCCATTCCATAAACAGCAAAATTCTTTATTGTAAAACCTGCCACATCCAATTGATCTACAACTGTTTTCTGTCCAACTGTTAGGGAAAGACCGCTGTTACTTGAATGTTGAACTGTTATTATCTTGTCTGGAGACCAACCATTATTTCTTTCTTCATGAATTACAAAATACCCATCAGTAGGAGTATTTACGGCGACCCAAAATTTGTAGTCAGGTTGACTACCCATACCAACCTCAACATATTTTTCTGTGTTCAAGTTATCGTAAAGTCGTATTACAGCATTGCCATTGGGGTTTGCATAAAGAAGTTTGTTTTGAATTTCAATTTGCCAGTTTGTTGCATGCTCATGTTCAAGATAAAAAACAGCTGCGTTATGACTAATTACATTGAATGCATTAAATGGAACTTCGACAGTATCTAGATGTTCTGATTTATTCATTGGAGATTGGGCAAATGCTGGGAAAAGGGGCATTGTTATTAAAAGGATAAAGATTCCAAAACGGGTAGGAAATCTATATGAAATAATTTTTAATAAAATTTTATTCAACAAATGGTTTATTCCAGCTCATTATTATTTTGGAGACTTCAGGTCGAATCATATATTCTGAAGGAGTTTGTTTATCAAGAATCATTGTTCTTAGTTTAGTACCGCTTAGTTGTTCTTGATATTCCGGTCCGTGTGGACAATTTCTCTCACTTGCAAATGAAAGACATTTTTTGCAATAGAAAAATGCAGGATAAAAGACAGGTTCTATTTCAAGATCAGGATATTCATCAAATATCTTCTGAGATGCAAATGGATCATAAAAAGTCCCAACACCTGCGTGGTCACGACCTATTATAATATGGGTGCATCCAAAGTTTTTCCTCATTATAGCGTGGTGAATTGCTTCTTTTGGACCGGCATACCTCATTTCTGTATGAAGTGTTGCTAGCAAACATCGATTTTGTGGATAATAATGTTGGATTAATGTTTCATAGGCACTCACTATGACTTCGTCTGTAAAATCACCTGATTTTTTCTTGCCTACCAATGGGTTTACAAAAAGACCATCATGTGTGTTAAGAGATGCCTTTTGAAGCATTTCATGAGCTACATGTGGTACGTTTCTTGTTTGAAAAGCTACAACGGTTTTCCATCCTGACTTTTCAAAGCTTGTTCTGGTTTCTATTGGTGTTTTTCTATATTTTCTTATAGGTATTTCAGATGGTCTTCTGACATAGTCTATTTTACCACCAACAAGAAAGTCTTGCATTGCCAAAGTTTTTGCTACACCTGGATGTTTTGGATCAGTGGTGCCATAGATTCCCTTTGCTGTCGCATTTTTATCAAAGTTATACACCTCTTCAATGTGCAAAATTGCAAAATCATTGCCTTCAGGATTTTTTAGATTAACATCGTGTGTATCTTTCATTTTAGTAGCAGTTTGTTTGTCAGCATCCAGTACAATTGGAATTGTCCAAGGAATTCCATTTGATAATCTTCCTTTGCTTACTACTGATTCAAAGTCGTGTTGTAGTAAAAATCCTTCAATAGGACTAAAAATCCCATCGGTTATGTTTTCAATGTCATTAGCAAGATCAGCATTAACTGATATCGAATACAACTCAGAAAAATTTTTAGTTGTTGTTCTGTTTACTAACTTGCCACCGTGTGGTCTACCAATTCCCTTACCTTGTTCCAAAAGATCTCACTTGGTACCGTGATCTGCGTGTAAACCGCATTCTTTTTCCGGATCAGTTTCCCACCACCAACGTCCTGCTCTTAGTGGTTCACCCGGTTTTATTGCACGTGTACAGGGTTCACATCCAATGCTAGGATAACCTTTATCGTGTAATTTGTTATATGGAATATTGTTTGTTTTGATATAGTCCCACGTTTGTTCCCAACTCCAGTCTATTATTGGATTTATTTTGATTATACCATTGTGCTGGTCGTCTATCTCAATTTTTTTAGCACTCATACGATTTTGAGTTTGATCATTTCTTAATCCCGTTATCCAACCATCTAGCGTTACAAGCATTTTATTCAAAGGATGAACCTTTCTTATTCCACAACAAAGTTTTCTGTTCCCAATACTTTGATAAAACAGGTTCATTCCATTTACTCGAACCATTTGTTCTACTTCGTTTTGGTCTGGAAACATAACCTCTATGTTTATGTTGTATTTGTTTCGGATTTCGTCCATTACATCATATGTTTCTTGATTAAGCCTTCCCGTATCAAGGGTAAAGATTCTAGCCTTTGGATTTATCTTCATCATCATATCAATGACTGCTACGTCTTCTGCACCAAAACTTGAGGCCATTGCAATCTTGGGGTGAAGATTATCAATTGTCCATTTAAGAACCTCCTGTGGAGTTTTTAGATCGTTATTTAACTTATTAATTTGTTCAACAGTAAACTTGCTCATAAGGAATTGCTTTCCTTCTGGTCATATAATTATTACTAGATTTAACTAAAAAGAAAATCATTCTAGAGTTATAAAGAACTTGAAACAAAGAAAGTAAATGAGTGAAAAAACTGTAATTGTCGTTTTCCCAACCATATTTTCTTTAAACAAAATTGATTACTTGATTTCAAACATATCTAAAATTCTTAAAATGAAAAACCAAAGTTATGATAGAATACAACAAAATGAATCAGTCATAATAATAGACACGAAGGATCCCGTCTTTGCATCTTCTATAATAGGTACACTTTATGGAATTGAAAAGATAGCAATTGCAACAGAGATAGTGAATGATTTTGATACCGTTCTTTCTAACATTGCTAAAATTGGTCAGAATCTTCTTCTTAGGGGAGAAAAATTCCTAGTAAGAGTAGAAGGACAAACAATCAAATACTTACCAAAAGACTTAGAGCTAGCTGCAACGTCTTCACTTATAGAAAAGACTTCACATCTACAAACAAAACCTGGTTCAGAAACAAATTATGACAAAATTCTCTACACTTATCTTACAAAATCACATGCCTACATCTGTATTTTTATCGATAAAGGTAATGGTGGAATTCCCTACAATTCTCATAATGAAAAAATTCTTTGTTGTGTACATGATGAATTTTCAGCAATTTCATGTCTTCAGATTATTAAGATGGGTTTTGAACCTAAAATTCTAGTATGTTACCGAAGTGGGCCAGATCTTCTAAACATAGTAAAGATGATAAATCAAATATTGTCACATATAATACAGGATAAGGTTGAACTCCAGTTTTGCAAACTTTCTCTAAAATCATCTGGGAGTTCAAGTTTTTTGCTTAAGATTGCATCCATTACAGAAATACTTACAGTTATTGCAACCAGAACAAAAATAGAAAGGATCTCAGTTGCAATTTCATCAATGATTTTTCCTGCTTGGTTTATTGAGTATAATGCCAAAGTTGTATTGAAAAAAAAATTGGTACCGTGGTTTCCTCTTTTAGGAGTAGATAATAGCATTTTTGAAAATGCAAGTGAGTTTGGATTAGAAAAATACATGCCCAGAATTCAAAATTTATGCAAATTAAGATTCCGAGATGATAATATCCAAAAAGACAAAATTCATAAGATTTCGCAGACAGCAATGAAAACAAGAAAGACAATCATAGTAAAAATAGGTACAAATAACGTACATGATATTATTGATTCATTAAAATCTAATCATTGAGAATTTAAACGGGTGGATTGATTTTATCCCATGCTAAAGATAGGTGAATTCATCTATGCGTGGGGAAATGGTCATTACACGAGAATGATGGCATTAGATGGGATCTTACCAAAATATATCAAATCAAAGTTTGAAGTCCATTATTCAAGCAAGGGCGAAATATATCAAAAACTACTCCAAAAATTTCCTACAAAAAAACAACAGATCCATGAAATTCTTATGCCAACACCAGTTGATGGAAAGAAAGGTCCAAGTGTAACACGTTCGCTGTGGAATTTTTTACTTCCAGTTTCAGGAAATCCTCCACTGGTTAAACAAATTTCAAGCTATTTAAAAGAAGAATCAAAAATATATAACACACAAAAATTTGATCTAGTAATAAATGATGGTGATGTTGGATCCAACGTATTAGCTGAAAAAAGAGGAATTAAATGTGTTTTTGTAACAAACCAGTTCAAACCAAGACTTTGGAAATCGCATTCTTATTTTTACCCCTCTTTAGTTTACATATCAAAACAAATAGCAAAAGCTACAAAGATAGTAGTAGCTGATTCTGCTCCTCCAAACACAATTTGTGAGTACAATCTAAATTTCACAGAGGAATTAAAGGAAAAAGTGGTATATGCAGGTCATTTTTCAAATGGAATCGTAACAAATCCAAAACCAAAGTCAGATTTAGAAAAATTAATTGAAAATGAGGATTTTGGATATTGGATGCAAACTGGCAACAAAGCTACCAATGAGGGAACGGGTAAAAAATACAAACAAGTTTTTCGAGCTGATGAGATGCGTAATGAAAAGAGAATAATCTCTCATGCCAAAAATGATCCAACTATAGATAGAGTAACTGGTAAAGATGGTAAGACATATTCTTTTTCTGAAGCTTTTGATAAAAATATAAATTGGATTCAAATTGATATTGGATTTTTGTCAGAACAAGAAAAGAACACAGTCTTGGATTTGTGTAGGTATGTTGTGATAAATGGTTCCCATACCTCAATGGGTGAGATCCTAGGAGTAAAGGCAAAGCCAATCATAGGCATCCCAATTTATGATGAACATACAAACCAGATAAAATGGGCAGAAGAAAGACACCTAGGGGTTCTTGCAACAAACAAAAAACAAGTGATAAAGGGTGTTCATGAAGTACAAAAAAATTATGAGGTATACTTAGAACATGTTACCGAATTTGCTAAAAATTTTGATAGAAATGGTGCACAAAATACCGCAAAAATAATTTCTGAAATGCTAGAGAATTAGAAAGGATTATAATTTTTCTTTACTCAATTTCAAACCTGGTACGCGGCATTTTCGATGGGCGAACTGACCGAAAGGGATGACGATAGAGACCGCGTACCAGAAAATTGGCAAAGGCTTTTATGGATAATTTTGATGATTGGCGTCATTGACTGATTGTCCGGAGTGCGCAGCCAAGGAAGTACAGGTTGAGATGAAGTTTGATATTAACACAAAACATTTTATCTGTAAAAAATGTGGTCTTTATGCAACTAGAGAACAGATAAGTGATATTAGAGACAGGTTAAATCGCCGTGAGAAAACAAGAGAGGACAAACATGATGAGTATCGAGATTGGTGGCAATCAAGTAAAAAAGAAAAACAAAGTTAATTTTTTAGAGTGAAATTAAGATGGTAAAAGAACTTCCAAAATGGGCTCAAGACGAAATAAAGAATGCAAAAATTGACAAAACTGAATCTCTTACTAGGACAGGTTACATACTTGAGATCTATGACAAAGATAGTCGAATTGATGCTCAACTGTATGAAGGAGTTGAGGATGGAAGGCACATCATAGAATTGGCTTTACCAAAAAAAATCAAACCAGCAGACCAAAAGAAGGGTGTTGTGTATGAATTTACATTTAATTCTTCAAAGGCACCATTAAGCAACAAACTCGTAGAGTTTCTCAAAAAAGAGATGGAGATAGACATGGATGCAATTTACCAGTTTGAGCTCACAAATCTTGAATTAATGGATGTGGATTCTGATACAGGAAGTTCGTCAGAATCTGAAGAAGAGTAAAATCATTTTTTATCAAATGCCTTTTGTAGATAAAAATTAGTCCATTTTTCTTGTTTTCATTGCTTTTCTAAAGGCTGCACCGAGAATTGGATTTATAAGATAAGGAAATGTTTGTTTTAGCCACACAGCTCCTCTAACAAATGAGGGAACTATGATTTCGAGTCTTGGTGAATATGATGCTTTTACTACTGCTTTGGCTACAATACTAGAACTAAGTGACATGGATGAGTATTTTGGAAACGATTTGAAAGATTGATGTTTTAAAAAGTTAGTCCTGACCATGATAGGGCTAACAACTGTTACCCCTACTCCAGTTCCTTTTAGTTCATGGTAAAGACTTTCTGAGAAACCTAACATGGCAAACTTGGATGCACAGTATGGTGCAATACCAGGAATGCCAAAACTTGCAGCAACGGAGGCCACATTTACTATATGACCGGATTTTTGCTCTAACATTTTTGGTAGAAATGCCTTTGTACAATATACCATCCCAAAATAGTTTGTCGCCATTTGAGATTCTATTTCTTCAGTTTTTGATTCGTGGACTGGACCATAAATACCAAAACCTGCATTATTTACTAAAATATCAGCTCTTCCAAACTTATCCAAAACTGTTCTGCTCATTTGTTCTACCTGGTTTTTTTGGGAGACATCACAAGGATAAACAAGAATTTCAGAATTGTATTTTGTAATTTTTTTTGCTACAGTTTCTAGATTTTGTCTGGTTCTTGAAACCAACACCACCTTGCTTTTCCGCTTGGCAAACTCTACTGCTGAATCTTCACCAATACCGCTAGAAGCTCCAGTAATTACAACTACTTTGTCGGAATATTTCATAAAACAAAAAAGAGTCTCTGAAAATAAAGTGGTTTCTATATAGTCTTTGTATTTTTTATGCCTGGATAAACAACTTTCATCAAGAATAGCCAACTTATAACAAGGCCTACATGATAAGTTGCAATTCGCCATGCTATTACAATATTCCATTGTAGACTGTTTTTAGCTGCCTCAAAGGTTAGTGTATTAAGATGCCCAAGATATGCCCAGATCGCAAATTCTGTCAGACCAGATCCACCAATTGTAACTGGCAAGTTTCCTATCGCATTTGAAGCCATGGCAGCCATAAGCGAGTGAAAAAAATCTATAACATAACCTGCACTGTTTGCAATTATCATAAATGTTAATCCATAGAATCCCCAAGTAAAGACAGAAATTATAATTGATACAGCAAATGCTTTTTTTGCTTGCTTATTATGCAGGGTCTCTCTACTCATATCGCAAATTTCTTTCATCCACAGATTTGTTTTATCAAGGTAGTTTACAGCGAGTTCCTTTCCTGTTCGTTTTGCAATTTTTGTTGCCCATGAAGGAATTTGAAAAGTTCTTTTAGAAGATAAAAAAAACAATGTAGACCACAATCCCGTAACAGGTAGGCTTATTGCAACTATTGTAATCCCAATAACATATGCACCATTAAGAAATGAAAATGCAGCTGCAGTAAGAGCAAAAATTCCAGCTACTAGTACTTCGGTAACAATTTCCATTATCGTGATCCAGGATGCTTTACCAATTGGAACGCCTCTCTTATTTAACCACATAATCCTAGCCAATTCTCCACCTACAAACGATGGGGTAGTAGATGTAACAAACTCACTTCCAATTCTTACCGAAATCGTTTTCCAATTTTTCTCTACAGGCCCAAGAAATTTTTTTACTAAATAATTGAATTTTAGACCTTGTGTAAACAGCTTACTGCACATAGCAAGTGCAGCACCAACAAAAGGAAGAAGACCTATCGCAAAAAGAGAATCAAGACTTATGTTAAAGGTAACAGCAATTAAAACAAATGGAATTATACTAACTGGAATTGCCAAGATTTTCCAATTCATTGTCTGCATTATTCAGGGATGGAAATATAAGCTGAGCATAAAAATAGCTATTAGTCAAAATGAAGGCTATTTTTATTATTGGTACTGCTGGTTCCGGAAAATCATTACTAAGCGCCAACTTATTTGATTATTATACAAAGAATGGTAGTTTTGTTGGAGTTTTAAATTTGGATCCAGGAGTAGAAAATTTACCTTATACTTGTGATGTTGACGTTAGAGATTATGTGGATCTTGTCTCAATAATGAGACAGTATGATTTGGGACCCAATGGTGCAATGATAATGGCAAGTGACCTAATTGCATCAAAAATTGATGATCTGCAGAGAGACGTCGATAATGTAAATCCAGATTATCTAATAGTTGATACACCTGGTCAAATAGAACTTTTTGCCTACAGAACAAGCGGTCCTTTTTTTGTACAAAATTTACTGTTGAACAAAAAGCGGGAATATTTCTACATGATGGTTCACTTGTTACCACACCAACTAATTTTGTTTCAATGGCACTTCTTGCTTCATCAATCAAACTTCGACTAAACTTACCTTTCATTAATGTTTTAACAAAAATTGATCTTATCGAAGATAGGATTAGAGATATTCTAAAGTGGTCTTCAAATCTAGGTAGTCTTGAAGATGCAATAGCCAAACAGTCTAATGGTGAAAGTTATACCCTTGTGATGAATATTTTAAGAAGTTTAAATTTTGGTGGGTTTTCACAAGGATTAATCCCAGTTTCAAATGCAACTGGTGATGGAATGATTAACCTTGAGGCTGCTTTGAGCAGAATTCTTAACTTGGGAGAAGAGGTAGAAGAATAGTGGCTTCTAAAATTGTTGTAAAAGCTCCATCTTCTACTGCAAATCTAGGTCCTGGATTTGATGTTTTTGGACTTGCGCTTGACGCGTATTTTGATAAAGTACAACTTGAGAAGAGTAACAATGGGATTAAAATTCAAAGTTCTGACTTGATTCCTCTTGTGCCAGAAAAAAACTCTGCAGGATTAGTAGTAAAAGAAATGGCAAAAAAATTCAAGATCAAATCTGGTCTTGTTCTAAAAATTAAAAAAGGTGTACCAGCAGGCTTTGGAATGGGAAGTAGTGCAGCATCAGCGGCCGCCGCTGCTATAGCTTTTGATGCATTATTTGATCTTAATCTTGATACAAAAATCCTTGTAGAATTTGCCGGGATGGGAGAAAAAGCCAGTGCAGGATCTGTTCATTATGATAATGTTGCAGCCTCGATACTTGGTGGTTTTGTCATAGTAAGAACAAATCCCCTTGATATCATAAGAATAGAACCACCAAAGGATCTGGTGCTTTGTGTTGCAATTCCCAAACTAGTTATTCCACCAAAGAAGACTCGAGTTTCTAGGAGCGTTTTACCAAAACAAGTCAATCTTTCAGATCATATACGCAACCTCTCAAATGCTGCAGTAATGACAGCAGGCTTTATGAAGCAAGATACATTGATGATTGGAAGTTCTGTAAGAGACATAATAGTTGAACCTGCAAGGCAACATTTGATTCCCGGATTTATTCAAGTTAAAGAAAATGCCCTTCAAGCAGGTGCACTTGGTTTTACAATTAGTGGTGCAGGCCCATCCGTTATTGCCTTTGCTTCAAAAACCTCAAATGCAAAAAAAATCTGTGCTGCCATGGAAGCAGGATTCAAGTCTGCAAAAACAAAATGCCAAACAGTTGTATGTAGACCAAGCAAAGGAGCAACAATATTATAGTTATTTTTTTTCTACAAATGCTCGCATTCTTTCTTCTCTTTCTTTACTTGAAAAGCATAGTGACCACGAATAGATTTCAAGCTTCAAACCCGTATCTAGATTTGTATCCATTCCTCTGTTAACAAGCATCTTTGAAATACCAACAGCAAAACTACTGTTTTTTGTTATATTTCTTGCATATGTTTTTGATTCTGAAATAAGGTTTTCATTTGGAATTATTTTGTTCACCAAACCCATCACAAGAGCTTCTTCTGCACCAATTCTTCGGCCGGTAAATATTAGATCTTTTGCCCTGGAAGGTCCTATAATTCGTAAAAGTCTTTGTGTACCACCCCATCCAGGACATATACCTATTGTAACTTCAGGTTGGCCAAGTTGAGCATTTGGAGAGGCAAACCTAATGTCACAGGCAAGTCCAAGTTCACAACCACCACCAAGGGCATAACCGTTAATTGCTGCAATGACTGGTTTTTCTAATTTTTCAATTTTATTGAGTACTTCGTGGCCTCTTAATGCATATTTTTCTGCTTCCGCTGATCCTATCTTACTCATATATTCAATGTCAGCTCCAGCAGAGAAGGCTTTTTGTCCAGCACCAGTAATAATAATTACTTTTGATGAATCTTTTTCTAAATTGTCTAAAACTGAGATAAATTCATCCATTACTTCAAGGTTCATTGCATTAAGTTTCTCTGGTCTGTTTATAGTGATCAATACAATTTCACCATCTTTTTCAACCTCGAGATATTTTGAATCCATGACAAAAAATTAGTGTTCTACAAATTAAACTTTGGATGTATTACTGATAATAATAATAGAAAACGAGTTATAATACACATCTTACAAAGAAACTAATTTGATATATTTGGGTCTGCTTTTTGCTGCTCTTGCAGCTATAAGCTGGGGGACTTTTTTTGTACCCGTTCGAAAAGTAGGCATCACAAATGTCTGGCAACTACAAGGTGCAACTTCTATAGGCGTTCTTCTTTTTGCTATACCAATCGGTTTTTTCTGGGGTTTTGGAATAGAACCAAGCGGTATTGCATCTGGCATTATTTGGACAGTTGGCAATCTCTTGGCCCTATATGCTGTCAGATTAATAGGACTTGCAAGAACGTCTCCATTTCTTGCAGGTTTTAGTATCATAACGTCATTTACATGGGGAATATTATTTTTTGGTGAAAAATTTGATTCATTAATTCTTGCATTAGTAGCAATAGGATTTCTATTAAGTGGATTACCATTTGTGTCTAACGGTGCTAGAAATCCATCAATACAAAAAAAAGGCTACATCATGGCAGCGGCTGGAGGTTTGATAGGAGGTTCTTACGTAATTCCAATGCAAGTAACTCATACTCTCCAATCAGGGTTTTTTTCATCTAGTCTTTCCATTTTTGTAATAGGCATTCCATTGTTTTTCTTTGCAAGAAGATTTATCAAAAAAGAGATTGTTGCTGGCATCATTTCTGGAACTCTTTTTAATATTGGTAGTTTGTCTGTGTTAATCGCCATAGGTTTGATAGGTATAACCATTGCATATCCAATTTCTCAAACAGCCACTCTTTTTGCAGTATCGTGGGGAATTTTGTATTTTAAAGAAATTGTGCAAAAGCGCGGGATAATTCGCGTTGGTATAGGTGTACTCCTAGTATTATGTGGTGCAGCACTACTTGCAATTGCCTAATCAAGCAATTTATTTGGCATAAAATAACTGCCTTCTAATTGAAAAAAGCCATAATAATTTTCAGTGGAGGATTAGATTCTGTCTGTACAACAATTCATTTACAATCAAGGTTTGAGCTTTATGCAATTACTTTTTCATATGGTCAAAAGGCAAATCAAGAAATAACGTTGGCAAAATATTTTGCAAAAATTTTAAAATTAAAAGAGCATAAAATTGTAAATATTGGGTTCATGAAAGGACTTTATGAGAAAACAAACGCACTCACAAACTCAACAATGAAAATTCCTTCTAAATTTGATTATTCTGTAGTAGTTCCTATAAGAAATGCTGTTTTTCTCTCAATTGCATCTGCATGGGCATTTTCAAAAAATGCTCAATTGGTAGCCTATGGTGCCCATAAAGGGGATCAAAGGTATCCTGATTGTAGACCTTCCTTTAGCAGGTTAATCGAGCAAGCATTTAACGAAGGTGAGATTGATGGAATAAAGGACGGTCTCAGAAAGAAGATCAGGGTGTGGACCCCTTTTATAGCTGGTTTATCAAAAAGTGATCTTCTAAAAATTGGATACAGAAGACTTGGAGATGAAATCTTCAAAACTTGGAGTTGTTATGCTGATACTAAAATTCATTGTGGAAGATGTGAATCATGTAATAACCGAAAAGCTGCTTTCCTTAACTCCAGAATAAATGATAAAACAAAATACAGAATAAAATTGGTTTAGATTTTTGATAAAATAGGTCTTTTCAAAATAAAAGCCCGTACAATCAAATAGTATACAAGAAAAACAACACCAATAATTCCCCAAAAGATCCAATCAGTCATTTCTTCTGTAAATCCTATTTTTTGAAAATAACCCGTAGAATTCATTGAAATTCCAAGAGCAGCTCCTAATACGATAAAGAATTCGATGGCATACCATAGGAATGCTGGAAATGATTCCTTTGGTACATGTGCATTATTGTGTACGCCCATGTTTGCTGTGGTTTAGATGTTATTATTTAATTTTTTCAAAAATTAGATTATTTTTGTTTGGGAGTTACTATTGTAAATCATGCTCAGTATGTCTGTTCTGGCTTCTTTTTTGTCGTAAATTCCTCTATATGCAACTGTAGTCACATTTGCATCATTTTCAACCCCACGCATTTTCATACAAAGATGTTCTCCTTCTGTTATCACAATAACTCCTTTCACTCCTTCGGAATACAACTCATCTGCAATGTTTTTTGTAATCCTTTCTTGTATTTGTAATCTTTTAGTGTATTTTTCTACTAGTCTAACTAATTTTGAGATTCCAAAAACTTTGCCGTTTGGTGAATATGCTATAGCAATCTTCCCAAAGAAAGGCAACATGTGATGTTCACACATTGAATAAAATTGAATATCCTTTGCAATAATTATATCCGAGTCTTCAGAAAACTTTACAGATAGCTCTGATTCTGCATCATAACCTTTGAAAATTTCTGCATACATATCTGCAATTCTTGTGGGAGTATCCACTAAACCTTCACGTGTTGGATCTTCGCCTATTTCAGCTATTAGTTCTCTTACTAAACGTTTTATTCTATCTTTGTTCATCATGGCGCACCTATGAATTTGTGAAGTTGTGGAATTATTCGTACTTCGTTGTAATATAGATAAACTACATCATAAAAACTAAGAAGCTGTTTCAAACTTGGCTCTGCTATACCATAGCTTGGCTGTATTATAAATCCTGCAATTTTTGATTTAGAAATAATAGTAAAAATCTTCTCTAGTAGCTTTTTAAATGGTTCAAGTTGAGTTTTTGAATTTATTACAACTTTGATATATGTGGGTTTTTTTGAATTGACTGCAAGTTCAAGACATTGTAATTCATTTTCTAAAAGTTTAGAATAATGTTTTGGATCAACGAATTCGGATTCTGGTGTCTTAAATTCGATTTTAATGTAATCAAAATATGGGAGAACCTGAGAAAATCTTTTCGAGTCATAACATGATGATTCAAGGTAAGTTGGAATTTTTTTTGTCTTGACAAACTTTGCCATTTCTGAGACTGCTTCAGACTGAACTAATGGATCCCCTCCTGTAAAGTTGATTTTGTAAGTATTTTTTTGTAAGTTTTTTTCAATTAGTTTACAAGCTTCACCAATAGTATATTCTTGTCCAGAATCCATAGGTAATGAATCCTTAGTATCACAGTAAAAACATTTGAAGGGACAGCCTGCTAATCTCACAAAAAGTGTCTTTGTTCCATAAAGAATTCCTTCTCCTTCAAGTGATGTGAATATCTCAAATAGTCTTACTTTCAAGCAATCGATCTGCAATTTTTCAATATTTATTCAATTGGATCTTATGCCAAGTAATTACTAAAACGATTTATTTGTTAGAAATAGAAACGATCTAGTGAAAACCATCTTTTGTGCCGCTTTGTTAATACTTGTACTAATTTCTAATTCCTCAAGACGCTAATGCGGTTACAATAGATGCTATTCCAGAAGCCACTAGTTTTGGCCCAAATGACAACATTAGAGTAGGGTTAAAACAAATGCGGACTGGTGGACAAATGGACTTATCTCAGACAAAGAATTTACAGATGGGATTCAATACCTATCTCTGCTGGAATAATAAAGATTTAGGATGTTATTTGAGGAGTTTTTTTCACAAAAAGTCCAGCTATGAAAATAATAACACCAAGAATTCCAATAAGACTTCCTATAAACTCTATTGTGTCTTTTAGCTGAATTTGTGTTGGCGCAAGTAAGATTGCAAGCAAAGCTCCAACTACGATCATCGGTATGCCTATACCAACAGAAATTTGTTTAGAAGTCATGTGATGAATTACCTAAAAAAACGTATATGAAGTTTATGTAAGTTTTGTACCCAGCATGGGCAGAAATTTCCGTTGGATGAATAGAGACTTTTGAATTAGAATCTTATTAAGAGATGGTTCTAGTCTTCAGATTTGTCAGTCCTAATCTTTTTTCTATCCTTATTTTTTGAGTCTATTTCGTTTCTTTTCTCATGAAATCTTTTTTCATTATCATTATGAGGTGGATTATCATTAACTATGTTGGTCTTTTGTGTAACATTTACACTATTTAGGGTATCTGATTGTGTTGGGATATTTTGTTTGGGTATATCTGTTGAATTTGCATGATTTGGTATATCTGTTGAATTATTGACGGGGTTTGCCATCTCTGAAGCATTGAAATTATTTGTAATAGCTGGCTGTGTTGCATTTAGTGTTTCAGTTATGGAAACCTGTGATCTTATCTCTTGCCTTTGAATGGCCTCAATTAATTTTATCAATTTTATTGCTTCATCAATTTTACCTTCGGAAACAAGCTGTTTTAGTTTAACAATCAAATCCTGTGTGTTTTCTATCTTACTTGCATTAGAGGATACTGGTACAGGTGTAACAAGAGGGGCAAATGGTTCAGTTATATTCTGTGATGTACTATTTTGTACTTGACTTAGTCTTTCAAATTGTTTTTCTGTGAAATCTCTAGCTCGATCTAATGTTTTTTTTTAGCTGTCTCTGCAAGAGAGTTATTAACATCAAGAAGGAATTGCTGTGCGGTCTTAAGATCTTTATTTACTTGGTCTACATTACCGGCATCAAGATTTTTCCTTGCATCTTGCATTAGTTCATCAAATTTAGTGAAATCAATTCTTACCTTGTTCTTTGTGGTAATTGTCTTTAGTCCGTCTCCAATCTTTTGGATTCTGTTGATTTCATCTTTTAATCGTGACGTGTCAATTTGAGAAGGTTGTTGACTTGTAGTAACAGATGTAAGAGAGGATATCTTATCATTTACCGATTTAAAAATTGCCATAGCAGAAAGAAAGTGTTTCTTAGCAGAAACTTGATCCTCTTTTGAAACCGATTGTGCTAATGCATTAGTTTCTTCTGAACCTTGTTTATAGATCTGTTTAATCTCATCAGGTACTTTTGTAAGTTGAGATAATTGTATACCAATATTATCTCGTGCCTGGGTTGTAATTTTTAACAACGCATCAAGTTTTGGATCAGCGTAAGAGGGAGCTGGCAAATTTGTTAGTACCATGCTTCCAACCAAAACAAGCAAAACAACCGCTAATGGTTTCATTCTTGATTTTCCTCCGGCATTTTTCGTAGTTTTATAAGATTTTGTTGATCAATCTTTTCTATTTCAATAATTCCTTCCCTTTCAAGACGTTTTACCGCACGCCAGGTGGTTGTTCGTGGTAAAAGGAATTTTTTGCGTAACTCACTCTCATAGGCCTGGCCTCCATTTTCAGAGATAAATGTCACTATATCCTTGTCCTCTTGGCGCAGTTCAGGTTTTATTCTAAAAATTGTTTCCTTGTCTGGGACTACAAAGTTGTCATTCTTAAAAAATTCAATTGTTTTAACTGGCTTACTATTTTTTGTTCTTCTGATCAAGATGACAGCTGTTGTAACAGCTCCCGCAATACCACTTCCAATCAAAAGTGGAATATTGTCTGATGTTGGTTTTGAATTTGAAAGAGCTATTTCTTGTTCTTGAGAAGCAATGTTCTTTGCCTCATTAGCAAGAACCTCCGCACTTGAATATTTGCCTTGGCTAAAAGCTGAATTAGCGTCTGCAAGTTTTGCAGAAGCCAATGGTGTCTTGATTCCTTCTGAGTTAATGTTGTTAATAAATTCCCGAGTTTTTTCTATAGCAAGTGTAGCTGTTTGACTTGTACCCAAAACTCCAAATACATAACTGATATCAGTGGAGCCACTTGGGAGATCGATAAGGGATTGATTATCAACAACTTGAATGTCAAGTGGGTATGTATTCATTCCAACAATTACTGTATTTTTTGGTAAGAGCAGAGAAAAATCAGTAAGCGAATCAACATGAAATGTCCATGTCTTGCCACTTTTTGTCACAAGATCAGCAGTATCATAATCAATTTTAATTACAGATGCACCAAGTGTTTGGATTATAGCTGAATTTGAGTTAACTTTACTGAAAAGTAAAGTGCCATTTTCGTCCTGAGCTACCAAGTTATCAGTTGTATTTCCAAATAGACTTACTGTAGAATCTGGGGATTGCGGATCTACGTTTGTTTGATAAAAAACGTGAGTAGTACCGTCAGCATAAATGGTAAAGTCAAGAACCTTAGTTGAACTAGAACTAAAGGAATAATGAACAAATGATGAAAGCGTTACTAAAAAAAAGCATACCGCTATGACAGGTGCCTTTACCATTGCTGAGAGAATATATGTAATCCTTACAAAAAGTATTCCTTCTGGTAGTGCATACTCTGGTTGAACCAGTTGTGCTCTGTGTTCCATAGTTTAATACCTAAGGTTCATCGTTTGGACTATATTCTGGAATCTTTGGAATTCTTGGAAGAATTTGATTCCTTTTTCGGTAATCACAAATAGGCGGTTTCGGTCGTCCTTCATGGATTCTACTAGACCAGCATCAATTAGTTTTTGACACTTTTCAAGCACTGCATAATGTGACAGGTTTGCTCGTCTAGAGATAGCAGACACAATTACACCTTGTGTACCTCCGTCCATGGTTACACCCAAGATATCGGCAATTATGCCCATTTCTGATCTGTATTGTTGTTTTGACATGCCATCTTGATAGATTCGATGTTTTATCAGGGACATCGTGAAATGTCATAGCGGAACAGCTAGCGGAATGGGTGTTTCATAGCTTGAAATGGCTAAAAATTGTTGATTTGTGTAGGCGGGGGCGGGTAAAATTTTAGTATTTTTACACGGTTGTTCAATTAAAAAAGAACTGGAGGTTTGACTTTCAAGCAAACCCCCGATTACGAAATTATAACCCAACGCGCCAAATGACTCTGGCTCTTTTGGGTAGCCAACTTGCATAAAAGAAGCAATATGAAGTTAATAGATATGTGAGATTGCTAAAATTAAACAAAAACATCTGAGATTAGGTACTTCGGCCAAGTCAAAGTTTGATTATTGTTCCTAATCAAACAATCTTTTTAGCTTGTTATGATTATAATCGATCTGCTAATAAAAAAACAAGACATATTTACCGAGTTTGAATCTGACATGACATAACTTGAAAAACGGCAATGGTAAAGCAAATCTGATTCCTATCGTAGAAGGCATCTTATCAATAGATTCTGGAATGAGGTTTGCAGCAATAATAGATCTAAAAGGAAACATATCTGAAGCAATTATGAAGAAAGGAAAAACTTCGCTCAAGACCCAAAAGGAGGAAGAACAATTTTGCAAGCAAGTTGCACTTAGAAGGAAGATGCGAAAGCAATTTGACAAAAGTCTAGGACCTGTAAATTACGTCCATATTGAACGTGAAAAAGTAACTCAGATAGTAGTGTATCCAAAGCGAAAAACGGTATATGTAACAATAGAGTCAGATTTGAACATTAAAAGAAAACTGGAAATTGTCGAATTAATTAAAAAGAAAACGTCACTCTTGTAAAAAATAAGAAAAATTAGGAAAGAAAATTAGTTTTTGGTCAGTTGGACAGCGCTTATTCAGCTGCTGGTTCTGCTGCTGGCTGTGGAGAACCTCCTCCTACGACATCAGCAGTAGCAAATCGTCCACCCACTTGAGTAATCTTTATTTTTGCATTTTGTCCTACTTGTCCACCTTTGACAAATATCACAAAGCCATCTACTCTTGCAATACCGTCTCCCTTTCTACTAATTTCTGTTATGGACACGTCGTATTCCTTACCAGTTTCTACTGGTTTTGGCCTGTCATCAAATCGTCTACCGCCGCCAAATCGTCTACCGCCGCCGTAGCCTCTATCGCCGCCGTAACCCCGGTTTTCAGAGCTCTCGCCAAAACCGCCTTCGTTATAGCTCATCGTTGCACCTCCTTCCTGCATTTCCATGAATTTATACCCTATAAAATCTGATCAGCTATTCGATTTCACAATATAAACAAAGTTTAGAATCTAATCAACTTACTGGAGACAATAATCTTCGAGTCATTGTTTTAGTCAAAAATATTCTCTTAAGATCATTATTAGATATTTGAAAACTATGTCAAAAATCTACTGAATACATCTAATAACTTTTTATATATTGTAAATTACACTATTCATAAGCGATATGTTCGATAGGTTCAGAAAAAACCGTGATAAATTAAAAGGATTTTCCTCAGAAAATGAACCTGAAAGTACTGTAGTGGTTGAAGATACATCATATGAGCCTCAAAAGGAAGAATTGCCAAAAATTGAGAATAAACCCGTTGAACAAGTAAAAATACCGGAACCTATTGAACAATTCAGCATGAGTCAACCAACTGAGGATATTGGAATAAGATCGCTTATGGATAAACGAACGAAGCTTGAAGAAGCAATAGATTACGTTGGTCTATTAATTAAGAATCTCAAAGACAAACGTACAAAACTAGAGAAAAGCATCGAGGATGAATCTGTTGATATAAAAAATCTAAAAGAGAAGCTAATGAAGGTAGGTCAGTATATTGATGAGGAAAAGCAAGGAATCAAAGTACTACAGCAAAAAAGAACTGTGGTAGAAAAAGAAGCAGATGATGTAGGTGTTATTATTAATAACCTACGTGAAAAGCTCATGTCTATCGATAGTATAGTAAATGAAGAAGGCAGCAAGATAGAGAAATTTAAGGAATCTCGTCCAAAATCTGAATCTTCTCTATAACCTAGAAAGTAAAACCTTCTCTTAGCATCGAACTTAGGTTTTCCTTAATATCAAGAGCAGAGGAAATAGAATCCAAGTCTCGTATCAGGACTTCGGTAGCAAGACATTGATTTTTTGAGAATTGATAATAACATTCTAACCTTTCTTGGTATGTTTTGGAATCATGAAAGGTCACCCAAAAATTTTCAGACGCATGTTGGACAAATAGGAGAAATTTGCGTATTGCTTCTTCAATTTGTGGTGATGGACTATCTTTTATCAATCCAATTAAGATCTGCTCTAGTCTGCTTTCCAAGTTTGATTCATAAATCAATTGATAAAGATCAATTTCTTTTGTCATACATTTTTTAGGTAAGTGTATCATAAAAGTGTTCATTAAATAAATTTCAAGAAAAATTGTATGATGATATAGTAACCATATCTTTAAAAAAATATTTGAAATTTTAAACTCAAATTTGCATAAAACCTTAAATAATTTAATCACGTATTATATGTCCCTGTCGAAGGAACATCCTCCCAAGATAGGCATCATGCAGAAAACAGGCGATGCGGTCAAGGAAAAACCCTTCCGCACAAAAGGAAGAAGTTGGTCTATGGGATGAAAGACTCCCGAGAAACGATGACAAAGGTCATTGAGAGGCTTCTGGGTCCTGAAGGATCCCTACCCTGCGCTTGGCGTGTGATATACACGCTGCTGCATGATAATATTTTTCCCTACCTTATTTACACTTTAATTAAAATCGACAAAAATATGGAAAATATTAGAATGTATTGTACAATAATAGGGCGGCATGGTGAGTATCAAAATCAATGTCTAGCACAAAAAACAGTAAATGGATATGGTATCTTTTTCCTTCAAACATTGCCACTCAAGGTCTAAGTACTGTCATTCCGTTGTATGTAATTTTTCTTGGGGGAAATATTGGTGAAATTGCAATTATTGTTGCTCTTCAAAATGGGGCATCAGCATTAGGTTCGATATTTTGGGGAAAAGTAATAGATAGATTTCGTATACGGAGATCTGTTATTTTATTATCCTTTTTTGTTGTGATGCTTTGCAGTCTTATGATGTATTTTACCAACAGTATCAACATTCTATACCTAATTTCTCCCATACTTGGTTTCTTTTTAGTAGGTAAAAATCCAGTAACGCAACTGCTTGTAATGGAATCCATTCATAAAAATCAGTGGCATTGGCTATTTGCAAGAACATCAATAATTGGAACTTTTGGTATGCTTGGTGCCATGATAATTGGGACTATCGGAAGCGTGTATTTTGATTTAAGACCATATTTTTTGATATGTGCGGCATCATGTGTTGCGACAATGGGTCTTAGTATGACAATAAAAGAATCTCAATTCCATTTGGAAATAAGCAGTATAGCACATTCAATTTATGGTTTGCGATATATAATCTCGCATTTCTATCTCGTGTTTCCAAGAATACCTGAACTATATGACTATAAGCACATAATTACAATTTTTAAGGGAAAAGTAACTGACGCGATAGGAATTTTTTATATTACTAACTTTTTATTTTATCTTGGTAGCAATATCTATTTTACCGCTTTTACACCATTTTTAAAAAATTATGGTTTTTCAAACTCGGGCGTCTTTTTAATTTATATGATTCAAACGGCAGTGATGATCTCAATTTTCTTTACAGCCCCACGATTTATATCAAAAATTGGAGAGGAACGCGCTACATCGTTATCATATGCGCCAAGAATAGCTGCAGTGCTAATAGCAGGCTTGTTTATTCCAATTACAATAAGTCAAGTGTCTTTTACAGTAGCAATTATTTCAGCTTCTTTGATGGTTATCGCTTTTTCGATTTTTAGTACTGCAAGCTCCGTTATTTTTTTCAAAAGTATTCCACAAGGTTTTGAAGGAAAATATCTTGGAGTGAATAGCTCAATTACAACGGTTGGTCTTTTTATTGGTGCCCTATCAACTGGACAACTTGCAAATTCATTTGGATATACAATTGCGTATGTTGTTGCCTCTGGAATCTTAGCTGCCTCTTTTGCTTTGTTTAGAGTATATTTCCGTTACAGGTTATCGAACAAGATGGCCTAAATGTAGCGGGCTGAAGATTGGCCAGATGGCATCGATGGCAGTTTGTCGTTTACTGCAGCCTCTGCAACAGCTGCTGCCTCTTGGAGGATTTTTTCTGATTCTTCGGTTGTTGCCTCTGAATCGATTCCAAAGTCGCCATTGTGGAATGTGTCCGTCAACAAACCGTTGAGCATTTCAGTCATTCCACCTAGCTCATGATCTGCTTCTGGCATGAATTTGATTAGTGATGATCTGAGGTTCTTCATAAGACCTATTGTTGGCATGATAGTGACAACAGTGTCTCCAAGATCATGGAATGTGCTGAGTCTGAGCTCAATTTGCTCAAGTGCCATTCTTGCATTTCCTAAGAGCTTGGTTACCTTGCGTACCTCTGCTAATTCTTTTGATAAAACTTTGCTAGCAGAAAGATCATGTTGTTGTGTTGCAACTACAATTCTTTTGAAAAGCTTTTCATCTCTTTGTTTTAATTTTGTAATCATTCCGTCTAATTTTGAAATTTGAGTCTGCAGTCTTTTTATTGCAGTCTCCATTCTTGGCTTTAATGCACCTTTTGGTTTTATAGCGTCATTGAATCTTTCACCAATGGTTGGTGTCTGGTGTCTTTGCCAGTTCTTTGAGAAGGTTGTCATGGTAACGACTAGGAAAATTTGTTATTAATTAAAGGTGTGAAATGAGGTTCACAGTATACTAAATTTAGCTAACAAAACTGTGCCTTGTCTCATAGATTACGCATAGTGAAAAAAGGGTTATTATTGATTTTATGATAAAATAATTGAAAATTTTTGTATAACCTATATTGGATACATCCTCACAATCTATCCTAGAAGCAAAGAATTATTGCGCTATTTGCATCGCAATGTTTCTTTGCGGATGGATTTTCTTTATGTGAATCACCAGCGTAGTAGTTGATTGCTGTGATTCACAGCAAAGTGGACATTTTTCCATTTTATTTAATGCCGATCCAACAGAAAAATTGTATTTAAATATTTGTATTTGAGAGTTTTTGGCATCAAAATAATTTTTTAAATTAAAGATTATTTTCAAAACAAAAAAATGAAGCAAAATAATTTAGAAATTTCTAAAACCAGCCTAGTCTCATTGTCAGAAAATAAAATTAGTTTTGAAATTCATTTTTTGAGCCAAATCAAGCGCTACAAGAGTTTTTCTAATCAAATTTCTCATAAAATAGTAATGCACTAGAACTAAAAAAAACAGTAATTTGTATAAATTTTATATATTTTAGATTAAAAATTTCTTATTTATGATAAAAACCGTATTATTATGTTAATAAATTGAATTCATGGTAATAGTTAAACCTTTTTATTGCAGTTGACCGAAACTTTTATTAGATATTATATGACACGTGATTCTTTCAATTCTGGTGGAGGACGCTGTCCACGTTGTGGAAAAGGCCCAATGGTTACTGACAATACTACCGGAGAGATGTTCTGCGGTGGTTGTGGTTTTGTACTAACTGAAAGAGTAGAGGAATCAGGTCCAGAATGGAGATCTTTTTCTAAAGAAGAGCATGAGGACCGAAGTAGAACTCGAACGCCAACATCACTTGCAATGCATGACATGGGACTTGCAACAATTATTGGTCCTGCAGATAAAGATGCTTCTGGAAAACCTCTATCAGCATCTATGAAAAGTACTATAGAGAGACTGAGAACTTGGGATAGCAGAAGCCAAGTACACGAACCAGTTGATAGAAACTTTAGACAAGCGTTTAGTGAGCTTGATAGACTAAAAGACAAGCTTGCACTTTCTGATGCTGTCATCGAAAAAACAGCATACATCTACAGAAAAGCGTTAGACAAAGGCCTTGTTAGAGGTAGATCAATTCCAGGATTAGTTGCAGCCGCTCTTTATGCTGCATGTAGAGATACTGAAACGCCACGAACTCTAACTGATGTTGCAAACGGAATTAACATAAAAAGAAAAGATGTGGCAAGATGTTACAGGTTACTTTTAAGAGAACTTGATCTTAAGATGCCGGTAGTAGATCCTATAAAATGTGTAGCAAGAATTGCAAGCAAAGCGGGTTTGAGTGAAAAGACAAAACGAAAAGCTTTGTTGATTTTAAAAGATGCTGCAGAAATTGAGATCTCTGCTGGCAAAGATCCAATGGGACTTGCTGCAGCTGCGTTGTATCTCTCTTGTGTAATGAATGGAGAGAACAAAACTCAGAAAGATGTTGCACAAGCAGCTGGAGTAACTGAAGTAACCATAAGAAATAGGTACAAAGGGCTCAAAGAATCCCTAAAACTATAATTTTTTTAAAATATACTATATTTTATTATTGATTGATGAAAAAAGTTGTCTACATTATAGGTATAACAATCGTTGCTATATCAATAGGAATTTCATTACAGCCTAAAAATGAAGCAAATGTAGCATATCATGTAACACTTGCAGATCCCAAACTTTACGATAACGGAACTTTTACAGATAATTTCAAAATCCAAAAGGGGACATATCAGTTTAGTTTTGTACCAAACGGTGATAGCCCTCAGAACCTATCAATTTCACTAAAAGGAGATCTTTTTTCTTACAATGCGGATTTCAATCTTCAAGGAACTATACACAAAACAGGAATCTCAAGTTACTATACTTGGGATTATCTAGGCAGGAAAGTGATAGAGATTCCACAGGACCAAAGAAATTCAGATTATAATTAATCCACATGGGAATCTACTTGGCAGCATATCAGTTGATTTGATCAAAATATAATTGGCGTGGCCCCCCGTCAGAGAAGCGGAGATTACCTCCTATGAATCCGACCGATAGCGGGGATTTCAACACCAAATCTGCGGGACCACGCAATTTAAGCAGTAGATTTGGCATCTTTCTGCATGTTTTATTATATGACTTTGAACTATTTATGACTTTGGGAAAATTTTTCTATAATTTCTTGTCAATTTAATAAAATTATACAATTATGAACCAGTCTTTATAGAATGTGGAATTGATAAAAACCCATTTTTTAGATCAAACCCAAAAATCAGTTTTGGTTTTGGTCTTATATAGATGAACTTACCTCATTCATAGATCTAACAGTATACAGTTTTATGATTTATTAAGTCACGAAATATCGTTAAAAGCATGGCAATTGGAGAACAAAAAAGATCAGAGAGATTCTCCCTTTTTGCAAAACATGCCTTTCAGTATTATCTGGTTGGCGCAAGTGGAATTTTTGTTAATCTTGGGATCCTTTTTGCATTAAAAGAATATGGAGGGTTATGGTACCTTTTATCATCAGCGATTGCAATCTATTCTTCCATGACAACAAATTTCTTATTAAATAAAACTTGGACCTTCAAAGATTCAATGGCTAAACAAAGGACACTTTTCATGTATAGCAAGTTTATTGGCATAAGTTTTGTCGGCATGATAATTCAGCTTGGCTTCACTTTCACATTTGTGGACAAGTTTTCCATGTACTATCTTTTGGCTGCCTTGATTTCAATACTAATTGCGTCTGGTGTGAACTTTGTCTTAAACCGACACATAACTTTTGGAATAAAACTTTAAAATTAAAAAGCCGCTTTCTGTATTTTAATTTATGAAACTTGGAGGAAAGGTTGTCATTGTGACAGGCAGCAGTAGAGGATCTAAAAAGACTGGAAGATGCTGCAAAAGAGATTGGCAATGTTTTTCCTGTTTCAGGCGATATCAGAATAGAGTCTGATGTACAAAACGTTGTAAAAAAAACAGTAGAAAAATTTGGTAAGATAGACATTTTGGTAAACAATGCAGGAATTTTTCCTCAGATAAAACCATTACACAAAATTTCAGAAAAAGAATGGAACGAAGTAATTGATGTAAATCTTACTGGGCAGTTTCGTTTTACAAAAGCTGTAATACCACACATGGAAAAAAATGGTGGCTGCATCATTAATGTTTCATCTGATGCCGGTCTCAAGGCATTTGAAAATTTTTCTGCAGATGCATACACTGCGTCAAAAGGTGCACTGGTCTTGCTAACAAAGACATGGGCAATAGAATATGCAAAATACAAAATTAGAGTAAACTGTGTTTGTCCTGGAATTGTTGAGACAGACATGACAACACCATATCTTACGACAAAATCAGAAAGGGACATGGCTGCAGCAGAACACCCCCTTGGTAGAATAGGAACTCCAGATGATGTGGCACAAGCCATTCTTTACTTTGCTTCAGAAGACTCGTCATGGATAACTGGGGCAATCTTGCCTATAGATGGCGGGGCGGCTGCAAAATAATTCTAATCAAATTAATAGAACCATGACAAAACAAGTTTGTGACACCAAGAAAAAAGAGATCATTGAAAATAATAATTATGCTTTCTGTTATCTGGTTTG
>VBPW01000048.1 GCA_005877305.1 Nitrososphaerota archaeon | reverse complement strand
CTCAAAGTCCAACCAGAAAAAGTGTTTTACATGAAACCCTGAATTTTACTGGTGGGTCTTACAGGACCCTAACCTTTGGATTCAAACTTTTAGAATAATGATTTACTTATAAAAATGAAAATCTATTTTGCGTTTTGATCCATTTGAATAATTCCAAATATGTTTCCCTCTGTGTCCTTGCATTGTGCAAAATAACCGACACCTGCAATAGGCATCTTTGGAGTGATCACCTGTCCGCCCATTGTCTGGATCTTTTTTACATACTCATCTACTGAGGGAACGTCAATTGTATTTGTCATGCCAGACTGTCCTGGCATTCTCTTTGCCAAGCCACCATTAATTCCAGGTTGCTTGTCATCTCCAGTCTTTACCATCCAATATTCCATAGGACCATTCCACTTGTCAAACTTCCAGCCAAAAACATCCTGGTAGAATTTTTGAGCTCTTTTTGGATCGTCTGCAGGAACATCAAAATGAATGATTCTTGGCATATTGAACTAGGGTAGATATGTTATTTAAAATGTATTAATGTTTTCTATATTCCATGATGATTTTACAGTTTTACTTTATAGTGATCCCATCTTCTAGGTTTTACTTTAATAAAATTTTCTTTATGCTTTTGACAACCCGTTGAAATAAGCCCGTATACGTGGCTGATAAAAATAGCAAATTATCACAATACCAATAATTAATTCAGATGAAGTTCCAAGCAATTTACTAGTTGGGTCAGATGTGTATGGATGTGTAAAGTAAATTAATCCTACAGAAACGCTTAACAAAGTTTGAATTATTGTAATTCTCCATGCCCATCTTTTTCCTTTAAGGAGTCCAATGCCAATTATTATGCCAGCCCCGCCAGCCATTATAAGTAAAATAATCAAAACATGACTAAGGTCACTGTTTAATATTTGAAGCAATATGGAAATTTCATGTCTTTCTGAGAATCTATTGATATATGTTGTTATGTATTGGGTTAGGGTTGAAAGTGAGACTCCACAAAAAATTGCTATAGATCCTTCTATGAGATAGACTAGTCCTCTTACTGTTACGCCAAGTGGGCGTTTAGAAAATATTGTAGACAAAACCCTATTCGCCTACTAATTGAGAAAATCTGTAAAGCAATTTAGTTTACAAGTGATTCTTGACGTTCACTTAGTTCAAGAATTTCGTTACTCATTTCAGATATAGCTGTATCTATTTTAGAAAATTGTGAACTTGTTAACCCATCTATTCCGTTTAGTTTTAATCTTAAAATTTCTAAACTTATCTTTATTACACAAAGATTATACATTAAGCTGTATTTCTCATGATTCTCTTCTTTTAGAGTTTCCTTAGGTTGAATCGGTTCTACGGAAATCCTAAAATCATCTACCATATCTGACAATGCCACTAGCATCCCAAGACTTTCTTCTAACCCACCCATCCAACCTAACGCAGAAGAACAAAGTATAAAAAAATACCGTTCCAAAGTTGGAAATGATTGATAAATTGAATCAATTTTGACCGATCAGGGATCTGTTAAAAAATATTTGATATTTATCCTGAAATGATTTTAAGGAATCTTTCAATCTGTTTGTGTTCGGTAAAATCTGCCAATTCTTTTTTGATGGATTCGGCAATTACAGTGTGTGAGTTGCCAAACAAGCGCTTGAGCACTTCAGCTAGATATTCAGGATGTTCGTAACAATCTCCTAAATAACAGTGATGTTCTTCATACAAACGACTGGTAACTTGATCTAATGTCATCTTGCCAATTTTTAGTAATTCTCTTTCTATAACAAAAGCAACAAGAGCTTTTCTTGCCTGATTACTATCGACGTTCATTTAAAGGAAAAGACATCTGGTAATCTTAAAAAGTATTCGATAACAAATTATTTTTCCAATCCAGTAAAATTCAAAAAAATGACTGAAATTGGAAAAATTTCTTGGAATTAAACAAACGGTTACATCGGTAGTTTATCCAAGAGCCCTTGAATGTCTATGAGTATGAGGCCTTTCTCCAGGGAATTTCCTTCTCATGTGACCAGATGGTCTTCCATAAAGTAGTTCCAAGAACCAAGCTTCGTGCTCTATCTCTTCTCTTAGGATATCTTTTGCTATATCATATGTAGCAAAATCTTTGTTAAATGTCATCTTACACATCTTGTACCAATTCATAATCGCACCTTGTTCTGCTTTTAGGCATTTTTCTAAAATTGCTTTAATGCCAGTCTTTTTTTGGGGCAACTGCAAAAATTCACAACCAGACATTTTGATAAAATCTTGCGCATCATTTGGAAGGCTACCGCCAAGTTCATAAATTCTAGATAGACACGATTCAAAATGTGAAAGGTCCTCTAGTCTTGCATCCTCAACTACACCTTTGATTCCCTCCCCCTCCATACCAGTACAATGCATTCTTAGATTTGTAAAATAGTAGTATGCAGTAAATTCTACTGAGGCATTGTAAACTAGTTGTTTTATTATCTCCTTGACGTCAATTCCGTTTTGTTCAAGTACTTTAACGCCAATTGTATTTGGATTTTTTTTTGCCATGTAAATTCCTTTTTAGATAGGCAAACAATTTACTAATCAAGATATAAAGAGATCGATGGTAAAGATGGTTGTACTAAAAGATCAAATGACATGCAAACCCATCAGGTGTATGTGACTGGTTTTGCTGGCTACTTCCCATCAGCAAATTCCTATAATCTTATCTACCATACTGCAACAATAATCTCAGTTGTATCAATAGTGCTTGCAGTAATTTTGTGGAGATCAGTACCAAAACATATTCATGCTGTTTAAACGACGTGTATGAGATCCTTGAGATTTCTTCTTGATTTAGGTCCACGTTTTTGACTTGGATATCCTATACACAGAAGCGATGAAGGTCTAAGATTTGTTCCTATGGCTTCTTTGACTTTTTCTTCATCGATTAATCCTATCCAAATCGAACTTAGACCTAGAGCTGAGGCTGTCAATTGTGAGTATGCTGCAGCAAGTGTTGCATCTTGGATGGAAAACTTGGCAAGAATTTCTTGGGGAAAATTTAACTTGACACGCTCAGGATTTGAACAAAATACTAAAACAACAGGCGTGTTAACGTAAGGTTGGTTATTTGCAGCAAGTACGAGTTTTTCTTTTACTTTTGGATCTTTAACATAAAATATTTCGAAGCCCTGAAAATTACCTGCAGTTGGAGCCGTATCAGCAGAAGCTAATATTTTGTCAATTTTCCATTGTTCTACAGGTCTTGGTGAAAATTTTCTAGTAGAGCGTCTTGTTGACATTACATAAAAGAGATCAGTATTTACCTGCTCATCGGCAATTTTTGATGTAAGTATGCTGTTTAAGATTGCATTTCTAAAATTAGAATCAACCGTTGGCTCTTGACTTGGCGTGTAATCTTTTGGCCAGATTCTTTTTTCGTCTGAATCTTCGGTTTTTGACATATTTTTATTGGTATGATGTTGTTAAAAAATTTATTATTACTTGTTATGCATTTGGATTCTTTGCCAGAAATTCACTGATTTTATCTTTTAATGTTTTGGTTTGAATCTCAAGGGGTTTCATGTGTGCCATGAAAAATTCTGTGATGTCAGAGTTAATCATAATCGAACTTACCCCGTCTTCTAGTTCTATTTTTGATGTAGAATTATGCGATAAAACATCGTTTAACTCTGTAAGATCCTCATGTCTTAGATAGATGATTTTTTCATCGTCATCATGACGCCAAATGAGCCTGCATCCTTTTTCATTTGGAATGTATGGTGTATCAACTTGAAACTCACTCATGATATTTCATTTTTATGACCAAATTTAAGACTCTTTTGGAATTGTCTCAGTATCATGTTTTGCTTTTAATCTTAAATATTCGATCCTTAGTATCTCAAGCTCTTTTTTTGCAGATTCATATTTTGCATTTATAGAGGCAACAACAGAGCTTGCGGCTTCCACTATTTTATTAGTATCATTTTCTCTTACTTCTATTTTATTAGTATTTTTTTCTCTTCCTACCATTGCTAGCTCTTTTTCTATGAATTCAAGCTCCTTTTTTACAAGCACGATTTCCTTTTTCTTTGTCTCCTCTTGAGATTGCAAAGAACTAATCTCAGATTTTGCGTTATTAATCTCTGAACCTATCTTATCTAGTTCTTTTCTTGCGGATTCAATCTTATGTTGGGCATTTTCTAATTCTGATACTGATCTATTTTTTTTTGAATCTATTTCGTCTAGTTCTCCTTTTGTTAATTCAATTTGTTTTTTGATTAATTCTACTTTATTTTGATCATACTGTGATTTTATTAGCGCAAGGTCTGCTTTAGCTGATTGAATTTCTGTTAACACAGATTGATGCTCTGATCTTAATTTAGAAATTTTTATTGATGTTGATTCAAGTTCTTTTTTCATAATATCTAGTTCGTTTTTAGTAGATTCTTTTTGTATTTGACTGGAAGCTTTTTCTTTTTCTAATAATTCTCTCTCGGTATTTCTTTTTGAACGATTTTTTCGCTTAATAAATATTATGATAACAACTATTACAACTATAATGGCCGTGGCAATTGGACCAATTTTTAATAACGTGTCTTGTGACGGTATTAGATCTGTTATTGTTTGTTGATTTTGTTCTTGTGAAGCAACCTTGCTAGAATTATTCTTGCTAGATGGGATTGGCAATGATTGACTTGGTATTGATTGGCTTGGCAATGGTTGGCTTGGTACAATTTTCTCTTGGGCACTAATAACCACTTTGCTTATACGTGCTTCATCAGGATCTAGCGGTTGATTTGTCTTAGGATCTGTTTTAATTGATGCTATTTTATCAACAACATCTTGCCCAGAGGTCACTTGACCAAATATTGTATATTTGTCATCCAACCATGGGGCATCGCCAAGTACTATGAAAAATTGAGAACTTGCACCGTTAATGTCGGTAACTGGATGAGCCATAGATACCATATATTTTGTGTGTTTAAGTTTGCTAAATTCAGGGGCAATAGTATATCCTGCCGCACCCTTTCCCCATGTATTAGGTGGACCATTTTTGGTATTGGGATCACCTCCTTGAATGATAAAACCAGCTGTTATTCTATGAAATATTGTTCCATCATAAAACCCTGATTTCGTAAGATTTTCAAAGTTGGATACAGTTTTTGGAGCAACATCGTCTCTGAAGGAAATTACTATATCTCCGAATTTTGTAGATATGATACCAACATTCTCGTTTTCAGCGAATGCGTGTAAGGAGAATGCAGCACCAAGAGCAATAATCGTAAATAATAATATAGTTACAAGATACATTCCTTTCAACTTATTCCTTAAACAATTTTATTTGCTTATATCGATTCTCTTGTTGTTTGAATCGGTTCCATTTTACGGATTTTTCTTTTTTTTCAAAAAAGTAAGGTAAAAACCAATTCCGCCCAAAGTAAATCCTGCTGTTATTGCTCCAAGACCTTCTACCAGATTTTGTTTAAAATACGAAGGAGCAAAAACAAAGATCAAAATTCCAACCACAATTAATGCTAAACCTCCACTTTTTGGTCTGTTGTGTTCACTGTGTGCCATTGCCTAGAGATATTCCAATAGGGTTTGCGCAACTTTCTTTCTCCCGATGTCTATGATAAACGGACCTATCTTTGGACCTCGATCCGATGCTAAAATTATCTGGTATAATATCTTGAAGAAGTCTTTTGGTTGAACGCCATTGCTCCTGGCAATTTGGTAGATGTCATTTTGCAGATCTATTGGCTCGTTATCAGATGAAAGTACTTTTGCCAATTCTTTGAGTGATTTTTTTGTAATCTCATCAATTTGCACTTCAACTTTTGTTGGCCTGTCAAAATCATCAGCGTACCTTCCAGCTAAATTAATAAGATCATCAATTTCAGGACTAGATTCTTTTATTGTACCATAATCGATTAGTTTTTTTATAACAAGTTGGTTTCTGTTTTCTCTGAATATTTTACAAAGTTGGACCAGTAATCGATAATTAACATAAGGCATGGGAGTCTTTGGAGTTTTCAAAAGATTTACGTATTCGTATAGTCCTTTTGCCCTCATCATCTTTGTCTCATTATCAAGTTTTATCTTTCCAAAGTAGATATTTTCAAGTTCATTATATTCATCCATAAGAGCTGGAATGTCTTCAAATCCAACTTCGCGAGTTCCTGTTATTCTTTTGTACAATAAAAGCAAGATAGATTTTGAGGAACCGTACTTTAACCATGCTTGAGATGTCACCACATTACCAAGAGATTTAGAAATTTTTTTACCACCTTTATCTAAAAACATCTCATATTTTACATGATGAGGATGTGGAAATTGCAGTATTTCATCTGTGACCCAGTCATTTACCTTGACTGAATCCATAATGTCCTTTCCATATGCTTCAAATCTAACATCAAAAGCTTGCCATCTTGCTGCAAATTCTACTTTCCATGCAAGCTTGCCCAAATCTTTTGTAATATCAGCAATTCCTTCATGTCCACAACCGGGTATAATTTTAGAACCGATTGTAGTGTCACCACATCTGTATTTTATTTTCTTCTCATCTTCTAGATACTCATATGCTACTGCTGTATACAACCGTCCACAGTTTGAACAAATTGGAAAATAAGGAAGGGATTCTTGGTATTTTTCTTGTCCAACAAGCTCTGCTATCTTTTCTCCAATTTTTTTACTGTTTATCAATATTGTATGGATCTGGTCTTTTAGAAGTCCGTTTTTGTAGGTATCTACTCCTCTTTGAAATTTGTATTTTATTCCAAGATTGTTCAACCCATCAAGCAAGAGGCTGCTCATATGTGAACCGTATGAATCATGACAATCAAACGGATCGGGGATAAAAGATACTGGTTTGGCAACATAATCCTTTAACCATTCTGGGAATCCTTCTGGAATTTTTCTTAAACCATCAAGATCATCTGAATAGGCAATAAGCTTTGACTTGTATCCAAAATTTTCTAACGCAAGCTTTACACCATATGCTCTAACGGCATCGCCAAGACTTCCTATGTGGGGGATGCCTGACGCGCCAAGACCGCTTTCAACATTTATCAAATCAGTACTACGTCCAAGCATTTTCTCCCTTTGTAGCAACTCATCTGCAAGCTTGTCTATCCAAGTTCCTTTACCAATAATTTTCTGTTCTTCCATTATACCAATTCCTTTGTCATGTATGGCCCAAAATGAGAGTATCCTAATTTTCTATAATACTCTCGGGTGCCTACTGCACTAATCACAAGTAATCTTTTTGCATCAAACTCTTCTTTTGAAATCTTTTCAGCCTCTGCCATGAGGTTTTTGCCTAGCCCCAAATGTTGAACACTGTCTTTGTTTCTTTCACCAAGCTTTAATGACTTACCATAAACGTGAAGCTCTCTTACAATGCATGTGTCTTGGGATACTTCTTGTCGGTGTGCTTTACTACTTGGTTTTCTGAGTCTTAAGAATCCAAAAATTCTATCCTTAGAATCATCAAAAGATATGAACACTTCATTGCCTCCTGATGACTCGTATTCTTCTCTGCTTAGTTTCACATCATTAAGATCTATGGAATTTTCTGAAAGGCCAGCTTCCCGGCATCTTATGCACTTGCAAGATATGTTTTGTTGTTTGAGATTTTGTTGTAAAATCTGACGTAGGTTACCTAGTTTTGGTCCTGCAATAATCTGATCTGAGGATATTTCTCTTTGTACCCTCATTATTCTAACCCATCGAGGTATCATCTTTTTAATTTCTGTTAGTATCTTGATCATTTCCTGGTCTAAGTAAGGGACATACGTACCATCCTTGTAAGAATTGTAAAGACCAGTGTTTTCCAAAACGAGTGTTGGGTATATTTTTAACATATCTGGTCTGAAGGCAGGATCATCAAAGAGTTTCTTAAAATCAGCAATGTCTTCTTGGGGGGTCATAGTTGGCAGGCCTGGCATCATGTGGGATACTATTTTGTATCCAGCATCTTTTGCAATTTGAAACGATTCTATTACATCGTTTAGGTCATGACCCCTGTTTACAATTTTATAGACATTTTCATGTAGACTCTGCATTCCGATTTCCACCCTCGTAATTCCATAATCAAGCATCCAATCAACATGTTCTTTTTTACAATAGTCTGGCTTGGTCTCTATGGTAAAGCCAACATTTCTTATCTTTGCTAATTCATTGTTTTTCTTTGCTGATTCTAAATCGAGTGAATCAAATCCATTTAATGCGTCAAAACATGATTTGATAAAGTTTATCTGATAGTCTCTTGGCATAAAAAGAAACGTTCCACCAACGATGACAAGCTCAAGCTTTGAGCTATCATGTCCATAAGTTAACAAATGATCAATCTTATCGATTATCTGTTTTTTTGGATCATACTCATTTGCAATTGCATTTTGTGTTGAAGGCTCTCTACCAGTGTAACTGTTTGGTGTGTTGTATTCTACTCCGCCTGGACAATATGTGCATCTTCCATGTGGACATGCATATGGTTTTGGCATAAGAGCAATTATTGCAACTCCCGAAGCTGTCTTTACTGGTTTTCGTATCAATGCCTTTTGTAATTTGTTAAAGTCAAGCCCTTTGACCTCAGCAAGTATCTCATAGTTTCTTGGAATTCTTTCTAAAGAATATTTGATACATATTTTTTTAATCTCTCTTTTTACATCATGAGTAGTTGGATGAGAAATTGTAAGAAGATTTTTTGAGACTTCTATGCAGGCTGTCTTAAAAATCGTTTCTGTCTTTTGCACCATTTTTTAGAACAAAATTGACTATTAAACCCTAATTATTTCTTCAAGCAATTCTAAGTGAATCTACAAAAACTCCTTTTTTTTCTATTATGCTGCCAATCTGTCTACTCTTCAAACCATGTTTTTTGAAGATTTCATCGATTCGTTCTCCTTCCTCCTCTGGTACTATGAGACAAAAGCCAACTCCCATGTTGAAAGTTTTGTACATTTCTTGTTTTTCTACATCTTCGTTTTCAATTAGCTGAAATATCTCTGGAGGTTCTGGCATATTGTCTAACATATATCCAGTTTTTTTTAACCTCAATAGCTTTGTAAACGAGCCTCCTGTTATGTGTGCAAGTCCATGAATGTCGCATTCTTCAAGAGATTCAAGGACAGGTTTAACATAGATCTCAGTTGGTTCTAAAAGAGCATTACCTAATATTCCTAATCCCTTTATTTTGTCCTTTAGAGAATATTTTGAAAGCAATACTTTTCGTGCAAGCGAATAACCGTTTGAATGCAGTCCGCTACTTTTAACTCCAATAATTATGTCGCTTGGTGTTATCATATCTCCTAGAATCATATTTTGTTTGTCCAGTATGCCAACAACCATTCCAGCAAGATCAAACATGAAATCTTTTCCTGTAATGACATCTGGTATTATGGCAGTCTCTCCTCCAACAATTGGAACTTGGGCTTTTTTTGCACCCCTTACTAACCCCTGAACAATTTTTTTAAAAATTTCATGTTCGTTTCTGTTTGCTGCAATGTAATCAACAAATGAAATTGGAACCGCACCCGTGCAAATTATGTCATTTACATTCATGGCAACACAATCAATTCCTACAGTGTCATATTTTTTCATCATCTGTGCTATGATGACTTTGGTGCCTACTCCATCAGTATGGGTTGCTAAGAGTTTCCCACCGGGGATTTCCACAATACCCGCATAATGGCCAAATCCAGATCTTATTTGAACCCTTTTTTGTAATTTGTGGGTTGATGCTATTAGTCTGCCAATTGTAGCTTGACTTTGTTTAATTTTTTTTATGTCAACACCTGCATCCTTGTAAGTAATACCCAATGGTTCAACTCGATTTGTTTGAAATAAAAGAATTTGTATCTACTATAAACAAAATATAGTATGTTATAAATTATCTAAATTACATGTAAAGGCTAGTCTCTGCCTTTCGCGCTTCGGTGTATTTGTCTGAAAGAGCCTTAAAATCAAACCCTATCTGTTGTTCTTGTTCTCTGAGGTCTTTGGTGTCTATACTTGTCTGATAAACACGATTTACAGCTTCTATAAGAGTTGCCGCAGCACGTGGGTCTGGTTTTTGTGGGTTTGCCTTAACAAGTAAAGTAACGCCACGAATTTTTCGTAATAGAGATTCATTTAATATTGCACCAGGGATTCCAGTTACAAAACCCTGTGGAATCATGTCAATTTCACTGTCTGCCATTATTCTGCAAAGATCCTCTTCTGCTGCACAAAATGCTTTTTGGTCGTGTTTTTCTTTACTTGGAACACCATCTAAAATAATTATTTCTTCAGAACCATTTTTTTCACCCCACTCAAGAATTGCAGAAGCAATGGTGTAAAGCCCCTCTAGTCGTAACGTTATCTCACAAATTATGGCACAAATTGTGCCGCTCTTATTTGAATAAAAACGAAAAGGATGTCGTAGTCTTCCTTGAATAAACACAGTAGCAGGAGGAAGATATTTGGATCGCATATAGCCGATCTCTTTCATCTTTAATTTTTCAATCATATATCCAACCGCTATTGGTCCTACAAGACCAGCTCCGACAAATCCTGCAAAAACTATAGGACTGTTTAGTTTTACTTTCTTAATTTCATATACTTCTGCCTCTGGAAAAGAATTCAAACGCACTCTTTTCGTGAATTGCTTCTGACTAATTACTTTTCTGCATGAAAAGATCTAACATGGTTCTCCCTTTGTCTGTTATAGAATATATCATATTTGATCCCACTGGCAGTTTTGTCACAAAGTTGTAATTTACACAAAGATGCAAATAATTAAGAAAAGACTTTTTCATTCTTATATTTGATTTTATATAAAGATCCGAAAAAGTCATCGGATTGCATCGAAGTTGGTATAACAGCTTTAGAAGCGATATGGTACTAAAGTCACGCGCCCTTGCCTTAACTGAATCTAAAACTTGTTCATCTCTTGTGATAATAAAATCAGAAAACTGGTCTGCAACTTCTACTGGAATGTAGGTCATTACAAATTCAATTTGTTTTTATTCAGGATGATGTGAATTCCAGCATGCATAGCGCGTTTATACTAATGAATGCAGAACTTGGCAAGGAAAATCAGATTGTAAAAAAACTAAGGCAAATTCCAAACGTAAAAGAAGTTTATCCAGTTTATGGAGTATATGACGTGCTAATGGAATTAGAAGCAGATTCAATGGAGGCCTTGCGTGAAACAATTACAGTAAAGATAAGGAAATTGGATGGAATAAAGTCCACTTTGACTATGATAATTGTAAAAGACTAATGATCCTCATAAATAATGGTCTATAATTATTTGGGAAAGTAGAGTAGTGGTTTGGCAGAAAATTTACTTTTATTGTTAAGTTGGTTAGGTGAGCTAATCGTTGCTAGTTGGTTGCTTTCTGATGGAGCAGAGCACCTTGCAGAACGGTGGGGTGGAAGGTTTGTAGGCAGAACACTTCTTAGCATTGCAACAACGCTACCAGAAATCGCAATTGTGGTAGCTGCTGCAAAAGAGGGTTCCTATGACACTGCTCTAGGCTCTGCTCTTGGCAGTAATCTTTTCATGATGACACTTGGTCTTGCTGTAATGTTAATTATTGCAACAACAAAACTCTCCAAAGCACCACAGAAATTTGTTGACGTAAAGCAATTCAAGCTTGACAAAATTCTTCTGGTGATAACAGCGGTAGTTGGCGCTTTATTATTTATTGATGGCTTTGACGTTATAGATGGTATAATCTTTACAGGGTTGTTTGGTGCATACTTGTATCTTGCATTCCGTGAGATGAAACAAGAAAAGAAAGAAACGATACTAGAGTCTGAACTTCATACCACGCACGAAACAAAAATGTCAAAAAAACACTTTGGTCGTTCGATGATTCTTTTCATAGCTGGCACAATTGGAATTTTCATTGGTGCTGAACCATTTGTGCATTCTCTTCAAGGTCTTGCATTGGATAGTGGTGTTTCTGTCGTTGTACTTGCAGTAATAATTAGTCCAATTGCTGGAGAAATGCCAGAAAAAATATCTATGATTCTTCTAGCACGTAAAGGAGCAAACGGTGCATCAATTGCGGTAGCAAATGTTCTAGGTTCAAAAATTTTAAACAATACTTTACTACTTTCGGTTGCGGTCTTTGCAGCAATGACCTATCGTGGATTTACAACAAAAATTCCAAATACATCAATTTTGGAATATCAGATGATCCTAGTTACAGTAATCACAATCATTGCACTTGTTCCAATGTTTAGAAACAAACTTGGTCTGAAAAGTGGGATTATGCTTTTAGTTTTATATGGAATTGGTATTGGATTCCAGTTTATTTTACCATCTCTTTAAATTGGAACTACCTTAATTCCTTCTACTTTGACAGTTGGGGTAATGCATGGAAGTGAACCCCATTGCAATACATTTTTTGTATCATCTCCTATTGCAGAAATGTTTTGTAATAATGTTGGAAGGTTGTGCACTATTCGAACAGATTTTCCTGGATTTTTTATGATTCCATTTTCTATTATTTTAATTCCACTTCGTGCAGTACAAGAAAAATCGCCACGCTCCGGATTTACTGGATATGTATACCAAAGCCTTCCTACAAGTAGTCCTTTTTTTGTATTTTTTATCATCTCATCCTTTGTTATCTTATCTCCATCAATTCTTAGATTATGAGGTAGGGGGAAGGGAATTGGCTGTGCAGTTCTGCCCATGGGCATCCCCATTCTACTTGCATTTCCTGTAGATTCCTTACCTTCTTTGTACGCATAAAACAAATCAGAAAATGTATTGGTAAAGATCCCTGATTTTATGAGATATCTTGGCAAAGTGATAACTCCTTCATCATCAAAGGGTTTGCTGCCAATTCCTTCTGGATGGTGTGGGTCATCTATTAGGTTAAAATTTTCAGTTGCAATGTTTTTGCCAAGCTTATCTACAAAACAGCTTCTTTTTTCTGAATATGTTTTTAGATTAAAGTTTGAAGAAAAGACAAAAGCAAGCATTTCACCAATCGCATAAGGCTCAAAAATTATACTGTAAACCTCGGATTGACAACTTTCTGGATTTATGGAATTTACACACATCTTTATAGCATCTATGCCAACAGTTTCAGCAGAAAACCCAGTTGTGGTTCTAGAAGAAACCGCACCAACCCCACTTACAGGTAGACTACCGAAATTAGAATCAGCATTAATGTTTCCAGCAATATATGTCGCTTTATTGGTACAATTTAATCCAGTGCTGTTTGCAATCTCAATACTTTCAGAAACAATGTTCAAAGATCCAGAAATTGTTGTAACTTTTTGGTGTTTGGCAGAATCAATCATCGTTTGTGCAATATCAGAAGCTTCCACTCCAGAAATCTCTGCAAGCTTTTTGTCATAAGTTCTGTCGACTGAGGGAAATTTTGCACTATGAGGTAAAGACTTCCAGAAGTTTTTTGGTTTAACAAGAGCTGTTGACTGTAATGCCTTTTCAATTATTTCTTCACTTTTCTCAAAATTTGAGGTCTTTGCAGAACCAATTTTTTTTCCATGAATTATTCTTACAGCAATTCCTCTTTCCTGGTTCTGTTTTAATTCAGCTATTTCAGAATCTGTTATTCTTATCGTTGTAACTTTTTTTTCTATAAAGAATGCTTCACATTCATCCAAATTGAGACTTTTAGCCTTAGAGAGTACCTTCTCACAAGATGACAACTAGTTTAGCCTATTGCTTTTGTATTTGTATTTGTCTAGCTTGATTAATTCATGGTAAGAACCAAACTGTGATGGATTTTCAACTTTATCCAAAACTTCATCTTTTTCTTCAGCAGATCTGTATGTCTGTATTATTTTATAAGAAGTAGTTCTTTGGGCTGGAATTCTTCCTATCTGTCTAATGAAATTTCTAATCTCTTTTGGCTTGAGAAGTTGTCCGTGTTTTGCACCTGCTGCCGTGGATATACTTTCATTTATCAATGTTCCACCAAAATCATTTGCACCCCACATTAGCAAGAGCTGTGACATATTTCCACCCTCTTTAACCCATGAAGTCTGAATGTTGTTTATGAAGTTGTTTAGCATTATTCGGGAGATTGCATGCATTAAAAGTACATCATTTCCATCGGCGCCATTTTTGATTCCAGCATGTATGTTGTTTTTGTACATTGGTGCTTCTGTATGTATAAAGTTCAAAGGAACAAATTCTGTAAAACCGCCAGTCTCCTTTTGAATCTCGCGGATTAAACCAATATGTCTGGCTCTGTCTTCTGGAGTTTCCAAATGTCCAAACATGATAGTGGCAGTGGAAGGAATTCCTACTTTGTGAGCAGTTTTTATTATTTCGATCCAGTTTTTGACACTTATTCTTCCAGGTGAAATCTTATCACGAAGTTTTTGGTCCAAAATTTCTGCAGCTGTCCCAGGAAGTGAATTTACTCCAGCTTCTTTTAGACGTAAAAGATATTCTCTAATTGGTAAATTGGATCTTGTTGCTCCATACAACACTTCTTCTGGAGAAAATCCATGGATGTGTATGTCTGCAACTTCTTTTTTTATAGTTCTACAGATATTCTCATAAGTTTCTCCGTTCATATCTGGGGGTAACCCTGCCTGAACACAAACTTCAGTTGCGCCTAACTCTCTTGCTTCTCTTGCTCGTCTCACAATCTCCTCTATTGGTAAAAAATACCCCTCCTCTTCGCGAAAATCTCTACTAAATGCACAAAAACCACATTGTTTGATGCAGACATTTGTAAAGTTGATGTTTCTGTTTACAACATAGGTAACAACATCGCCGACTCTTCTTTTCCTCAATTCATCAGCAACCATACCAATAATATGAAAATTTATTCCCTTTGCATAAAACAATCTTGTTGCATCCTCTACTGAAACTTCTTTTTCAGAAAGGGCTCTTTCTAGAGTTTCAGCTATTAACGGATCAGAATGTCTTAACAGAGAATCAAACAACGATGTTTGGATACTCATTTCAGATACTCCGTTTTCACAAATCCATCAGAGTCTGTAATTTGTAGAATTTTTTCCTTAAGTTCTGGATCAACAAATGAAAAAAGTTCTGGATAAACTGGAAGCCTTGCCTTCAATTCAAATCCTGCGTTAAAAGAATTTTTTGCAACAGTATCTATGGAAGGCCAAGAGAATTCAGGATTTACATAATCTGGTGTCAGTGGAGAAATCCCTCCCCAATCATTGATCCCAACAGATAGAAAACTTGCATAGGAATCTGGAGAAAGGTTTGGCGGAATCTGGATATTCATTTGTGGCATAATTATTCTAGTAAGTGCAACCAATGTTTTGAAATATTTTTCTTCTGGCGACGGAATATTTTTCATTCTAATGTCTGATTTTGGTTGAAAGTTCTGCAAAATGATCTCTTGGATGTGACCATATTTTTTATGAATTTCTTTTATTGCATAGATTGAATCGATTATCTCAAAGGCCGTCTCTCCAATTCCAACGAGTACGCCAGTAGTCATTGGGATGCCAAGTTCACCTGCATCTTTTAGCACACGAAGCCTTGCTTTGGGATGCTTGCTTGGTGCAAGTTCATGCGGCATGCCACTTTGTGTGAGTCGTATGCTAGAATTTTCGAGCATAACGCCAAGACTTACATTGGTTTTTTTAAGATCATTCATTTCAGATTTTGTAAGGTTCCCAGCATTAGTATGGGGAAAAAGGCCTTCCTTGAGAGCCATTTCAGATGCATGAATCAGGTATTCAGAAGTACTTGCAAAACCATTTTCTTTCAACCAATTTCTTGCTTCAACATATTTCTGTTCTGGTCGTTCTCCAGTAACAAATAGTGCTTCGGTGCATCCGTAGTTTTTACCAATCTTTGCAAGATTTTGTACATCTGATTTTGACATCATCGAAATTTTTGATTGGCCTGGTTCTGATTTGTAAGTACAATATGAGCATGAGTCTCGACAGAGGTTGACTAAATTAAAAAAGATTTTTCTTGAATAAGTAACTTTTGTTCCTTTCTGTTTGTTTCTTAAAATTTGTGCTATTTTGTAAAGTTCAGAAGGGTCATGTTGCGATTCTTGATAAATCTGGTACGCATCATCATCTGAAATTTCTTTACTATCGATAACTTTGTTTAACACTTCAGAAATGAAGGTAAGTTTACTCAACATCTGAAATAGCTAATGGCAGTGGTATTTATGCTTGTACTAGTGTTGGGTTTGACTTGGTCTTTCTTCTAGAATCAAATCAAAATTGCTTGCATGTCCATCGCGAAGAATCTTTAAAGTTATCTTGTCTCCAACAGATTTTTCTTCTTGTAGGTAATTTAGAATATCTTCAAGTTTTCGTACTTGATTGTTATCAATACCTATTATGATGTCACCACCAACTCTGTATTTTATGCCATCAATTGTTGTTGTATTGATGTAGCCATGGATGCCTGCCTTTCCTGCAGGACTTTCTTTTACTACATTTTGAATCATAAACCCACTAGAGGCAGGTAATAGTAGAGTGTTAGACAAGTCTGGATCAATACTAAGGCCAGTTATCCCAATCCATGGATGCTTGAAATGTCGGTCTTTTATTAGAACAGGAACAATTTTTTTAATTGTGTTTGAGGGAATTGCAAAACCTATGCCCGAAAACTCACCAGTATCTGTCTGTATTGCTGTATTGATTCCTATTACTTTCCCTTGCATGTTAAGTAAAGGTCCACCAGAGTTTCCAGGATTTATTGCAGTGTCTGTCTGAATTACATCTGGTATTGAAAATGAAGCAGTATCTGGAGTCTCTAAAAGCCTTCCGACTTGACTAATAATTCCTGATGTAACGGAGCCAGTAAGACCAAAAGGACTTCCTATTGCTGCTACTTGTTCACCTATACGTAATTTTGATGAATCACCTAGATTCAATGGATGTAGAACAGACGAGTCTGCATTTACCTTAATGACAGCCAAATCAGCAAAAGGATCTGTTCCTACAATTATAGCTGTGTACGAATATCCTTCATGAAATGTTACTGTAATTTTTGTAGCGTTTTGAACAACATGATTATTTGTTATGATATGACCGTTTAGATCATAAACAATTCCTGAACCAAGATCACGAACACGTGTCGTGTCGTTTGATTTTCGCACGATTACTTGAACCACACCATCATCGGATTTTGCATAAAGGTCAGCAAGAGACATACCGGGATTTTTTGGTGAAATCTGATTCAAATAATCAAAATTATTTATAATCGAAAAACCAGAATCATTCATAACCTCAGTTTTTTGTGGTGATACAAAAAAAACAAAGATTAGTAATAATACTATCCCACCATAAACGCCACTTAAAATGGCAGTTGTCTTGTCCAAGAATCTAAAAGTATACTAGGTTTATCTATAATCCTTGCTCTACAAGCTTATCGAATTTTGGATTTGATCTACCATTGAATACGTTCTTCCTCTCCATATTACTGCAGTATTGCTTTTTGCTTGCAAAATTCCCGCTGCAAAGCCACTAACTATAATAAAACTCCCTATTGGACCAAGTAATGCATATCCAAGTCCAAGAGATAACCCTTTTTTTGCTTCCAAAATTGCAGCAAAATAAAGAAGTAAAACCGTAATTATTGAGATAACAAAAAGCGTTGAAAATGACTCAGACAAGCTTTCAAAGATTGCAGAATAGGCTAAAATGAGAAATGGCATGAACAATAAAAATAAAACTGCAAAAAAAATTCCTATTGAAATGCTCCTATTTTGGAGATAAAGTGGAATCATAAGACGTTTTAAGGCATGCCAAAGCGTTGACCAATCCCGCGCCCAGACTGCTTCAATTAGATGTTCCCCGCGAACCATCTTTAGCTTGTATCCTGATTCTTTTACCTTTTTCCCTAGGGCGCCATCTTCTACAATCTCACCTTTTACTCCTTCATGCGTTCCAACACTTTCATACGTTTTTCGTTTGATTATGAAAAAACTACCAAAAAAGTAACCTGTTTTTTTTGAAGAATCATTTACACGAATAGCTGAGAATCTAGTGTGCAAAAAGGTCGAAAGCATTGGCAATGTAATTTTGGTCCACTTGTCTATACAAAGCATTTTGGGAATAACCGTGAGTGCATCAAGCCCTTCACTTAGCAGATGTGTAACCGAAAGTGAAATCATATTTTTTGAATGCTTGGTGTCCGCATCTGTAAAAAGCAAAAGTTCACCGCTTGATTTTTGTAATCCTTCAACACACGCCCAGTTTTTTCCTATCCATTTTTCTGGTTTTGGATCTGCCAAGACATAAATTATCTTAGAATTTTTTTCTGCCATTTTTTTAATTATTTCTCCAGTTTTATCTTCTGATCTGTCATCAATTGCTATTATCTCGTAATTTTCATAGTCTTGATCTAAAAGTGAAGCAAGACATTTTTCAATAAAGCCCTCTTCGTTTCTTGCTGGTAAGATAACTGAGACCTTTGGTTTTGCATGAGACCTTGCATCAAATCTATCTAAAAAATGCGAGTCTCTAAATGAAACCCACATTGATTTTATCAACAAAATCCAAGTTATAGAAACTCCAACTAAAATGGCAGTTAAAATATAATTAAAAATATCCAAGGCAATTTCCATAAAATTACCTCTCTGCTTCTTGTTTTATGCTTTGAAGTGCCTGCTCAGTCCCACTTTGAATGTGCTTTTTAACCATTCCTGTAAACATGCCCATCATTCCTGAGAGTTTCATGTCCCAAATTGCTTCTAGGCGAGTTGCGCCTTCTTTTTGTGTTAGAATTATTGTCTTAGTTCCATTTATGACTCCTTTTGTAAATACAGCTTGAATCTTTTCCTTTGGATAAAGGGTTACTGTCTGCAAACATTTCGAATCTTTGAAGGCAATTGTGATTTCGCGTGTAACGACATTTCCTTGTTTTGATATGTTTCTTACTTCCTTTGTCCCTTTCCAGAATTTGGGTTCTGCATCAAGATCAGATACGATATTCCAAATCTTTTCAAGTGGAGCGTTTATCTCTACGAAACTTTGAATCTGGACCATATCGAGCACTCTTTGCAGTCTACATATTAGTCTTGATTTTAGAAATCAATTTTAATGCGCTAAATTTATCCTTGTTGTGCCAAACATTACTTATGATGATTTTACTAAACTTGATCTTCGTATAGCCAAAATAGTAAACACAGAAAAAATTCCAGGAAAATCGAGAATCATAAAGGGAATTATAGACTTGGGTGAAGAAAAACGTGAAGTAATAATTGGCGGTGCAGAGTATTATCAACCAGAAGAACTGGTAGGTAAGACGGTAGTTGTTATTGCAAATTTGGAACCAAGAAAGATTGCAGGATTTGAGTCAAACGCAATGCTTTTGGCTGCAGATGTAAATGATAAACCCTTCTGGCTTACAGTAAGTGAGGAGGTTCCACTTGGAACTAAAATCAAATAGCTCCTGTTTTATCAAATCAAATTTTACGGTTTTTTGTCATATTGCTTTTTGAGGTAATTATCTTATCTGGGTTCAGAATGTTTTTTGGATCAAATTCCAGTTTTATCTTCTTGAAAACAGAATAAACCTCATTCCCATATTGTAACTTTACAAACTCTGATCTGGCAAGGCCGTCTCCATGCTCACCTGTTATGCTTCCACCTATCTCTAATACTTTGGAAAAAAATTCGGTAGCAATTTTTTTTACCAATTTTTTGTTTTTTCGCTTCATTATGGGTCTTATGTGTAGATTACCGTTTCCAGCATGACCGTATGTGATTACATCTAGTTTGTATTTTTTTGAAATCTTTTTGATGATATTTACAAGCAAAACTAGTTTCTCTACAGAAACGGTTGCATCTTCAATTAAAGTTGGCAAGCTTTGCTTTGATGTAATACTTCTAAGACTAAATCCCAAAGCTGAATTCCTAATGTTCCACCATTTTGTTATCTCTTTTTTTTTCGTTAGGGTTTTGATGATTTTTGCATCTGTGATTGTCTTATCAAGATCAATCATACTTTTCACTAAGTTACTATCAAATTCTACAAATAATAGACACCCAGTATCTGAAGGAAAATCAAATTTAATGCGTTCAATTATGTTTTTGTCTATTAACTCCAAGGCAGAAGGTTTGAGTTTGACTATTTTGGCTGAATCAATTACGGCTTGCTCTAAATTTTTATACGATAATATGATTAGTGTTTTCTTTTTTGGTAGTGGTAAAATCTTTAGTTTTGCAGAAATGATAATACCTAAGGTTCCCTCAGAACCTGCAATAATTTTGTGCAAGTCTGTTGTTTTTGTAATTTTATCTAATCTGTAACCACAAGAATTTTTTGATACAAATGGAAATTTTTTTTGTATGCTAGGTTTTATCATCTTTAATATTTTATTGTCAAATTGTGATTTTGACGGCAGATTGATTGCCTTGCCACTTGAAGTTATTATTCTGACTTCAATCAAGTTGTCTATGGTACTGCCGTACTTGAGAGAATGGCCGCCGCTTGCGTTTGTGGCAATCATCCCACCTATTGTGCAGTATGGTCCAACAGATGGATCGGGCCCAAAAAACTTGCCATTTTCTTCTAATTTTTTGTCAAGAATTCCCTTGAAGACTCCTGAATCCACTTGTACATAATTTGAGTATACCCTGATTTTATCAAAATGCTTTAAATCAAGAATAATCCCGTTTCCTAGGGCACTTCCTACAAGGCCTGTTCCAGCACCACGAGGTGTAACTGGAATATTGTTTTTTGATGCAAATCTTAGAATCTTGATAATTTCCTTTTCATTTCTTGGAAAGACAATGGCAAGTGGTTTTACAACATAGGAACTAGCGTCCACAGAATAAAAATCGCGGCTTTGTTTATCCCAAAGTACTTGACATTGTACAATTCGTTGAATTTGATGACCTGTTTCTTCTGCTTTCACGACAATTCATTGTCTCTAGAAGTTTAAAATGATCATGTTTTTTAACAAAGATTTAATTTGGCAAAAATAAGCTTTGTTACTAATTGGATTTTCTAGGAATTAATATTGATAAACTTCTCAACTCTAATGATAATTCTAATCCACTGATGTGGCTTGTATGGATTGTACCAATAGTACTCTTCATGTTTTATGGCCATTACTTGATTACATTAAAACCACAATAAAACCAACAACCGATCCTTCTACAAAAATAGACGGATATCTAGAATATTTTACTATAATGCCAGTGGATTTGGATCCAAACGGAATTGTTCAGAAAATAAGACACATCATGCGTTCCCGTGAGGATTATACAAGGTTACAAGTGAAAACCATTTCATCAGAAATTAATTCACTGGAAGCAAGCAAGATAGAAAATATTTTAGAAGCTGTTACTACTTTGCACATGCTTTACAAAATGGTAAGACATCTCTTTCTTACGGCAAAAAAACAAAATAATTTTCCACTCATTTTGCCATTGCAAATGATGATGCCATTTATCATGGAAGAAGCAGAGGCACTCAAGGACGCTGTGTCTGCCTTCAAGCAAGGCCAACCAATAGGTGATGGAATAGGCCCGATGATTGTTGGAAAGATGATGCTTGGAACAGAAAAAAAGACTGCGGCATTTGAGACTATATGGTGCGAAAAAGAATTTGATGGAAGAAAACTCTATCTTATGAAGGCAGAAGGCCCATCTGCAACAGTTGGAAGACCAGGAGATGCACTAGAGCGAATCATATCAGAAAACAAACCTGACGTCATAGTAATGGTTGACGCAGCACTAAAGCTAGAAGGAGAAGATTCTGGTACGGTATCACAAGGATTTGGTGCAGCAATTGGTGGAATTGGAACTGATAGGTATCAAATTGAAGAGGTTGCAACAAAACACAAAATTCCAATTTATGCTATTGTCATCAAACAATCAATCAAAGAAGCTATTACCCTTATGAAAAAAGAGATTGCAGATTCAGCAGAAAAGGTAACATCACAAATCCATGAAATGATTAGAGATAATGCAAAACCAGGTCAATCTGTAATAATAATCGGAGTTGGAAACACTCTTGGAGTTTCACAATGATATTTAAAAGAAAAAAAGATGAGGTCATTATACCATATACTTTAGAGCAGTGTAACTCATGTAATGCAATTTCAAAACGAAAATTCAAGGAAGGTGATTATGTCTTCAAAAATACTGAAACTTGTTCTTCATGTAAAGGTCAGATGTCAATTACTAAAATTTTTGGCGAAACTAGTACCTAAATTGTTGTAATTGTTATACCCTTTTCTTGAGGTATGAACGTGTGTTCTGCTTGTGCTACTCTTTCACCGTTGGCTTCAATCAAAACCGGATATGATCTTACTACCTTGCTTTTGACAAGTTTTTCTACCAAATCTCTTGCTTTTTTTTCTTCCCAAGTTGGTACAAGCCACCGTAATGCAAAGGGCAACATGTTAAATTTCTCCCAAATGTAATCTACAAGCTTGTCTGTCTCTGGATCCTTTGTTCTTTTTCGTGTAACAAGTGAAAAGATATTTCTTGTATTACCCTCACGCACAAATCCTAATCCTTCCCTTGTTGTAACAAATGGCTCACAGGCATAAGCTTCTGTAGGCAAAAATGAAAAAGATCCTATTGACCAAATATTTGGAACTGATTTTCCAGCGTGAATGGTGTATCGTTCTAACGAGTGTCCACTAAGATTTACTATTGGTATGCATCCCATCTGTTTTACTGTGTTTTCTATAGTCTTTCCCACATCGCTTGATTTTGTTCCTGCTTTTATGACTGACATGGCCTCCTTTAGTGCAGTCTCTGCTGCTTGGATTAGAAAATCAAACTTGGGGTCATGACATATGGTTACTGCAGTATCTGCAATGTAGCCATTAATTTGCACTCCAAGATCAATTTTTAGCAAATCTGTTTCTTTGATTACTTTCTGGTCATTTGGTTCTGCAGTATAATGAGCTGCTACCTCGTTTAGACTAGTATTTACTGGAAAAGCACACTTGCCGCCTTTTTGAATAATTTCCTTTTCTATGGATTCGCAAATTTCAAAGAGTGTGGAACCGATATGATTTTTTTTTCTTGCATTTTCCCTAACTTCAGATGCGATCCTTCCCGCATTAATATAATCTTGGATTTGCATAGAGTAGTCTTGATTTTGTATGTTATTTAAAATCATCATATGTGAAGCTTAAATTGGGGAGCTCTAAGCTGCATTCACATCGGGATCGTGGTCTAGCTTGGTATGATTCGGGTTTTGGGTACCTGAGGTCGTCGGTTCAAATCCGGCCGATCCCAT
>VBPW01000089.1 GCA_005877305.1 Nitrososphaerota archaeon | reverse complement strand
CAAAGAACAAGACTGCAACAATGATATCACTTTACAATGAATTAATTCAATACCATAGAGAAGCGAGACTCACTCACATAAATGGAAACTTGGCTCTAGTAAGAGAAGGATGTGGTTGTCTAGCGGAATCTACTGCTTATTCTGAAAAATTAGAAACAGTGACCTATGTTCCTTTGACTACAAGAATAATGTATTTTGATGGGAATGCCGAGTATGTAATAGAATCACTTCTTCCCTCTTCAATATTGGAACAGGTAGCGCAATCAATGAAATGAGATTTTGGAAAATGAAAACTCTACATCTTTCAATAATAATTGGAGCAGGATTTAGTTAAAATAATTCTTGGTGATTTTAAGATAGGATGATTTCACGTTTGCCATACTTTTCAACATAATCTAATAACATATTTGTAATGCTGGAAATTGCTCTATCTATCTTGGAAATATGTTCTTGCACTTCTTCGTTATTTCTTTGCGATGTTCTAACCTTTAAGATTTCAACTTCAATTTTAATATCTGACAGGTATTCGTTGAATTTAAGTACCCATTTAGAATTATTTGTTTCATATTCTTCTAAAACCGAGTAACTCTTTGGCTCATAGTTTTTTTCGTTTACAATATTTGTTGAATATTGGGTGTTCATCATTTGTAAATCACTTGTTTATCACATTATCTTATTCACAATCATTAAAGAATCTGCGTATGTATTTGATATTCACTTGGTAAAGGCTATAATAGAATAATATTACTGATCTTGATTCTATATGATTTTTCTATTCCCACTAGACTAGAACCTACCATTCAGAAATTATGACTATTTTTTCTTACAGTATGAAGCTAGCTCGTCAAGAAAGTATGACCAGCCCTGATCGTGTTCTTTGGCACTTTTCATATCTCCCTCTTTTCCTGTAAATCCTGAATGTGTCAGTGTCAATCTAGTTTTGTTCTTGCCTATCTCTTCCAATTCCCATGTCACAACAGTTTCAGGAAAGTCAGGGATGGTCTTGTGCTGCCATGTATATACCAGTTTTTTATTTGGAACCAATTCTAAAACCTTGCCTTCAGGAAAAAAATCCTGATCCATTTTCTTGGGACGCCTATCAGAATCCTTGAAAAAGGAGAGCTTGAATTTGCCTCCAGTCCTGGGTTCAAGTATTGCAGCATCAGGAAACCAATTGGTCAATTCCTTTGGATCAGAAATGGCCTGAAATACCACTTTGGGAGAGGCATCAATTTCAACTATTTTCTTGATATCAAGATCACTCATGTTTCTTTTTCCTTTCTTTGTTTTCTATAAATTCTTTAAGCGAGTTCATCTTGTAACCCCACATCTTTTCAAAAAAATCAATCATCTCTAGTGACTTTCTCTCGTCTAGTGAGTAGTATCTGTTCTTACCAAGCCTTTGTTCAGTAATAAGATCAGCATTTCTTAGAATGCGAAGATGACTAGATAGTGCAGGAGGAGTAAATTGGAAATGCCCAGCCAACTCACTTGGAGTCATCTTTTTTTTTCCAAGTAATAGTAAGATCTCCCTTCTGCTATCATCGGCCATTGCCTTCCAGAGGGATTCCATGGTAACATAACAATTAAACAATTATTTAATTGTTTAGTTTAGCTAAAGAGGTTTAAACTATACGAGTCCTGTAAGACTCGTTACTATCTTGGAATCAATCTTTCATTCTTTGCAGAGAAAATGACAATAGAAAATATAGCAACTGCAAGAACTAGTACAGCAACAGGACCAAACTCTGGAACTACCCGAATAATTTTGTCATCATCTGGTGCAACAACTCCTCGCCCATCAACGTTGCTGGTAAGGATGTAAAGCGAGCCATCAGGTGCTTGGACGACATCTCTGAGTCTTCCATATGTTCCATCAAAGATTTTCTGTGTTGATTCTACCTTGTCATCCTTGTCCAAAGTAAGTACTTCGATATGCTGACCTCTCAGCGTTGCAATCAAGAACTTTCCTTTGAGGTCTGGGATCTTGTCTGAAGTGTAGAAAGTTGCACCTGAAGGAGCCCATGTTACATCTCCGGTTTGATATATTGGATTTACGAATCTAGAGTCATTTGCCATGCCAATCACATAGGGCCAGCCGTAATTTTTTCCTAGAATAATTAAATTGACCTTGTCATGAGCATACCAACTATTCTCACCAGATGGTCCATGTTCTGTTTCAATCAGATTTCCATTTCTTGGATCCCAGTCAAGACCTTGTGGATTTCTATTTCCATATGAATAGACTGGAGAGCCTGAAAATGGATTATCACGTGGAATGGTTCCATCTGAATTTATCCGCAGTATCTTGCCTCCAAGATAGGTAATATCTTGAGCCGATTCTGGCCTACCAGCTTCACCCGTGGTGATATACAGTTTGTCATCAGGACCAAACTTTATTCTCCCTCCATCGTGGTTGGTGTTTGCCGGAATCTTGTCTATTAAAATTTTTTCAGACGAAATGGTATCATTTGATTCTGTAAATCTTGCTATTCTATTGTACAGTCCTGTGGAATCCGAATAGGTATAGTACAGATAGAGATAGTGGTTCTTTTCAAAATTTGGGTCTAGTGCAAGACCCAAGAGTCCTCCCTCTCCTGCCCTTGCAACAGGAATGGTAGCTACAGGCTGTTCTACAAGGTTGCCGTTCTCTATTACTCTAAGATTTCCTGTTCTCTCAGTAAAGAATGCCCTGCCATCTAACGCAAAGACAATCTCCCATGGAACATGTAGATTTGATGCAATTTCTTGTGTTTGTAAAGATGATTCGTTGACTGGCTGGGCTTTGGCATCCAAGGAGCCAAAAATTGCGAGCAAAGAGATGACCAGAACCAAATAAATTATTTTCATGGTATAGTATCATGATTTCTAGGGTTAATCTTTTTGTTATCAGATTATAAGAATCAGGTATTGTTGTTGTGGTTTGAATAGACTTTCAGTAGTATGAACCCAAATATTCGAGACCTATAAGACTCGCGTTATGATTTGTAAGAAATAATTACATCCAAATGTTTTTCA
>VBPW01000047.1 GCA_005877305.1 Nitrososphaerota archaeon | reverse complement strand
GGATCAGTGGAATTCTTAGATGGTGCTACTTCCCTTGGTACAGTACCACTAGATGCTACAGGTCATGCTACATTTACCACATCTGGATTAACAGTTGGTCCACACGACATTACTGCAAAATATTCAGGTGATAGTAACTTTAATCCAATCACTGCTTTATTAACACAGACAGTAAACCCGGATACAACTCCACCAGAAGCCTACAACCAGTTTGACCCGACAACAAAGAATGTCTTGGTATTTGGCAGAGATGGTGAATCTGGTGTGCCACCAGGACCAGTAACGCCACTTTCCGTGATTCCAACCAACTTGAATGATGATGGAGACAAGCAAGGGTCAAATGATCAAGGTGGAGATCAGCAAGTGGCAAATGACCAAAGTGAGAACCAGAAAAAATCGAATAGTCAAAGTGGAGACAAGAAAGAACATGATGATCAAAGTAATGCTGAACTAAGAACATATCTCATTTCTGATCTTGCTGGAAACTCACTTACGCTAGTGGAGAATGTAAAAAAAGAGGGACATGAAATCAAGGTGAAGATAGTTAGCCTACAGTACAATAATGGGCCGATCATTGCATCATCAAAGAACAAAGAGTCTTTTGACTGGTCACTCAATACAGATGGGTCTCTAAAGAAGCTAGACCAAGAGATGAAAGTAGGCAAGGATACAAACCAGAAAGAGGTTGAAGCCAAATATGATGGCAAGAAGAATAAGACCACTATAGAATTAGAGAAGCCCAAGCCTGAGACTAAGATTGTTAAGGACGGCTTGGTGTTGTTGCGTATGGCCACAAGCAACGGGAATCTTAACATAGAGATTCCGCCCTAGAAAATATCTTTTTGTAATTTTCTAACAATTCAATCTTGTGTATTCAACCTACATTTTCTTATTCTTATATACAGTTTTAAGCAAAACAGTGCATGAATCCAATTTTGATACTTGGCATTGTAGTTTTTATTTTTAGTTCTAGTGTTGTTTTTGCCGACAAGGGATCTTTTGTTGATAAGATACAATTCATTCAATATTCTGATGAAAATACTGCACTTGAAGAAGTAAAAAACGGAAATTTGGATATCTATTATTGGGCAATTCCTTTTGACAGAATAAGTGATCCCCACTCACGAGAAGGTCTAAAAATATTTCAATCTACCGGCCAATCTTTCAGTCTTCTTGTAAATCCAGCTCCATCGGAAAAATTCAATCCTTTTTCAATAAAAGATGTTAGATTTGCACTAAATTATTTGGTAGATCGAGAATTAATTGTCGATGAGCTTCTTGGTGGTTACGGTGTTTCAATGGTTTCAGCTTACAAACCATTTGATCCTGATTATCTATTGATTCTAGGCGAGCTTGAATCATTTAACTTTAGATATAATCCTGCGTTGGCAGAAAAAATGATTTCAAATGCTATGTTAAAGACTGGCGCACAAAAAATTGAAAACAAATGGTACTATGATTCAAAACCAATAGAGATTACAATTTTTATTAGAAGCGATGATCAAATAAGAAAATCAATTGGTGAAATTCTTTCCTCACAATTGGAGAAAATTGGGTTTTCTGTCAAAAGAGATTATGGGGATTTAAACAAGGCATTTACAATAGTGTATGGTTCAAACCCCTCTGATCTAAAGTGGAGCATTTACACTGAAGGTTGGGCATCAAATGGCTTTGTAAGATATGACTCTGTGCTTACAGCACAGATGTATTCGCCATGGTTTTCTAACATGCCAGGATTCAACAATCCTTCATATTGGAATTACAAAGACGACTACATGGATTCCATTTCACAAAGCATCTTTATAGGTAATTTTACTTCTGCAGAACAAAGAACTGAATTATTAAAAAAAGCGGTCAATGAAGGTCTTAAAGAATCAGTTCGAATTTTTCTTGTAAGCAAAATTGATCAGTATGTATCTAATATAAAAGTTGATGGAATCATAAATGATTTCGGTGCTGGAATTACCAGCAGGTTTACTCCAATAAATGCGAGGGATAATTCAGACTCACTTACAATTGGAGTAAAGAAGATTTACCAAGGCGCGTGGAACCCAGTTGCAGGTTTTACTGATTCGGCAAGTCAGCAAATATGGGGCACAGTGTCTGACCCAGGAAGCTTCAAAAATCCATTTACTGGAACCACCATTCCTGTTCGCTCCGATTGGAAAGTGGAAACTGCAGGACCAACTGGAAAGCTAGATGTGCCATCTGATGCAATAAAATGGGATCCTGCGCAACAAAAATGGGTTCAAGTTGGCAATGGTGTAAAATCCACAAGCAAAGTAACATTCCATCTAAATTTTGGAAACTGGCATAATGGCCAACCTATGGATATGAATGATATTTTATATTCAATTTATTTTCTGTACCAGTGGGGAGCAGAACCTACAGAAAATAGTAAAACCTTTGATTCAGAGTATTCACCCAAGGCAAATCAGGCTGCAAAGACGTTAATTGGAATTAGAGTTATTGATAAAAACACTATAGAAGTTTATCAGAACTATTGGCATTTTGATGAAAGAGAGATTGCCGATTCAGCAGGTGTATTTCCATCTATGCCCTGGGAATTATTTTATGCAATGGAAAAATCTGTAACTGATGGCAAAGTTGCATTTTCAAGATCAGAGTCTGTGAGTAAAAATGTTGATTGGCTTTCATTACTTGTACCAAACGATGCAAATATGTTAAAATCAAATCTAGAAGAATTTTCAAAATCAAACTTCATTCCCATTGGATTATCTACATTTGAGAAAAACCCACAATACTATAACATGAGATATTCATCTACAATATCATGGATAGAAAAACACGGACATGCTGTAATTGGTAATGGACCATTTTACCTTGATAGCTACTCTCCAGAGGCAAGAATAATAACAATAAGGACTTTTGATGATCCTACATATCCATTTGCGGCAGGTTATTGGAAAAAATTTGAAAATGTAAATATTGCCACGATAAATAGAGTAGATGTTCCCACACTAGTTTCATTGGAAAAGGAATTGGCAATTCCAATTTCTGTTACACCGGGTTCTACGATCTACTATTACGTTCTTAATGCAGATGGTAACATGGTTGATTCTGGTACCAAACAATCTGACACAGGCAACATAACCATAACATTATCAAAAGAAAAAACATCACTTCTAAGTGTGGGTGCAAATGATTTGAAGATCTTTGCAGTATCGGATTCTGCTCTAAAACCTGATATCTTTCACACTAGCTTCTTAGGAATTCAAGGAGAAAGTCAAATAATTCCTGAGAATGTTGGCGAAGTTACTAGTCCATCAATTGTTGGTCAAGACTATATTGTAATTGGTATTGTTTTGTTAGCAATCGCTATTGGAGTTATAATTGCATTAAAGAAGAGAAAGAAACCCCTACATGTTATTAACTTTAGCAGGGATATGAAATAAAGATGAGTTTTAAGATATTCATCCTTAAACGCGCGGTAACTATGTTTGGAGTCCTTATGGCTACTTTGTTGCTTACAATTGCACTTGTTGGTTCAAACATGGATGCCATCTTAAAACAAAGTGTTGCACTTGAGATAAGACAACAAGTTACTGACAATAAACATCTTGTTGCAAGTTTTAAAAATCCGCAAGATCTTGATGCATTTGTAGAAAATCAAATAAAACAAAGAATAGATGCACTAGGACTTGACAAGCCTTGGTACTATCCTCCACGGTTAGGACTTTCAATGTACAAGATCTTGACACTTGATTTTGGGCATGCAAAATTTCTTACTAGTGATACTGGCTCATCTGATGTCAAAGACATAGTACTTGAAAAGATGCCCAGAACAATTCTGCTTTTTACAACTGCAACTTTGATCATTTCATTAATTGGTATTTTTCTTGGCGCTCTTTCAGGAAGTAAAATAAATTCAAAGCTAGACAAGATAACTTCCACTTTTGCTGTCATTAGCAGCAGTTTTCCAGTCTGGTGGATAGGTATGCTTATGATCTTTGTATTTGCATTTGTCTATCAGATCTTTCCAGCAAGGGCAACGCCATTGATTCCTGTGACAGAACCTGGCTATCTTGGTGCTCTCTTGTATCACATGACGCTTCCACTAATTACACTAGTACTGATTGGTTTTGGTTCATGGGCATATCTTGTAAGAAATTTCATCGTTGGAATAATGCAAGAAGATTTTGTAGTAGCAAAAAGAGCAGCTGGTATTAGCGAGAAAAAGATAATCTATACACACGCACTCAAAAACGCGGCTCCGCCAATTGTTACCGTCCTAGCATTAAGCCTCTCGGGTTCGCTTGGCGGTGCCATAATTACAGAAGCAGTATTTGATTGGCCAGGCATGGGAAGATTGTACTATGAGGCAATCACCGTCCTTGACTTGCCCGTAATAATTGGTGAAACCTATGTCTTGACTGCATTTTTCCTTGTAAGCATTTTCTTGGCTGATATTTTGTACGGTTACTTTGATCCAAGGGTACGAAAAGGATGAGTTTCTCTTCAAAGGAAATTAGTCATGAATTTTCCAAAAATAAGATTGGCCTAGTTGGAATAGCAATACTTGGAACCCTTTTTGTTTTGTCAGCAATAGCTGTTGTTACTATTCCAATAGAGAGTTTCAAAGAATGGAATGATCCTGCAGGTTGGTTAACTTTTCCAAAATCTGCTCTTCCTGCATGGGTAAATTATTTTCTTTCAGAAAAAATGCCAGAGCATATAATTCTACAAAATCCGCAAGTACTGTCACAAAATGTAGGTGAAATATTTTTGACTACACATATTTTTGCCGTTGATTATAACTATGATAAATTTCCAAGCGATTTTATCTATGAATATACTGCAAAATATTCTGGATCACCACTGTTACAAATTTGGGTGGTGCGACCAGACGGCAAAGAACTAAAGTTGATATCAACTTCACTTCCGCAATCAAAAATAGAGACATCATATCACGGGTTTATTTTCTCAACGGATAATTCTATGATAAAAAATCTAAGAAAGAACCATGACAATTTGATGTTTCCAATTGAATCGCTACTAGCACAGGATATTGTTTTTTCCAAGACTGATGTGAACAAGGTACTAAATGGATATTATTCCTTCAAAGTGAGTCTGTATAATGTTAAATCAAAACCAAGCCTTGAGCTATCTAAATTCATCTTAGGAGGCAAGGTGTATGGTTTAATGGGCACAGATGAGCTTAGGCGGAACTTGACTGTCGGGCTGTTATGGGGTACTCCTCTAGCATTGTTCATTGGAATTACTGTGGCAATTGGTTCTGTGGTAATTGGACTAATCTATGGTGTATTTGCAGGCTACAAGGGAAAAAAGACTGACGAGTCACTGATGCGCTTTAATGATGTTATTTATGCAATGCCTGCCCTGCCTCTTTTGATAATATTGGCAGTTACAATTGGTAATAGCATATTCCTAATTGTAGGATTTTTGGTCCTCTTTGGATGGGTAGGAATTGCAAAAGTTTCTCGAAGTATGGCCTTGCAGATTAAAACATTGCAATACGTAGAAGCTTCAAAGATGATGGGACAAAAAGACAGTAAAATCATCTTCAAACACATACTTCCTCAGCTTTTGCCATATGCTTTTGCAAGCATTGCAATATCGGTACCAGCGGCAATTACAACTGAGGCAGGCCTTAGCTTTTTGGGGTTGGGCGATCCAACATTTCCAACATGGGGACAAATTTTACACGATGCTAATACCTATGGTGCCGCAGCAAGAGGTCTTTGGTGGTGGATCTTGCCACCAGGGATTATGATTGCAGTGACAGGACTTGCATTTGTCTTTATTGGACACGCGATGGATGTAATAGTAAACCCTAGGCTAAAGCGGTAGGGTTGAATTGCCTAATTATTTTTATTATTTCATCGTTTAGCTTTATTGTGTAAGCAGCTGCATTAGGGTCAGTATCTTGGGCAAGGGTCTCAGCAAACTGTGTTTTGTCTTTTCCTCGCTGGTACATGCCGCCAGATTCTTTAATACAAAGAGGAAATTTTTGCATCTTCAAACCACTTTTTGTAAGATGAGCAATGAATTTTTTGTAATTTTCTGAAGAATACCAATCTGCTTTGGTTTCTTCGCACAACATTATCCAAGTGTCTATCGTATTTTGGAATAATGCTTTTTTTCTTAGTTCTTCAAGTGTCATATGTTTTTTGTTGGTTTCTAAAAGTCTGCTCTTTTCATCTTGGAGCCGCATCTTGGGCAAGAACCGCCCTTGTACCTATTGTTACATGTAAGGCAAATGTACTTTACACCTTGGCTCTGTCCAAAGAATCCTGTACCAGTATCGCCATAATTACCAGTTCTCTTCATTCGTTGCCTTATGATCAACGGAAAGAGAAGGAAAACTACAATGGCAACGGCTAATCCAGAAAATGGTGGCCAATTCATTACTGCCGCAAGATACTGTATGCCTATACTGAAGGCTAGAGAACCAAACAAGAATATTACGTACATTTTATAATTAATTGCAGGCAACACATGTGTTTGCCTTAAAAAGCTTATAAGTTTTTGTCATAATTCGTCTGAACTTATTGTGATTTCAAGCAGGTTACCATCTCGATCATATGCAAAAATATCGTCATCCTCATATGGTGACTGTACAATCAATGAAACAAATCCAAAGAAATTGTGCAGATCCGTGACTGAGGGTTTTGCGGATCCAGTTGGATGGGAGTGAACAGTACCTACGTAGCTTGGATCAAATGGCAAAAAGGAATGTGGAAATCCTGCAAATGTTGGACCATGATGGGAAAAGGGTGGAATTACAAGACCATCTACAACAACATTTCCTTTTTTAGATTTTCCACGTAAGATTAGAATTCCTTCATTTGGATGATTCATCTTGCAATAAGTCAAGATTCCATCACGTGCATCTTTTGTTATTGTAATTGTTCGTCGTAATTTTTCTTTTTTGAAAATCATGGTATAATTTTGCTCCACAAATTAATTAACCTTCGAAGAATGTTTCAGGGGAAATTCCACACATCAAATTTTCAAAGTAATTTTGGTTCTGGAAATTTCACTTAGCTTTGTTTCGATATCATGAATAAGCTGTGGTGTACGGGTTGATTCCTCTGAAATCTCTTTTTCTAGTGCCTTGATAGAGGATTCACATTGTAATATGTCCTCTTTTGTTCTTGTTACTTTTTTTTCCTTTTCTTCCAAATCTTTAATATTGAAAATGGAAAGCTTACTCTCTAAATTGTTCATCTTTTTGGATAAATCGTTTTTTAGATTAATGAATTCATCCAACCTGCTTATTGTCTCTTCTATTTGTTCAACAGCTTTTTGTGAGTCTTTAACAGAAACATTGCCTGCAACGACTGACTTTACCACTGCCTGTAATATCTCGATAATGGCATTCTTGTTATCATTCGTGATTACTTCGATTGGCTCTTCAACTAAACGAGCCATGATGTTTTTGAGAGGTTTTTCAAGAGATGAGATATAACTATATTTTCCAAGAGGTCTTGATATCTTTGAAAATTGCAAATCAATTTCATTTTTGATGTTGTTTCTTTCTGGTGCCAATGACTCGATCTCTTTTTTGACTTTGAGGAATTCATGATATTCATTTTTTGATTTTAGTGTACGTATATCTTGTTCTAGATTGTTAATTGTCTTTTTATGATCCTCAATTTCTCTTTTAAGTTCGGTTAATCTATGATTTTTGTCCTCGATTTCTTTTTTTGAGTTTTTTATTTTTTCAATCTCTTCTAAAATATTTGTAGATGTTGATTCAAGATTGGTATATTCGTCAACGAAAATTTGTAATTGTTTTTTATTATTTGCCATATCTGCAAGATCTTCTTTGAGTTTATCTGTATACTTTCTTGCAAAAACATGCATTACCCGGGAATTTATTCCCAAAATATCTCCTATTCTTTTTAGCATCTGCCCTGTTTGGGCATTAAGATTTGCCAAATTTGAATAAGTGTCTGGATTTGATAGAACAACTGCAGTTTCTCTTTTTACTCCAGAACCTACTGCCTTTTTTCCGCGTTCTATGAGTACTTTGAGACTTTTATCTACGTCTTCTGCGTTAAGATCATCTTTTTCAAACTGTAAGATTGTTTGTAGAATGTTTTTTTGTTCAACCTCTATCTGTTCTCGTATTGACTTTGCTTGTCCAAGTATTCTTTTTAGTAACCGTGCCTCATTTTCCTTTAAAATCAAATTGATATCTGAAAAGGAGATTTGTCTTTCTTGCCTTGTTGATCCCACTATTTCGTTTCCTGTTTTTTTCTTTCCCCATCCAAAAACCATAGAATATCTCCTAGGAGATTAAAGGTTTACAACATTAAATATTACACGATGCAAATATCATCTGTGAGTGATACTAGGCTCATAATAATAGGCTCAGTTCTTGCGTTCTCTGGTTTCCTTATAGGTGGTGTTGCTGGTGCACAATATAGACAATATGCAGTTCAAGCTGATCAGTTTGGTGTTTGTTTTGATTATACCACAGACGGTCATGCCATCAAAGTAAAATGTGATGAAAAAATAAAAGACAAATTCATCTTTCTTTTCGTATCTTTGGGTCTGATTGGTGGTGGAGTAATCGTGCTGGTAAAAGGCGTACGTGGAAAATGGGATCAAAATGTGAAAAGTGATGAGATGTTAGGTCCTAAAAAATAGTATGACTTTTATTTTAAATTCTGATTATTCCTTGTTGTACAAGAAATTCTATGCCCTTGACAAAATCATTGTCTGAAATTTTATTTTCAGCCCACCATCCTGCATTATTCTTAACCCAAACTGGAACTGATTGTCCATTTAATTCCCCTGACTTTGGTAGATTTTGAATAATTATGATGTGTTTTTGTATCATATACTGGATGCCGCTGATAAAATCAGAATCAGATATATGCCCATTTGCCCACCATCCTGCATTATTTTTAATCCATACTGGGATAAGATTTGGTATTTCTTTAATACTTATTCCTCTTATGGTCACAATTTTCAGGCCATTATTTCTAAGCTCATCAATTAATGATCCAAGTTGTTGAATTTGTTGCATGTCTGGTTCATTTTGTGTTGCAGTTCCATTATTCATTGCATAATCTTGAAAGGCAATGGTGACTACTGCAAATCCATAGTCGTGTAAACTGTTTTGAATGTTGGTAAATATTTCATTATTGGTTAATCTGTGTGATGTACCATTGCCTATGCTGATAAAACCAGTAGCAACAGTTGCTGGAAATCTATGAATTGTACTTGATGAAGGATAAACTGTGTGATAAGTTAATGTGTTTGCGCTAAGCAAAGTAATTTTGTTTTCATACATTGCATCAAAAGTATAATTATTTATTTTACCATAAGGCGGAATGAAGACTGATGGCGTAGTTCCTAACAAGGAAAATATTTTGTCATTTGAATCTTTAAGAAGAGAATACTGTTCATTTTTGTTATGCGCAGCAAAGTTCTCAAATTCCCATCCGTTATTTGCTATCTCTATTGAAGGATTGTTTGTTTTAATCTTGTCTTCTAAGTATGCTGCTAGTTTGGCATCGTTGCCAAATGAATTGCCAATTATTCCAATTGTTAGGTTCGCATTTTTTTGCTGGAATGTGTTAATTATCTTTGTTTGAACGTTGTTTAACCAATAATCTTGGACATTATCTAATCTGAAAGCCACACATTGACAATTTGGAATGTTACTTGGTGCAGGATTTTTTGTTGCATTAGGTGATTGTGTGGGTTGATTTATTGTAGTATTGGATGTCTGATCAATTATCACAGATTGACTTTTGAAAATTTGTATCAAGTTTTGTTTCCCATCAACTGTACTAGTGGTTATACCCAATTCGCTATTGGTGTTCAAATTTATTGCATGAAAAATATAGTCACCAACTTTGATATTAGAAAAGTAAGCTTGACCACGTGCATCCACTTTAGAATCTGTAATTTTATTTCCATTACTGTCGTATAACTCTACCAAAAAATTCCCATCTAAAGTTGTAACGACTCTAGATGAATCTTTGAAAACTTGTACCGTTAAAAGGCTGTTTACTATTGCTGGCCATGAAGTTATAATTTTAAACTCTTGTGGAACTCCAGCTCTGAGTTTTACTGGAGAAAATGAATAAACTAGATTCTTTCCTATTGAAACATCCGCAACGTAATAGTTGTCATCTGTTATTGGAGGCTGAATCCAAAAACGAATTGTCTGTCCTTTGTTATCTGTAGCGCTTTGAGTCCATTGTTTTCCATCTTGGGATTTTACTGACACGGTGGCGTTCTCTATAGGAGTTAATCCATCGTTATAGAATGCATTGAAGCGTATTCCACCTGGTAGTGGTATGGTAATATCAAGTGATCCATGGGCATTTTGTAAATCTACATAACCTGTACTTGCATACATGCCATTTGCATAAACTTCGATTTTATACTTGTGGCCCACTGGAAGAGAAACTATGTTGTATGGATTGGCAGATAATGATGATATGTCTTTGTAAGGAATTGTGCTAAAATCTTGGTACACTTTTACTGCCATGGAATAGTAATCTGCTCTGTCGTGGTTTGTGTATCTTACATCGATTTCAATAGAACCTGTACCTTGATCTGCATAAACAATAATGGGTTGTAAGATTATTAATATGAGAATCAATGATGCAACAAATTTAGTTACTTTTTGTAATGTGATTATCATTTTATCAAATACCTATCCTTTTAGCACGTGTCCACTTTGCCTTTGTTCTAAAGATTGTTTCTAGTGTGCCTTTCATCAGCAAGACATCAATAAGCTGTTTGTATCCTAAAACAAGAAAAGGAGAAAACAGTATCAATTTAGGATCGTCTCTGTCTATTCTTACTGCCAAGGCAGACATTAGGGTTTGTAACACAATAAATAATCCGAACATCTTTAAAACAAAAAACCAGTCACCACTGATAATTTCCCATATTGAGGTAGCAATTACCGCAAGACCAGCAAATGGCAAAACCACCATGGAAATTATCATAAAAGGAAATGCTATTCTATACAAGAATGCATATCGCGGGTTAAACACAGTCTCAGAATGTCTTTGAAGTACTTGTAAATTTCCACGATACCATCTTTTTCGTTGTAGCAGTTGTACTTCCTTGAATGACAAACCCTGATTTCAAAACCTTAATTGTGGCATCAAAGTCTTCAACTAGAGTGTCATTATGAAACGTGCCCACTTCCTCTAATGTCGATTTTTTAAATGCCCCTAATGCACCAGGAACAATTGTAATTGAGCCAAAAAAATCAAAAGCCCTTCTAATTATCTCAATTCCTGCTACGTATTCTAGCGCTTGACACCATGTAATCCAGTTTTTTCTGTTTCTTACTTTGATGTTTCCCGCAACTGCTGCAACCTTCTCATCTCTGCCAAATCCTTTGACTACCTGTTTTAATGCTTGTCTACCTACAATGGTATCAGCATCAACTATGACAACTATGTCGCCACCTGCAAAGGCAATTCCATAATTCAGGGCTGAAGCCTTTCCGCCGTTTTCTTTGTGTAATACCTTGACTTTGCTTTTGTAGCTACTAGCTATCTCCAGAGTTTTATCCTTACTTCCATCATCAATTACGATTATTTCCTTTTTAGGATACTCTGTTTCCAAAAGCCCTTCTATTGTTCTTGCAATCACTTTTTCTTCATTGTATGCTGGTACAAGTACGCTCAAAGATGGATATACCAGAGGATCCGGAACCATGTCTTCCTTGTATTTGCTATACACTGCCAGGGGAACAAACATCAGAGTGCTCCAAAATGTTATCGTCATTCCCCATAAAATTATGATTCTAGCGGGAGAACTCCAGATGGTATATCCCTCATATGATGCAACGCTTGCTAAAACAACAGGAAGGGCAATCATAATTGCTGCAAATGGCGAAGGCAGTTTTTTTCCATATTTGAATTTTGATGAGAGCGATCTAGCACTCAAAAGTTGATAAAACATTATGCAAGCTGCAAAAGCAAGAGATATCAGAGTTAGATTTGAATTCGTGAGGTAGACTGTTACAAAAAGGACGGCAAAAATGGCACACATTAGAATAACCTGTAAATGATCTAACTTTGCATTTTTGATCTCAGACACAATATTGATATGTTTAAGAAGGTAGTAAAATTATCTCTTGTCACAAAACTCACACCATACAAGTAATATGTTACTATTCAAATCATTATCAATTAAATGAAAATAGTTTTTGTGATTTGTATATTCTTGATATTTCTAAGTATAACTCAAATATCATATGGTTCCACAGAATCTTGTCAATGCGTAGCATTTAGGTTCGATGATATCCAAGATTATTGGTTAAACAACGTTCAAACAAAGATAATTGACACATTCCAGCAAAAAAATGCTAGTCTAACTATTGCTCTGATAGCAAACTACCTTGGAAATGATCAAAAACTAGTCAATTTCATAAATGAACGGGTTCAAAAAAACTCTCCTCAGATAGAGGTTGCAAACCATGGCTTGAACCATGAACACTTTAGTCAGTTTACAGAGAACCAGCAATGGATACTACTTCACGAATCAAATGGTAGAATAATAAATCTGACTGGTATCAGACCGTCTGTATTTATTGCTCCATATGATGCAATTAACAACTAGACATTTGCAGCTCTTAGAGAAAACAACTTTAAATTTGTAAGTGCAAACGAGACGGCAGACCATCCGCCATATCCACTTTCTAGTACCCAACTTTACAGATTTCCAGAAACTGCGGAAATTGGAAACCTAAACAAACCCAAGACAGACTGGGTTACCTTTAGTAACAATTTCACATACGCTGAGATTCAACGAAGCATTACAAAATATGGATATGCAGTTGTCATGATGCATCCTCAGGACTTTTCAATAAGGCATGTCTTTAACTATACAAATCAGGTTAACCAAACCCAAATTCACCAACTAGATGTACTAATTGATACAGTCAGAAACAACGGCTTTAAAATAGTCACTTTGGGAGAGATTCCTAACAATGCAAAATTTCAAGAAAAATTT
>VBPW01000096.1 GCA_005877305.1 Nitrososphaerota archaeon | reverse complement strand
GAAATACAAGATAGTAGAATTGGTAAAAAGCGAAGGTCTTGAGCTTGTTTCAAATTTATTAAAGTCTAATCTTCCCATTTCACCAAAAATAGAATTAGACCGAAAGAAAATTGGGCCAAAAGCAAAGCAAGACATGGATAAGTTGTTATCAAAGTTTGGAGATACTAAACCTAGTCAAATCGTAGATGAACTATTGAGAAAAGGATCATACTCTTTTGATCTTGGCAAAAATAAGATAACACTTGACAAGGAAGATTTTGTAATTAATTTTACAGAGCAAGAAC
>VBPW01000095.1 GCA_005877305.1 Nitrososphaerota archaeon | reverse complement strand
AAAGCATACAAAGAAGATGACATTGACGGCCAAAAGATACGCATTTCAGTAGAGTAAAAGTGAGTTTTTGGCTATTCGAGCCAATTAAATAATTAAACCTAGTATAATTAGACATGGCAAAGCAAACAACCCTTGATGGGTGGCTCTTATTCCATTTTTCAGAATTGCTCAAAAAGGGATCGTTGCATGTTGCCAAAACTAAAACTCCAATTGTACTTTATAGAAACATGATGGAAGAGGAAGAAGAATCATACCAAGAAACAGTTTGCACTTTAACTGATGGATATGTAATTGTTCAAGTCGTAACATCTGGAGGAGGAATAGTACCAAGCTTTCAACAACAATTGGTTTTCCCAACAGAACAGTTCCCTCAATGGTTAATGCAAAAAAGCAGAGATCTATTACTGCAGTGTATTGATTTTCTTGAAGACCAACTAAAATAACCATTAGATTATAAAGACCATAAAAATGAAAAGTTTGCATGCGGTTGTTAGAATATCAAGCAAAAACATTGTTTGCTGAATATGGCATTCCCATTCCAAAAGGATTAACATCAACAGATATAGAACAAGGAAGAAAAGATGCAGCAGTTCTTGGCTTTCCATTTGTAATCAAAGCCCAGATGGCAGTTGGTGGAAGAGGCAAGGCTGGAGCAATACAAAAATGTCAAAACGCAGATGAATTTGAACTCAAGTATCCAGAAATTATGCAAAAGGTTGTCAAAGGAGAAAAGACAAAAGCCATACTACTTGAAAAAATGGCAGACATTAAAAAAGAACTTTATCTTTCATTATTTCTTAACAGAGGAAAAAGATGCTACACCATAATTGCATCAGCTGAAGGAGGTGTAGAAATCGAGTCAGTAAAAAATCAAATTATTCGAGAGGTAGGCCTTGGGGATGTAGATACAAAAACTGGAGAAGAAGTGGCAAAATCAATGGGTCTTAAAGACAAAAGCATACCAGACTTTGTAAACATACTTCAGAAATTATCTAAAATTACTATAGAAAAGGAAGCAGAGCTGACAGAGATAAATCCCCTTGCTCTGTTAGGAGACGGCTCTCTTGTTGCACTTGATGGCAAGGTCATAATTGATGATAATGCCATGTTTAGACATGATGAATTACGTAGATTCCAAGAAGTTTCAGAGCTTGAAGAGCGTGCAGAAAAGAGCGGTTTTTCACTAGTTGAACTTGATGGAAACATTGCAGTAGTTGGAAATGGAGCAGGGTTGGTAATGTCATCATTAGACATGTTATCAGATAATGGTGGAAAACCAGCTTGTTTTTTGGATGTTGGTGGAGGTGCTACAACGGATACAGTTTATGAGGCACTCACTTTGATAAGCAATATGAAAAAAGTCAAAGGAATTTTGGTAAATCTTTATGGAGGTATCGTAAAAACTACAACGGTTGCAACAGCATTTATCAAAGCATATGAAACTAAAATTTTAGATGTCCCAGTTTTTGCAAGAATGTCAGGTGCTGAAGCAGACAAATCAAAAGAAATGCTAAAAGGTTCTAGAACAAAACTCTTTGATACCGTTGAAGAAGCAATAAATGCCGCAGTCATAGAGGTCAATAGAAATGGTTGATCTTTTTGAAATTCTAATAGGAAAAGAAGGCGACAAGGATTACAAGAAAAAACCAGTTATTATTCAAGGCATTACAGGCAAATTTGGATCCTTCCACACGCAACAGATGCTTGCCTATGGGACAAATATTGTAGCTGGAGTAACACCAGGTAAAGGTGGTCAAAAATTTGAACAAGTTCCAATCTATAATTCAGTTAAGGATGCAGTTGCTGCAACAGGTGCTAAAATTTCAGTCGTCTTTGTTCCAGCAAAATTCTTTTTGGATGCAGCAGTTGAATCGCTTGAAGCTGGAATTAAACTACTCATTGCAATTCCAGAACACGTTCCAGTAAGAGACTCTCTGAAAACAATAGAGCTTGCCAAGAAAAAAGACGCTATTGTAATAGGACCAAATACCCCTGGAATCATAATTCCTGGAGTTATTAAAATTGGGATCATGCCTGCCTCACCTTTCAAACCAGGCAGGATTGCTGTCCTTTCAAGAAGTGGAACTTTGATGTATGAAGTTTCACATAATCTGACGATTGCAAATTTTGGTCAGAGTATATGCCTAGGAATTGGAGGCGATCCAATTAATGGAACTCCAGTAATTGAAGCATTTGAGAGAATTAGAAATGGGGCCAAT
>VBPW01000094.1 GCA_005877305.1 Nitrososphaerota archaeon | reverse complement strand
AAATAATTGCAAGTATTGGAACAACACCATAAACCATATAGAAAAGTATTGATGGAGGAACTCCAAGGCCCAAAAATATCCATCCCCATATATAGTCTACCGCTACATTTTCAAGTGCGGCTGTACCTGCCGGAATAAGCAATTGACCTGATAATGACCATGCTAAAGGAGGCTGCCACATATCAAATATCCAACTGAATAGAAGAAATCCAGCAATTCCACTTTTCAATAAACCGTCTATATCAGCATCGCCTCCAGCTAAACCTACTATAAATCCAAAGGTTCCAGCCAGAATGAAGATATAGCCAAAATTATAGAGTAGGTAAGCAGCTATAGGATTCAAGGTAAAGAACCATGAAGCTGTAGTTAGATAGGGAAGAACCAATGCAACATATATCAATCCAAAAATAACATAAACAATAATGACTTCATGTGCTAAATTAGTAGTTTTCCTATTATCTCCACGAAGAGGCATATCATCTCAGCTACCTAGTCTGGGCAGAAGGAGCTGCAAATCTTCCTTTGACTTGAGGAGAAAGTCCACCCATGAAAGAGAATAAAAGAACAAAAGACCCTAGAACAGCCAAGATAGTTGCAATATTTGGAACAATTCCAGCAATAAGCATAACTACTCCAAGAAGGGTTACTGTAATTCCTATCATAGTCCTCATAAGAGGGTCGCGGAAAGTATTTAGAGCCCAAACAGCTCCCAGAAGGCCTACAACTAATGAAATAACCCAAGAAATAGCAAATTGGATTCCTAATGAGCCTGTAAGGGCTACTGCTGTAACTAAGGCCAAAACTGCAAGAACTGCGCCTATAATAAGCATTAGAGCAATACCACCTGAGAATTTACCACGAGTACCCGAACTTACAGACAATATACTCATCATTAAGGTTAGGAGTATTTAAGCATATCTGGAACTTTCTTGTCTATTCTTTTCTATATCCTAGTTGTCATATTACGCTGAAAGATGACCTCAAAAACTCTTGGTAATAGAAACAGGAAACCAAATATAGCTAAAGTGGCTCTAAGCCAAAGGATAGTAAACTGATAATTAGATGTAGCTGAAACATTGAATAGGGCAAAGGTCTGGAAAACACTACTTATAAATCCTGCATAATAAAGGTCAGGTATAAAAAAGGCAAAAACCAGTAGAGCAATAGCTACAACATCATAAATATTGAATTTTGAATAATGAAATGACTTTTTAGGCAAATTTAAATCCCTTTTTCTTGTAGGCAAGAAGTGTCGGTATTCCAAAAGATAGGAGAGCCATAGGCATAAAGGTTATAGGAGAAATTGAGAGAACTCCACCACTAACGCCCGGAATAGTCACCAAACCAAGGCTTATTGAGGTAACAAAGAGATTGAGAAAGCCATGACCTATTGCTGGAACGGCAAAGGCCCGAGTATAGTAAAACATAGTTCTTAAGACTATAGCTCCTGTAAAAAGAACTACGATATAGGGTGTCCCTTGATAGATAGTATTGGGATATAGGGTCGTAATAACAGCACTATGATACATCATAAAGAAGGCAGCATCAAGAACTATAGAAAAGATTGCCCCTAATTTGAACCTAAATATATTAAGAAAGACTGAGAGCATAAATAGAGAGAAAAAGGCTTCTTCAGCTACACCAACACTAAAGTAGAACATCATTATCCAGAACTTTGAAATTTGAACTGGAGCTATTCCACTACCTCCAACTGTCTGAAATCCCAAGGTAACTGATGAAACAAAGAATCCTATAATAGTCTGAACAACTATGAGGGCTAAAAAGGTTCCAACACCATAAATAAGCACACTTATATCAAATCTTGAGAAAAGAACCCTAAATCCTACTAAAACTTTCGCCAATACGACTCCACCTGTCAGGAGAAGGAACATGAGTATAGCAGGAAGTGCATTATTAGGCAAATAGGAGTAATACACGAACCAATAGCCAAATGTAATCATAGAAATGATAATTAAAAGTAAACCCCATCCTGAAACTACAGGAGTAAACCAAGCTTTTTCACTACTGCTTGAAATAGAATCTGCCGAATGTGGCCCTCTCATACCTCGGATTTGTCTTTGTAATTTAAATTTTCCAACAGAAGCTATATCAGTCCATTCTTTAGGCATCAATACAATCCTTAGCTTCAGGTAAAGCTCTATTTAAGGTTATAGCACCATCTCTAGTATATCTAAAAACAGAGGGGGAGGGGATTATTCGTCCCCAATTTATTCGTAGTCGAAACTTGCTCTAGAATGTGGTAATAACCGTTCCTAGCTCTTCCACTGAGGTCGAGTAGGCTTGGTTCTGAGACGTTGGTGCAGTATAGGTAATGCCTATTACGGCAGGACCAATTGCTCCAAACGCACCATAAGCTACCGGGGTTGCATCTGCAACACCCTGAGCATTATCAGCAGCATTCTGAAGGTCGCCTATCCAAACCCACAGGGCAAGGTGCTTGTTAGCAGCGATTGCCGAAGTGTCTATCGTCGTAGATTGGGAATAAGACCCAAAGGCGGCGTTAGTTGGAGAGTCGATTTCAGGAAGTTGCTTGTAGACCACAGTCCATGAGGTAGGCTGAGTTGAGATGAGTGCATAACCCTGTCCTTGCAATGCCGAGATTGAGATAGCCGTAGAGTTGACACCAACCCAAATTGTTCCCTGTAGGTTTATCAATTTGAATGAGGATGTCAAGTAGGGCATAGGAAAGGCATAGCTCTTCTGCGCTGTAGTGACTCTTGCGGCAACAGTGAAGGTATTAACCTTCGATGTCGCTGCCCATGTTCCTGCGCTTCCACCCGTTGCTACTGATGTAGTTGACGAATCAACTGCACCTGAAGGGTCAACAAGCTGGAATGCAAGCTGAGTTGCGGAAGATTGTGGAGTCAGAGCGAAGTTACCAAGATAATACTGTTGCGTAGACGTTCCCGGATTGGTTACAACCGAAGGAACTGATACCGTTGCAGTATTGTCGTAGTAGGCTGGTAGGTTGAAGTGAAGGAATAGGGTGGTTCCCGGCGTATAGAACTTTGCAGATGTGAAAACACCCGCAGAAGTTGCTGTAAGCTGGTTTTCAAGTGGAACCTGCAAGTTAGACGGATTGATTATGTCTGACTTGAAGAGCGCACCTGCACCCGACCATAGGTTATTTGCTGTGTATCCCACGTTCAATGGGATTGGGGCTGCTGTGGTTGTCTGACCGGGCGCA
>VBPW01000086.1 GCA_005877305.1 Nitrososphaerota archaeon | reverse complement strand
ATGAAAATCGTTTTACATGGGTTAAAAAATTGGCGTAGCTTTCTTCTAGTTTTGTGTGTCTACTGTTCACTAAATTGCGTAGTCATAGTATAGATTACGAAGAACAATTGCATGGTCCTATATCAGATTACGAAGATCCAGACTTGAGAAATTGAAAGTATTGATTCTAAAGTAATGAATGAGTCTATTGACTAATTCTATGAATTATTTTGACTCGGAGTTTAAGTAATTGAGTTTAGGATATTCTGCGCAGCTTGTACCAAAGTAGCGGACTGTGAGGTGGTTATGTTCTTTTGTGTCTGTGCATTCACTTCGTTGATGAATGCGTTGATGTGGTTCTTGGTTGCAGTTGGATTACCAGAGTTAAGCGAAGTGATGGCAGCTTGAATCTTAAAGTTTAGACTGTTTGTTTCTGCATTTTTTAGATTCATGTTGTTGACTGTATTGATAAGATTCTGCATGGCCTGTGTCGGAGTCAATACCGTAAGGATTGAGTTTCCTGAGCTTGGACGATATATGGTGTCACCTAAATACGATCCAGTTATGGTGACATTTCGTGGAATGGACGACGGTGTGTACGTAACTGTACATGAGCCTGATGATGATAACGTACACGAGCCTAAATTAGTGAATGTCCCCCCTGCTTCTCCATCAGAGAATGTTACTACACCTGTTGGAATTGCAGCACCGCCTCCAGGTCCAGCTCCAAGTCCGAAGTCTTGAAATGATACAGAAGCAGTAAAATTAATTGAATTTCCTATTATAACCGAAGATGGGTTTGGTATGATTACCGTGCTTGTACTTCCCAATGTTGTATTCAAAGAGGACACTACAAGCACTTGAGCTGGGACTTAAAGATACCAGAGTACAAATTGGATTTGAAAAGTGACCGTTTGCACTGCTATCGCCCCATAATACAGTACCATGGGGTGCAGTGGGCGAACTTGAATTATCAGTGACGGTTACCTGATATGTCTTGCTAGCCAGGATAACCTGCGCTGATGGATCTGGTGTCACTACAGCGTTTGTGGTTTTTAATGGTGGTCCATCTTGAATTACAGACATACTACCTAAAAAATTAGAAACGTAAATTGTGTTTGTAACTCTGTTAACTCCTGCTTCCACAGGTTCTGGTAGAAGAGTTATTGTTTGTATGATGCCATTTGTTGTACCATCTATTACAGATACGGAATTAGAAACCCCATTAGCGGAGAAAATATGGTTTGTATTGGGATTAACTCCTACAGAATGAGGACCGCTTGCCACGTGAATTGTGTTGGTAATATTGTTAGTAACACCATCTATTACCGATACAGTATCCGAATTAGCCTCCGTTACGTAAATTTTATTTGTATTTGGGTTTAGTCCAATACCGAAAGGGCTGCTTCCCAGCTGTATAGTATTAATAACACTGTTAGTACTTGCATCTATAACAGATACCGAGTTTGACTCAAGGTTTGATATGTAAACCTTGTTAGTTAATGTGTTCACTGCAGCTTCAAATGGATAAACTCCAACACCTATTGTTGATACGACGTGATTAGTTGAACCGTCTAACACAGATACTGAGTTGAATGGTCCGTTTAATACATAGATCCTGTTTGTCATTGGATTTACTGCTACACCAAGTGGATATCCTCCGACTTGGACTGTAGCTGTGATATTATTAGTAAGACCGTCTATCACCGAAACTGTTCCATCATGATAATTGTCAACGTAGATTCTGTTTGTTACAGGATTTACTGCAACGTAATAGGGGTCGATTCCTGCAGGTATGCTGGTAATGATCGCATTATTAGAACCATCTATTACAGAAACCGTATTACTCCAAGGTTCTGTCACGTATATTTTATTTGTAGCTTCATTCACTGTAACACCCCACGGCATTCCGTTTGGATAAATTGTAGCAATATTTTGAATATCTGAGAAAGCAAATTGCGAAGGCAAGAGTATCACAAGGTAACTAGCTATCAAAATTGGAATGGTAGTTATCAGCGATTTCGTCAAATAAGATTTTGTTTTCATCGAATTCAAATTAATCACAGATACAAAATCACCGTATTTAAGAAAGATGTCCATCATCTATAACAAGGCAAATGAGATTTCCCAATAATGACTAGAGCACCTTTTCAAATGAAAAATTTAGTGTAGGAATGGGCTAAGCAGTTTGGTTATACAGTAAATGATGTAACGAAACGGCTGGAATTTTTATTCATAAAGGATCATTTCTTCATTCCAAGAAACTTTCTAAGTTCACTGTGAGGTATATTGTCGTGTTTTTGATTCATGCAGCTATCATGAGTACCATCAGCTACAGCAACTTCTGCAGCTTCTACGTACCCTAGAACAGCTTCTTTTATGTAAGATGAAGGAGTACAACCATCTCTATTACATATGTCTAACAATCTATTGTGTTCTTCTTCTGTTAATTTTGTTGAGACAACTCTGTAGACCATGGTAGACCATAGGTAGACCCGAAGCTAAAAGCATTTCTGATTATAACTCTAGTCATAACGAAATGTTGGTGTGTTTTCCTTCGTGGGAGGAGGGATTGCGTTTTTACTCTGTCGATAAACTCGTTTGCAGGTATGTTTTATGCCAAAAAAGGTGGCTAGCCGACGACTTAACTCTATTTTCTCTGATTATATCACTGCGTAGTCTCATATACGATTACGAAGTTTTCGTAGGCCAGCTTCGTACCTATTAGCTGCGAAGACAAGACACACTTGAAATTGACCTAAATTAAAGTGTGCTTATTCGTGCGTGAAAAACAGCTAACAGTAGCTAATTTCGTAAAATCATTAACGAAAGTATACTTACAATGGTTAGCTACTAGGTACTACAAAATTTTGGTCTAGTCCTAGTATAGATTACGGAGTTGATTGTAGCTCATACTCTAAAGTTAAGCCAGTCTAATACTCTAAACTTTAGACTCGGCTTTAGAGTCGTACTCTAGGCTACTTTTAGAGCACTTGGACTACTTTAAACTCTAAATCTAGGCTACTAGCTGCTCTAATTTTAGAGTAACTTAGAGACTCTAAACACTCTAGGCTAAATTTGGACCACTTTAAGATCTCACTCTAGGCTACTAGCCCCCTTTTTTTTAAAAAC
>VBPW01000098.1 GCA_005877305.1 Nitrososphaerota archaeon | reverse complement strand
TTCATTCAAGAATACATTAATTTTTTCAAAATTACAAATGCTATACCAAAAGTCCACACTAGGCATAACATCACTGCTAAACGCAATAATGTGTCTTAGAAATGGTCTCATTATTAATAGCAAGATTACAAGTATACAGTTTCCAGTTCTAGTATCAAATATCCTCAAAAAATTTTTCAGAAGACGCCCCTTCCTGCCAATAGGAAGAATGATTACTACTTCTCTGCCTTCTGTTTTATTATAATGAAAAGTAAAAACCGGTATAAACCCTAATTTCGTGTGAATTTTGATAGAAATGAGATTATCTGGTTTGAATGTGCCCATAAGAAAAGAGATTTTCCTATTTTTACATTCTCTCAAAATTTCATCATACAACTTTTTCCACAATCCTCTACCTTGAAAATTCTCACTTATCTCTATGCCATACACATTCATAACACCGCCCACAAAAGCTGCTCCAACAATCTTTGAATCAACTTGCTGAATCGCTAAAAATTTTGCATTCAATAAATTATCGAGAAAATTAGGAGAAAAGTTGCTATTTCTTAACATCCTTTTGATATCATCATTTACATTCACTATCATACTACGTAATCCTACCAATTTCACCTACTTTATAATTAAACGTTAACGTTGATTAAGAGGATAAAAAGGAGTTTCGCCCACAATCTGACCTCAGAAAAATCTTTATCATCCAAAATAGTTGATTATGACAATGGCATCAATAGGCGTAGACATAGAAGAAATTTCCCGTTTCTCAAAAAGAAGATATGACACTAGAAAGGAATTTTATGATAAAATTTTTACTCCAGATGAAATTAAATACTGCCTCAGCAAGGCCGATCCCTATCCTCATTTTGCGGTACGCTTTTGTGCAAAGGAGGCTGCCGTAAAGGCATTAAATGAAAAGATTTTTTTAAAGAATGTTGAAATAAAAATGATAAGGCAAAAACCAATCATCAGACTACCAGGAAAAAAGAAGGGCCTAGTATCCTTATCTCATACAAAAAATTATGCAGTGGCATTTGTAATGATTTGTTGAAGATTGTTTATTTCTAAATGAACAGAATCTTAATAATTAGATAACGATGTAATGTAATATTGGGAATTTTTGATATTTTTAGAAAACCTACTAAAAAAGAATTGAACAGAGAACAAACAGAAAGGATTAGACAACAAGGAAAAGATGATGAAGCCCAAGTAGAACCAAGTGGGAACTCAGAGGATATGAAGTTGAAAGAACTGGAAGAGGACATGATTATTACGCAAGAAAAAGAGATCCTTTTACAGGTAAAGTTGTCGATTCAAAATACATAGAAGCAAAAAATGGTTCAAATTCATAATGTCAGGGGTAATGTCTGCTTGTTTGAGTATTAGTCTGTATAATCATGCAAGTACTGAATCAGGGATTTTGAAAGACTTAGGTTTTATGGAAATATCAGATGTTTTCATTCCATCAAATCCAAATTTTGCTATATTGTCATTCAATACAACAGATTAAACATTATTGAATAAAAACAACTGATATTTTATGTTGGGGGATTTTGATGTTTTGTAAGGCATGCAAGTAAAAAATCAAAGATATTCCAATAATTTTAAATAAAATTTTTTGTAATTCTACTCAAATTTGCTACAATAAAATTAAAGACTTTATTAGAGAAATTAGTAGAAATTGTTTCTGGTAACAAAATTTCATCAGGAAAATTCTTTATTAAATCAGAATCAAGAACCACTTTTTTATTCTCTAATTCATGAAATTTTTGTGATATGAACTTTCTATTTTTGATTATATCTATATAGGCGTTGATTTTCATTTTAATAAAACCTTTTGAAATATAAAACAGAATTACCATTATCTCAACTATTATTAGCGATGGTAACATCTTGTAAAATGTTTTTTTTGAATAATGCGTTAATAAACAATAATGTCTATTTCTTTCTAACCAAAAAAATTTCCTAGCACTCCATTTTAAATTGTAACTTGCAAGATGATATATTATCGCAGATGGTATGTAGTATGATTTTATGCCCAGCTGGGCAGCTCTCCAACCTAGATCAAGATCATCATGATACAAAAATAAAAATGGATCAAAAAAACCTATTTTTTTTAATATGTTTGTAGATGTGAATAAACACGCTCCACACGCATAACCAATTGGTGCTGGTAGGTCAAATTGGCCTGTGTCTTTGGTTCCTCTTCCTTTGGGATATCCAAATCCAAACAAATGTAACATGTTCCCAGCACTTTCAAGGACTTGATTTTCAAAACCATGCATCTTTGGTTGGTATAAACCATCTCCATATTTGTTATATCCTTTGAATAATTCTTCTAGCCAATTTGGTTCTACTTTTGTATCGGGATTTAATATTACAATGAAATCTCCCTTGGCCTCTCTTATACCAACGTTGTTTCCCTCACAATATCCTAAATTTTCTTTGTTTTCGATCAAACGAATCTTGCTAAATTTTTCTTTAGTTTTTTTATGGCTATCATCTTTAGATGCATTATCTACCAAAATTACTTCGTAATTATCATATTTTGTTTTAAAAATGGATTCAATACAATCTAACAGCAAGTCACCGGCATTATAATTTAGGATTACTATACTTACCAATGGTTTGGAATGATCTTTTGTCAAATCGTTCTTACTGTCTAGCTTTACTCAAGCCTATTTAACATTCTCAAATTCATCTCAAGAATTATTTCTACCTTAAAGCGAAATTTTAGTACCTTCTCCTAATAAGAATATTTTATTTTTGTTATTATCATCTTTTGAAATAATTTCAGAATTAAATGCAATTATGCTATCTCTA
>VBPW01000097.1 GCA_005877305.1 Nitrososphaerota archaeon | reverse complement strand
ATAAACAAAGTGATCTATTCAAAAAATTTTATCAAGTTGACACTTCACTAACAAGACCTATTGGTGGAACGGGTTTAGGGCTAGCAATATCTAAAGGAATTATGGAAAAGCTGGGGGGAACAATATGGGTTGAAAGTGACGGAAAAACAGGGACTACGTTTTATTTGAAACTACCTTTAGTAAAATGAAATGTAGTCTTTAGGCATCTATAAATTGATCAAAAATAGCATTTAATTATATTAATTTGAACAAATATCTAAATAAACGTAAAATTTCTTGTTTGTCACAAAAAAAACTAGACATCTTATTATAAACTACTTTTTGCATCTAAATAGAATGAAGATTTTGTTAATTGATGATAATAAAGATATTACAACAATGCTATCAAAGTACCTTGTTCTAAAAGGGCATTCCTGTTCTGTTTCAAATAATGGTCATAATGGTCTTAATATGATAACAGCAAACCAATGTGACGCAATCTTGTTAGATTTGGCCATGCCAGAGTTTTCAGGTGTGGATATAGTTGAGGAGTTGTACAAAAACGGCAAAATCGCAAAATTGAACATAGTTGCATTGACAGCTTCTTCTGTATCATCTGACAGAGAAGAACATCTGAAGAAGATGGGTGTCAAAGCAATACTAAAAAAGCCAATAGATCCTGACGAACTATTGGAATACCTACAACAATTCGATTTAAAATTAGCACAACGATAAAAGTCATTATGGATGAACACTTTCTCCGTGAACTACAACAGATTCAATTAATTCAAAAAAAGCTGATTCAAAAGTTAGAAAATACACAGAATGTGGATAATCCAGAACACATACCTGAGATAATAGAAGATTTAGATCAGTTTAGTAATTTCACAACAAGTTTAACAAAGACCCTATCAAATAAAAAAACAATTGATCGTGAACTCTTAACTAAATTGAATCATGAACTGCGAACTCCATTGGTTCCAATTCGTGGATACACAGACATGTTATTGTCAGAAAAATTTGGAAAATTGTCAGATGAACAAACAAACAGACTCAGAATCGTTAACTCTAACATTCTAAGACTTGAGGAAATCATTATTAATCTTCTTAATGAAAAACAATTCAATGTAACAGAGAGTGAAAAGAAAGATCAATCAAGTCCCTCACAGGTAATCAAAGAACTAGAACAGGAAAAAATGATCTTGGGTAAGATGGTTCAAAATGAAGAAAAAAAGAATTTCCAACTTTCCAGAAAGCACATCTTGACCATAGCTGGATTCATTGTAGTAATTGGTATTGTAATTACAGCTTATTCCTTATTCGTGGTTCAACTAGTCGGCCAAGAATACAAAGTTCCCAATACAGGTTCAAGAAACGATGGCTACATCATACAAAATTTGAGCGGAGAAACGATCAATACATGGTTATCATGGAGGCTTGTTGATGGAACTGTATTACACGTCAACGTAATTGACGCAGATAAATATCCTGGAAAACTTGATCTTATTAAAGAAGTTTTGTTGTCGCAACAAGCTATTGAGATTGACGATTCTCTATTAGGTAATGGACCTAAAGGTTCAACCTCAACTTACTATACAGGATGGGGTGGAGCTCTTGCTAAAGCATCAAAGGATCCAACTCAACTTTATATCCCTACCAAACTTGATGTGATCGAGTCGCATACAGGAGCAGGTGATATTATAATTAAGCTGACTGACGAACAAAGTGGTGATGGTTATTCTGGATTTACAAAATCGATTGCAGATCCATCTCAACACCAGATACTTAAATCTGGAATTACTATCTATGAAGTTTCCAAACTAAGCGATGAACAGTTTAAAACAATATTAAGGCATGAGCTTGGCCATGCTTTTGGTCTTGCCCACGCTACTTCACCGGAAGATTTGATGCATGCCACAATTCAAACAGATTATCCATACATATCTCAATGCGATATTGACGCAATAAAATCACTCTATAATGGCAATAGAAAATCTCAGGTTACTTGTTAAAAATAAGAAATAATTCTAAAAGATATTTTTTATAAAAAATTTGGAAAGGAGTTTTGTATCTAGCCTTACAGGACTCTAACCTTCAGCGGGTTGAGACCTGTGAGAGTCTGGAATAGAAAGTATTGATTTGTAGATTGTGACAAGCTTTTCAAAAAGCATAGGTATGATTAAGTATATTATTTGGCAACTCTTAGGATTTGTTGAAACTCCTTTCAATAAAAGAGAATGATAAAAATAGTTCATCAAGGTGATTCATACAATCTATCATAATCTACACACTAAAGGCCCCATGTATTTCACAAATTAGACTCAAAAAATTAACATATGATTAAGATTCCTAAATAGCCCAAAACCATTGGAAGCCTTTCATATAATTTAAAAGACCTTTTGTACATGATAACACAGAGGAGAAAAGATTGCAGGAAAATAAAGGGAGTAACATTGACAGCATTCTGTTTGAGCATTTTCAGCGAGAGATATGGAGCAAGGTTCCTCACCTAGAAGAAAAACCAGACGAAGTGAAGGTTGTCAACGCAACACCCCTAATTGATATTACTGAAGATTTGAGGGAATGTGCAAGAAAAGAGTATGGTCTGAATCTTGCCGATATAGATCTGCAAGTTTTTGGCAAGTTCGATTCAAACTTGCTAGCAGGCTCGATCAAAGTAAGGCCGGCAGTCCATATAGTCCATGATGCCATTGTCACAGGGAAGCTTCGACGTGGACAAACAATATTTGAAGCTACCTCGGGTAACTTTGGGATCGCTCTGGGACAGATAGCAAAGCTTGGCCTAGATGTCGTTACCCTTGTCTCTAGAAAGCTTCATCTTTTGGCTGCCAAAGCAACCGCGTCGAACATTCGCTCACAGCTCTATGAATTCGGGTTCGACCCTGGCATTTTCGATAGATCAAGTTCTGAGGTGGAAAAACTTCTCGCGAGCCAGGACATAATAAATTTGGCAAAGCTTCTTGCGAAGATCTATGGCTGTTTCTGTCCAGAACAGTACGACAACGAGCTAAACATTGAGGTACATAAAACTGTGACCGCTGCGGAGCTGGACCAGCAATTGCGTGAACAAGACCATTCACTTGCCGAATTTAGAATTGTTTGCACCTTTGGTACAGGTGGCACCTCGGGTGGCTTGAGCAGATATCTGATGGAGAAATATGGAAAAAAGTCGTTGCATGTAGTCTTTCCACTAGGTGATCAAGATGTTGCAGGAATAAGGACGAAAGGCAAGGCAGCAGGTTTGAAGTTCTACGAGCCAGAGCGATATGCTGGACAACATGAAGTAGATTTTTTGCAGGCAAAACGTTTGCTAAAGTTTTTCGTAGACAAGGGTCACGATATGGGGGAAAGCAGCGCCCTTGCCCTTTACGCAGTGATACAGATGGCAAACTTTGGTGGTTATGGAGGAAAGTTTGTCGTAATAATTGCTGATGGAATCCAAAAGTACAGAAAGAACATGGTAACTATAGAGAAGCAGAATCGACTGCAGGTTGACCTGCAGGAAGCTGTCTCGAACATTGGAAACTATGACAGAGTTCTCTGGATTCACACACAGTATACTCCACAAAAGGAAGGAATAGAGTTAATTGCAAATTCGCTTGGCGTTGATGAAAGCAAGATCTCTGTCCCAAAGGCCAGAGATGTAGAACGACTTTTAGCAACTCAAGAGATTCCTAAAGAATTAGATAACGCGTTAGGAGGAGCTGATGGCAAGTCGTTGCTTGTTTGCATGATGGGAAATACTTCGCTCATGGTTGCTCGAGTACTTGCGGGCAAAGGAATTGCGGCTGAAAGTTTGAATGGCGGGATAAACGCACTTTCTCAAGGGAAGGGCAAGCAAATTTCTCAATTGGTGCGATTAGCTACTGAATAATAGGTATCTGATGAGTCGGACTTTCAAAGGTATGAACCCTATTTGGAAATTCAATACAATTTTGTAGAAAAATCACCTATTCTTTAAGAAAAATATTTACAGTCAGATGCCATGACAAAGTAAAATTACTTTCGTATTGATCTTAATCATTTTAAGAGGATGGGATTTCATAGAAATGAGAAGATCATACATAAATAAATCATGGTGATCCCTCTAGTTAATGCACTCAAAAAAAATCTTTGCTACTTTGGCAACTATAGCTATTGGAGTACTAATGATGGCTACTCCTGCATTTGCAGCAAGCTTCTTGGATATTACCAAGGCTGAAATTGAAAATGGAAAAAAGAATGTCTCAGTCGAGATTAAAACAGGTGCAAAAATACCAAAGGATGATTCAGGTGGTCTATTTGGATATGGAGCTTTTGGTGATTCTGGAAAAGTTCTTGCTGTGACAACCCATGGCGGCGTGCTTGACAGTGAAGCTCAACATGGTGTAGCTTCTGATCCAGTATTTCATACGCATATAGTTGAATTGAAAACTTCTATACCTTGTGCAAGCGGACTTGCAGTCGCATCTGCTTCTTTTGAGACAGTAGGGAAGCTAGAACTAAGTGGAAAATCAGTAGAGGTTTCACACGTTCCCATTAGCGCAGTTGGTAAATTAACAGGAACAATAGTCTCCTTTACCCTAAGCGCTGAAGGCGGAGATATCTGCGTCAATCCCCATCAGTTAACAACCGCTAAAGTGAACGAGGAACATCAAGATAATGATCACGATAATTCTGAAAATGACAAGTGATCATTAATTCCATTTCTTTTAAAAATTGCATAACAAAATTCAAATCATAATATAGCGAGTCTTACAGGACTAGAACCTTTGGTGTTCAAAGCTGTATCAAAACTAACACAAGTTGTAGCTACCCTTGAGATACACACAACTCCGTATACGTGATCTTCACGTAATTATTAACAGAA
>VBPW01000046.1:3402-19555 GCA_005877305.1 Nitrososphaerota archaeon | reverse complement strand
CCAAACCATAAACAAAAATATCATCACTATGAAGCCATGCGGAATCAGCGTTGCCTTTTTTCATGTTGACTTCGATTTCTTTTTTGACTTTCTCTGGAGGATAGTATCGTAAAGGTCTTAATGTGACATCACAAAACTTGCAACCTCGTCCACAGCCACGCATTACTTCTACCATTCCGTGCATGCTTGGCTCAACTATTTCAGGAATTTGATCAATATCAGGTTCATCCCAGTAGTGAATAAATCTTCCATGATACTTGTTTTCATCTTTTCCAAATTCTTTAATGTCAACTTTGAAATCACTTTTTGCAAAAGGATTCATGTTTTCAAAATCGCCGTTCATCAGATGGTTGAAAAATTCGCCTGCATGTCCATCAATTTCTGGACCAATTCCTCCAAGTTCACCTTCTAGAACTGCATAAAGACCGTATTCTTGAATTTTTTTAGGATCATAATTGTATTGCCAAGTGCCAGATGCTCCTGCAATTACTTTGGCGTTGCTGCCATTTTTTTTCTTTGCAGCGTTGATTCGCATGTGCAAATCTCTATTGTAAAATTCGTCATAGGAGATTTGTTTTCTACCATATGTAAAGGTCATAGTTACTGGTCCCATTCCAAGAGGATCCATTTCATGGGTTCCGACTACTTGGGTTTCTGGACCGATGAATTTTTCCACATGATCCGGATGTGCTACAACTACATCTTCGCGTTTGAAACCATCTCGTAAAAGTGCCGCCTCTACTTTCCTTAATCCATAAGGAGCATGATCTGCAATACCATTTTTGTGACCAATTGGGTTGCATATGAAATCAAACAAAATTTTGGGCGTTACCTGATTCTTGAAAAGATAATACCAAATGCTATTTTTTGATCTATGTGGATCTATAGCTGGTGCACAGCCAAAAAACGTAGCTAGAGAAATTCCACGGTAAGGAGACATTAATGTGCGATCAGCTGTTAAAACAATTTTTGGGCTAGCCAATTTTCAGATTTTGAGTAATTCTTATGGCTTTTTAACCTTTCCAGTATTTTCAAACAAGGCTAGTAATTCTCAAGTATTCCTGCTTTGTTTCTATGTGTATAACCAAATTCTTTGTTAGTGAGTAGATATTTACCATCAAAAACTGTACCATCTCTACAGGCTAAAACCTCACCAAAACAACAGCTTCCACAGATTCCCATACCACATTTCATCATTCTCTCAATGCTTGCTTCAACATAGATATTCTTCGATGATGCCAATTGTACTACTTTGTGCATCATTTTTTCTGGACCACATGTATAAACTACATCAAATTTTATCTGGGAAAATAAATTTTCCATCGCTTCTGTGACTAATCCAGTTTTTCCGTACGAACCATCTTCTGTCACCACAATCACAGCATGTTTGTTATGTTCTAGAATTTGGTTTGCCATTTTTTCAAAAAACACCTCATTTTTTGTTTTTGAACCAATAAGTAATGTAACGTCATCTGTTTTTTTAAGAAAAGTTAAGAGACGAATCAATGGAACTAAACCTGTTCCTCCTCCCACAAGAAGGATCTTCCCTTGTTTTATGGTAAAAGAACTCCCGTATGGTCCCCTTACTCCAAGCTGTTCACCAACTTTAAGAGAATAAAGTTCGGTTGATGCAAAACCGTGTTTTCGTACAGTAAATGCGGCCTTTCCTTTTTCTCTAGATATCATTACACTCATTGGGAGTTCGTTTATTCCTGGAATCCAAACCATTGCAAATTGTCCAGGTAAAACATTAGAAAGAACTTCGTCTGAGAAGACAAGTGTTCGCACAGTCGGAGTTTCATCAATTACTTTTTCGATTTTTACAATTGTTGGGATGTCAGGGTTTCTTTGCAATCCCAATCATATCCTTTATCTTTGAAAAATTTTTCTTTTCCATATATTTTGAGATACCATCATTAATTTCCGAAAATACACCAACCCATTTGTCCACTAGTGCACTACCAACTTGTACTGCACTAGCACCAGCAAGTATGAATTCAATTGAGTCCTCCCAGCTTGAAACTCCACCACACCCAATAATTGGAATATCAAACTGGGATGAGATTTCATAAACACATCTTACCGCAATTGGTTTTATTGCAGAACCAGATAGACCTCCTATTTTGTGACTAAGAATAGGTCGGGTTGTTTCCACATCTATTGCCATTGCACGAATTGTGTTTATAGCAGTAATTGCATCAACTCCTGACTCGCATGCAACCCGTACAGTTTCAAGATAGTCTGATGAACCCAAACCCACTTTAGCGATTACTGGAACTTTAGATTGAGTTTTTACAGATTTTACTATTTTGTGTACAAGCTCAGGATCATCGCCTACTTCGAGTCCTACTTTTTCAACGTGTGGACATGACAAGTTAAGTTCGTATCCAAGAATTTTGACATTTTCAAATTGTTTTATCATAAAGTCAAAGTCTTCTGGAATTGAACCAACCAAGCTTACAATTATTGGAACTGTTTTGTTTGATGAAATCATTTTTGCAAAATATGGAGCACCTGGATTTGAAAGACCTACTGCATTGAGATAACCTGCTTTTACACCAACTACGGTAGGATTGGGATAACCTTCCCAAGGTTCTTTGCTTAGTGATTTTGTAACTAGCGCCCCCGCTCCTTCTTTATATAGACGATCAAAAACCTCAAGCGAGATCCCCAGAATACCCGAGGCAAGCATCGTGGGTCGTTCAATCTTAATCGCGCCCACTTCAGTTGAGATGTTAGGTTTCACCTCTGATTATAAAAAATTATTCTCTTATAACAGTTAATGCATGTCCACTCCTAGAATGTTACCTTTTTTAGTAAGGCGTGGGAAAACTGTGAATATGCATTTTGTTATTTTAACAGAATTAGGAATTGCTGTATTTGATGAAAATACCCGTGTAAAATCAATTCCATTTTCAGATGCTGCACGAGAATATGTTGAGATAAAAAAAGGAGAGTCAGATCTTACACAATTGGTGGATTTTCTTTCAAAATTGAGTCCTGGAATTTCTGTTAATGATTCTTCATTACTAAAATTTCTGAAAAACAATTCAATTGATGTAGAATTGATGGACGAATCCAAGATAGAAAACATACAATCGTCAAAGCTGCATGTTCTTGTTGATTCTGGTTTTGCAAAAGATGAAGCTGAGGGTAGAACTAAACTGCGTGACTTTGCTGTTCAACTTTCTTCATCCAGAGTAACTGAAACTTCAGAGAGTCCTGATTTGCACATAATTCAGGGAATAAACATGTTGGATGAAACAGATAAGATAATAAATGCACTAAGTTCAAGGCTACGAGAGTGGTATGGATTACATTTTCCAGAGCTTGACAATCTTATTGATAGTATAATAGGCTACTCAAAAATTGTTCTAGCTGGGAAACGTGATGACATTACAGAAAGTGTGTACACTGATGCAGGATTTCCTGAAACAAAGGTTGAGATGCTTTCTCTTTTGCAAAAAAAGAGTAAGGGAGGCCAGATCTCAGATGAGAACCTTGCAATTGTTCAAATAATTGCAAAACAGATTTTGGAACTTTTTGAATTGCGCAATACTTTAGAAAAACATGTAGAAACTCAAATGGAAGCTATAGCTCCAAACCTTGCCGGTATCCTTGGGACAGCTGTTGGAGCAAGAATTCTAGCAAGAGCTGGAAGTCTCAAAAGACTCTCGTCTATGCCTGCTAGTACCATACAGATACTTGGAGCTGAAAAAGCCCTTTTCCGTTCTCTTAAGACTGGAGCACAACCTCCAAAACATGGATTACTTTTCCAGCATACTTTGGTTCATGCAGCACCACGATGGCAACGAGGAAAGATTGCAAGAGCCATAGCCGCCAAAGCAGCTATTGCTTCTCGTGTAGACGTTTTTGGTGCAGGAAAGAATCAGATGTTATTTGAGAAGCTTAATGTAAGAATCAAGGAGATAAGTGAAAAATACAAAGAACATAGTGAAAAAGATACTCATAGGGCCAAATCGTACGATGCAGGTTATCAGAGAGGACAAAGAAGATTCAGTGAAGATAGAAGTCAAGTGCAAAGAAGATTTGGTGGCGAACATGGCAAGCAAGGAGAGAGAACAAGAGACGATTGGAAGAAAGGAAAAAGAAGAAAGTTTGGAAAACGAAGAAGATAATATTTTTTGGGTTAAAATAGACGGCGAAAAAAGACTTGCTACAATCAATCTGATTCCAGGTAACCAAGTCTACAAAGAAAAATTAGTAAAAATTAAAGATGAAGAGTTTAGAGCTTGGGATCCCTTCAGAAGTAAGCTTGCTGCCGCTATTATGAACGGTCTTGAAAGTTTACCAATTGTTAGAAAATCAAGAGTTCTTTATCTCGGAGTTTCAACTGGAACTACAGCAAGTCATGTTTCAGATATTGTTGGACCAAATGGTATTGAGTTGCGTCATTAAGATCAAATATCGTTCCAATTTTGCAAGATGCAAGGCAACCAAAAGAATATTTTTCCATTTATGGAACAGTAGATGTTGTCTATGTTGATATTGCACAGCCAGATCAGACAGAGATAGCCATTCTTAATTGTAAAACTTATTTAAAAAAAGGAGGTTACATGATGCTTGTAATTAAAACAAGAAGTATTGATGTAACAAAGGATCCTTTTCAAGTAATCCAAAGCGAGGTCAAAAAACTAGGTCCTAACTTTGAGATAGTACAAGAAATTAACCTAGATCCATATGAAAAAGACCATGGAATGGTAATTGCAAAATACCTAGGCTAGATTTTGATTCATCATTATCTTCACAGGCTTCCAGCTTTTGCGTACAAATACTGGCGTTTCATTATGATCTAAAATCCAGTCCTTAATGAAGTGCATTGTCTTAGAATCAGATGGATATCCACTTCCTAGGTCGTATTTTTTTCGTAGTTTTCTTATGGCTTTGTCCCTGTTTACTTTTGCCACAATAGAAGCAGCAGAAACTATAGTAAACAGACTATCTGCATGATGTCTTGAATAAATTCTACCAGAATTAGCAAGATTTGAAATCTCTTTACCAAATCTAGATGGGTTTACATCACATGAATCAACATAGGAAGAATCTGGTCTAAGTTTTGAAATTACTTTGGCCATGTATTTTGCTTCCAAGTGGTTTAGTCGGTTCTTTTGAACACTTTGATCTATTATTTTAGGAGAAATCCTTGCAATGTAATAGTCGTCAACTATAGCAATAATTTTTTTATAGAGCATTTCTCTCGCATTAGGGGTTAGTTGTTTAGAGTCTTTAACTCCAATTTCTGATAGGTGTTTTATCTTGGTGCGTTCCATAATGACTCCTGCAATGACAAGCGGGCCTAATACTGAACCCCTTCCTGCATCATCTACACCACAAATTATCATTTGTGTTTTTGTTGCGCTAGATGTATTAAATCATTCAGAGACTGATTTTTTTATGAAAAAATTGGGTGTGAATTATTTCTAAGATAGTAATTGGGTCTTACCAGCTCTGAATCTCTGAGAAAAGAACTTGGTATAAAAGATCTCTAATCAATTTACACTATAAAATCAGTCTTATCGACAACAATCATTTGATGAGACAAACAAACTTTTTTGGAAAGTCAATAATATTAGTAACAATCATGTAATCATATATATTGTTCTCAAGAATTCTTGTTGCGATAGATGGATCAGAATCAGCAAAAAAGGCGTTTGAAGAATCAATTTACCTTGCACAAAAATGTAATTCAAAATTAGATGTAGTTCATGTTGTACAATGCGAACTAGGGGGTGATAGTGCTACAACTTTTGAGCTAATAGACGAGCTTAAAACCAAAGCCGAAAAAATGCTAGGTGAGTATAAGATTCAAGCTGCAAAAAATAATGTGCCAATAGAAATAATGGTAACACAAGGCGATCCTGCCCAAGTAATAATTGATATTGCCAAAACCAAAAGCCATGACTTGATCATTATGGGAACCCGGGGCAGGAATGCATTTCAAGAATTGCTAATTGGCAGCGTCTCACAAAAAGTAATGCATCATGCAAGCTGTCCAGTTATGGTAGTTCGATAGAATTGTCTAAATTATTTTCTAACTGTCTCTTCAACAAATCATAACGTACGATATTATCTGCTCATTACGAAAAACCGGCACAAAATACCATAGTAGAGGGAGCTTCCTTTATTCAACGAGTTCGTTTGAAAAATTAAAATAAAAAATTAGAAAGAGTTTTGTAGCTACCACGATAAGCTTACTGCAATTTTTTGTAAAATTGTTTTCACAAACCCTCTCGGTTCTCGGACTGACTGTCAGTTCAAAAACCAGGGCCCGCTGAATTTTTTCTTTGCAATTAGAAAATTGGCAGGAATTAGAAATATTTCTTATGGACATAACACCATTTCCAAGACATTGTTGGAAGTGCAACCATTACAGGATGACCAGTCTTTTCAAAATGATTAGTAGCATGTTTACCAACTGATGAATCGCAACATCCTACATGTCCACAAGTTAAACAAAGTCGAAGTGCTACCCAATCCGTGCCTTTTTTTTCACATTTTTCACAGCCCTCGGTTTTTTGTGTTATGTTTTCTTTGGCGGATTCAAAATGATCACAATCGTTTTTCATACTAAAATCATGTAAAGACGAATCATTCATATATCATTTTTTAATATTTACTTCATGACCACCGCTACAACTGAAAATGTAAAAAGCGATAACCCTCAATTATATGAATTTAAAAATACTAGAGCAAGAACCTTAGAGATAGTACAACCTTTAGAAAAAGAAGATTATGTAGTTCAAACTGCTGTTTTTATGAGCCCGCCAAAATGGCATCTTGGTCATATGAGTTGGTTTTATGAAGTAATTATGAATCAAATAGACAATAGTTATGAATTTTATTCAAAAGATTTCTCAAGAATTTTCAATTCATATTATCAATCATTTGGTCAACCACATGATAAAGCAAAAAGGGGTATATTGTCTAGGCCTACTGTTAATGAAACACTTGCTTACTATCAATTGATAAATGAGCGAGTCGAAGATTTTCTTAAAAACAGAATTGATGAAAATGACATAAATCTCATAAAGATGGCTTTGAATCACGAGTGTCAACACCAAGAGCTTTTAGTTTATGACATTCAGCATCTTCTTGCCAGTACATACAAGCCTATCAAGAAGAATTCTTTGCCGCATCCACCAAAAGTTGAAAATATTTCTGTTAAGGTCCAAGGCGGTTTGTATGAGATGGGCTATTCAGGCAAAGATTTTTGCTATGATATCGAACTTCCAGAACACAAAGTCTACCTGAATCCATACAAGATTGATGCATTTCCTATAACAAACGGAAAGTATTTGGAATTCATTGAAGACTGTGGATATGAAGATTTTAGATTCTGGTTGTCTGATGGTTGGGATGCAGTAAAAAAGAATGGATGGAACGCTCCCATGTACTGGGAAAAAGAAGATGGGAAATGGTTAAGACACGACTTTAGAGGAAATCTAAAGTTCAATCCAAAAGAACCAGTTTGCAATGTGAGTTTTTATGAAGCAGACGCATATTGCAAATGGGCAAAAAAAAGACTTCCAACAGAAGCAGAATGGGAAAAAGCAGCGTGCTGGAACGAGACTAAACAGAAAAAGACTATCTACCCATGGGGTGATGAACCACCTACGGACAACCACGCAAATCTTTTAGAATCGTACATCTGGGCACCTTCAGAAATTGGATCCTATCCACAAGGAAAAAGCCATTACGGATGTTATCAAATGATGGGGGACGTCTGGGAATGGACGTCGTCAGAGTTTGTGGGACATCCTGGATTCAAGTCTGGTTTTGCAGAGTATAATGACAAGTGGTTTACCAGCCAGAAAGTTCTACGCGGCTCTTCTTTTGCAACTCCAAAGTATTCCATTAGAAATAGTTATAGAAACTTTTTCAGACCAGACGATAGATGGATGTTTGCAGGATTTAGATGTGCTGAAAATGTTTAATTTTTAATGGAAAAAAGAACTAGTGCAAAATAATTGTCCTTGTCACGCCATATTTTCACAGGTTTCAAGCCAGCCTTTTCTGCCATGTCTTTGATCCCAGATACAGTATACTTGTAAGAATATTCTGTGTGAATCAATTCATCTTTTTCTAATTTTAATGCAAGATTAATTGCTGAAATGAGAACCTCATGTTTTTCTTTTGAGCGAAGGTACATTTCTATCCTTTTTTCTTCATTGTTAAATAATGACACGTGCTCAAATTTGTCTAAATCAAAGTTTGCAGCTAATTCATCATTGATTCTCTTTAATAGATTCAAATTGAATTTAGAAGTTACACCTTTACTATCATTGTAAGCCTTTTCTAGAATTTTTGTGTCCTTTACCAAATCCAAACCCAGTAAGAACAAATCATTTTCTTTCATTAGAGCACGGATTTTTTTAAGAAATTTCATGTTTTCTTCTAGGTTGAAATTCCCTAAACTAGATCCAAGAAAAACAATTAACTGATTTTGAATACTCAGTTTTTTTATAAATTTTAACCCAATCTCATATTGATCAATAATTCCCATGATATTCAAATTATCATAATCTCTTTGTAGATTCTCAGAGGTTTCTTTTAGTATCTCAGAGATATCAATGGGATAGTATTCAACAGATTTTTGTTTTCGAGTCAATATTTCTAAAAGTGTCCTTGTTTTTGTGGCCGAACCGCTCCCAAGTTCTATTAATGCATAATCGCCACTCAAATGATTTGCCATCTCCAGTTTTATTGACCGTAAAATTTCAAGCTCAGTTCTTGTGAGATAATATTCTTGCAACACGCATATCTCTTCAAATAATTTGGAGCCTTTTTCATCATAGAAGAACTTGGGATGGATGAATTTGTTTTTCCTTGTTAGGCTATAAGATATCTCTGTGGCAAAATCTGATTGATTCTCCAGATTTTCAGATCTAAAGTAACAAAATCGAGGTGTTATTTTGATTTTTCTGTACTTTTGCTTTAGACGCGGTTTGGAGAGAGTCTGTGCCATGGTGTTCGTACTTTCTCATATAGATAACAATTCCTGCTATAAGGAGCATGTTTTAACTTATCAAATCATTTTAGAAAGCATTGGTGAAATAGAATTGGAAATTGAGGACCTTGTAGAGATTGTTGAAGGAAAGACCAAACTTCTTGTTCCCAAGGATTCACTTAGTGTAAACGCCCCTCCAAAACAACCTGCTTTTTTTAATCCTCGAGCGAGGATAAGTAGAGATTTTTCTATTATTGCATATTCAACGTTTTTACAAAATTTTAAGGGGCCAAAAATTTTTCTTGATTCCCTTGCAGGTATTGGTGCCCATAGTATTCGAGTTGCAAATGAAATCGAATCAATTGAACAAGTTTTTGCCAATGATGTAAATCCAAGTGCTATCGAAATTGCCATGAGAGCGGCAAAGTTAAACAAGGTTACAAAATGCGATTTTTCAGAAAATGAAGCATGTAGGTTTCTAAGCTCACATTCTAAAAGAGATACTCGCGGGGCAATTGTAGATATTGATCCTTTTGGTTCCCCCACTAGGTTTCTTGATTGTGGTATCCGTGCCACATCTCATGGAGGTCTTCTTTCAATTACTGCTACTGATCTTCCCGTTTTACACGGATTATATCAAGATGCATGTAAGAGAAAATATTATGGAGTTCCTGTAAAAACAGAATATGGAAACGAAATTGCGATACGATTGATTCTTGGTTGCATTCATCTTGTTGCAGGTAGGCTAGATGTTCAAATCGTTCCACTTTTTGTTCAAACCAATATGCATTACTACAAAGTCTATGTCAAGGTGTTAGTACGAACAGATTCTCAAGAAAATATGGGTTATATTGTTCACTGCAAGAGCTGTGGCCATCGAAAAGTTCAAAATGAAAAAGAATTTTCATGTGAAATTTGTAGTACAAAATTGGATTCAGCGGGTCCACTTTGGATAGGCAATCTATATGACAAAGCATTTGTGAATCAAATGCTAGAAGAGCAAAAAAAATTCCTAGTTGACAAATCTTGTGAGAAAACATTACTTAAGTGTCAGAATGAAATCTGTATGCCAGGTACATATTTTACTCTTGATGAAATAGCCAGAAAAAAGCGATGTGCACCTATTTCCCTATCAAAGATAATAGAAAAGCTTCAAAAAGATGGATTTCAAGTCAGTCAAACCTCTCTAGATCCTTCAGGATTTAGGACAAATGCGAGAATAGACAAAATATTACAAATTTTTTAATTTAAGATAAATATCCCAGGCAGATAAAGTAGAGCTCACTGCTTGTTTTTCTGCTTGCCTTTGGTTTTCGTAACTGGACTTTGGTAAATTTCTTTTTGATATAATCCCGAAATTCGTTAGAATATTCTCCATCAAATACCTTAAACAACGCATTTCCTTTGTAAGCCAAAACGTAATCCATTATTTTGGTTGCAGAATAGTTTAATGCAATCTGTTTTGCATGATCAACTGCCCACGTTCCACTTACTTGTGGAGATAAATCACAAATTATTGCGTTTACTTTTTTTCCAAAATACGAAAACACTTCCTCAACAATGGATTCATCTTCAATGTTTCCCCTTATGATGTGAACGTTTGGAATTTCTTCCACATAAGAGGTATCTACACCCATTACTTTGCCTTTATTTCCTGCAAGTTCTGTTGCAACTTGTGTCCATCCCCCAGGTGAACATCCAAGATCAAGAACATAAAAACCAGGACCTATTATCCTGTATGATTTGTTTAATTCTTTAAGTTTGTATGCTGCTCTACTTCTATATCCTTCTTGATGAGCTAGTTTTCTGTAAAAATCTCGTCGTGCGTCTATTAGTTTCATTTCTTCGTCTTTTTGATATTAGTTAATTCTGTTATAACCCATTGTTCAATTAACGGACAGGTTCTTGGACTAATTTCTCCTTCCAGTGTACATTTTTGTTCGACAGGACAGATTAAACAGGGCGCAGCTTCAATTGATTGTGTACTGACTGGTGCATGTGCAATTTTCAGCTTGTATGTCCAACGACCATTTTCTAAAACCTTTTCGCGTTTTATCATATGTTGTCTCTCAAGCTTGAGAGCTAGCCTTGAACCATCTCGGCTAGTTAGCTTCATCTTTTTCCACAGATCACTTTGAAATATCCCTTCGTCGCCGCTTTTTGCTACGAGATTACAAACGGTTGCAGTAAGCTTTTCCATGTTCAATCCTTCAATCTCAAAGTTTTCTAGTTCTTTATCTGAAATTTCTTCAAATTCGTCTACCTCGGGTTCTTTTTTAGGTACTGTTTTCTTTTCAGCTAAACGCTTCTTGTCGACTAATTTTTTCTTTTCAACTTGTTTCTTTTCTAGTTTCTTTTCAACTGGTTTCTTTTCCATTGTTTTTTTTACAGATTTCTTCTCTTTCTTTTTGGTCATAAATATCCCCTAAATAACTAGTACTCCCAAGAGTCCTTGTTTCAAAGCAATATAATAACATAGCATTTGTTTTATTGAACTTTAAAGTGAGAAGTGGCAGTTATCGTGTTCTGATTGTTTTTGTCTTTCATTTCTGTTACAATTTCATAATTACCTAGTTTCTCAATTATCTGTGAAAATGTATCATCAATTGGCAAACTTGAATTGTTTGCTACAAAGCATTGCGAGAAGTAACCATTTTGCGCTGCTACTTGTCTTGGAGAAGTGTCAAGGTCATAAATTGTAATGTAAAGATCTCCACAATCAAATGCAGTGTTATTGATTCTCACAGTAATGCTTACCGGAATTGAAATGGAATAAGAATTCAAAAGATTTTGAATTATAATGTCTTTGTCTCCAGGTTGAGATGGTTGTTTAGTATTAACAAACTGCCACATGTTGAGATGTCGATCAGGTTGCCCCAACACATCTGATAGAACTGATACACCAAAAGCTATAGAGATTACAACTGGAAAGACAAAAACAAGCAAAGCCATCTTTTGCACAGCCATTTTGTTATCTAACCATTTTCATTCCCTTATATCTATTTAGTCAAAAAATTAGTTATGTAACAGATCACTTTGACGAATAAGTTAAATCATAGACAAGCACATAGCCGCTAGATGCGTCTTCGAAAATTTAGAATACGTGCATTTCGTTGTATTCATGATTCTGGTGAAATCAAAGTTGGCGATTTGGCTGCTTTCATTGGAAGAAATGAAAGTGGAAAAACAACAATACTTGAAGCACTTACTTTACTGAACAAGGGTTCCAAAGTTTCTGAATTAGATTTATGCGATGAGATGGCAGATGAATTAAAGTCAGAATTAAGATTAGCCGAGGGGGATTTTGAACTAAGTGAGAAAGAAATCAAGTTAATTCAGGAAAGGTTTCCAAACTTACAAGACATCAAGACCGTAAAAATTTACAGGACTCAAACAAGTCCAAGAATACAGTACGACTTTGGCGATGTAAAAATCAGCGGTGAGGCTAGTAAAAGACTAAATTCATGGGAAAACTTTGTTGAACGCATACAAAATTTTGTGTCTAATATTCCAAACTCCATTCGTATACGGCTAGATACCAAATTATTACAAGGCAATCCTCCAAGGACAAGGGATGCTTTTACCAATATGATAGCAGAATTCAACAATCAAATTTACCTATTAGCATCAGAAGAAAGACAGATAGTTTCTGAATGGGAAAAAATATACCAAGACATCGATAACATCTATGATAATCTCCTTGTAGGAACAAGTGAGCGTTCTGCCCTTGAAAATTTTATAGAAGATAAATTACACCCTCGGTTTGTTTATTTTTCAGATTACAAAAAGATTTTAGGAAATATTGATCTTAATGAGTTTTTAAAAGAAACAAAGGGAATAAGACCAAAAGGATTAGAATATATTGAGGAATTCGATAAGGCCGAAACAGTCAAGAATTTATTTTATCTAGCAGAACTTGATGCAGATAAACTTGAAGAGGTAGCAAATACTCCCTCAAGATTGATAAAACTTTTGCACACATCAAGTCGAAAGTTAAGTGAGAGACTAAATCCTGCATGGAAAGGAGACCCGATTCATGTAGAATTGCGTTATAATCCTGGAAACATATTGAGTGTAGTAATTTCTGACGTTCACAAAGATGGCACTGTTACAAACACAGGGCTATTGAATAGGAGAGCAGAGGGATTTAAGTGGACATTTTCATTTATTGTGAATTTTGCTGCAGAAACACAGAGATCTGAACTAAAAGAAGCCATTTTACTTCTTGATGAACCTGCAAGAAATTTACACCCAACTCAGCAACGAGGAATTTCTGATTTGTTAAAGAACCTTGCAGGATCTAATCAAATTCTATATGCAACTCATTCTCCATTTATGATATTTGATTATACTCCCGGAAACTTACTTGTTGTAGAACTTGATAAGAGAAAACATCTTAGTCATATTTATTATGATTATTGGAATGCCGATGATCAAACCTTAACCCCAATTCTTTATGGTTTATCAAGAGGTCTTGTAGAATCAATTATTGATAGGGGAATTGGATACAATTCAAGACCTGTAATCATTGTAGAAACAATGACAGATTCTATGTATCTAAATTCGTTTGATAAATTATTAAAAGATCCTAATCTTTCAATGAATCCATTAAACATAGTTCCAGCATACAACAAAAATTCAGTTTTACCATTATCCATATTTTACAGAAACCATGGTTACAATACATTTGTACTTCTTGATAACACAGACCAGTCACGTCAAATTTCGACATTATTACAAGCAAATGGTTTCAAATCAGTCCAGATGATATTTTTTGAACTCGGCGGTCAGACAAAGCAGTCAATAGAAGACCTAATTGTAGATGATGATTACCTCTATGCAGTAAATCAGACATATGAAATTAAACTAAGAAAAGAAGGATATACAAATTTAACCCGGGAAAATCTTGTTGCAAAAGGTAAAAAAAGCATAATAGAAAATCTAAATGAGATTTGGAAAGAGAAACAACATCTAGGTTGGGAAAAATTTGATAGGGAAGATATTTGCAGATACATCTGTGAGAAAATTGCACTTGAAGAAACAGAATTTTTGTCTGATAAAACAAAGGATCAATTCAGGTCAATATACAGACTGATTGCTGAGAGAATAAGACAAAACCAGAATATTCTTTCGGAGACTATTCCATATAAAAGGTAAATCGTACCTGAGGCTAGAATTTGTACTTTACTCATCTTTCCCATCATTCAAGTTGTAAAAAAGTATAGTCATTGTATAAAAGCTGGTTAAGGTTTAATTTGGAGAAAGATTTTGTTTTGTTATGATAGTTACGTCATTTAGAGCAATTCTTCTTTTGATTTTATTTGTATCTAGTACCTTTACTTCATTAATATTCACAGGAGCACATGCTACAACTAACCTTGTTACAGTAACTGCTTCAAACAATGACATGATAACAACTTTGCATTTTACCAATAATGGTAAAAACATTTCTGATATTAGTTCTGTAATTTTGCAAATTGGTCAAGGCGGGAATTTTAAATCGTTCAAGTCAGATAATGGTTGGTTTGGCATAAAGAGTTCTCCTAACACGTTAACCTTTTCTTCCACAAACCCAACAAAACCAGGTCAATCTGTAAATTTTATAGTTAAAACTGACCAATCAAATCCTGTTATAACATGGAAAGCATTGAATAACAATAACAACGAATTGGGTTCAGGAGAAATTGGTACATCTTCAACTGGAACTCCTACAAGTCCAATTGGAACTCCTGAAAACAAACCTCCCATTAAACCACCTGGTGTGTTAGATGGGTCAAGTTTCAGAATAATTCCCTCTACGCCAAGAACAGGTTCAGATGTACGAGTTATTGGCCTTAGTTTTGCTGCTACAGCAAGCCTAGATTTGTATATCGGGACAAACAAGATTAATTCCTTTACAACTAATGATAAAGGTAATTTTATAATAACTACAAAAATTTCAGATGACCAACCAATTGGAAGTGTAAGCTTTTTTGTTAAAGATCAAATCGGTAATTCAAAAATATTCAGCACTCTAATTCAAGAAGCACACCAAAGAAACATTGTAAATCAGAATATACCGTTAACTGTTGTTGCTGATACGATATATCATAGAGGAGATACAAAGACTGTTTCAGGAACCGCACCTCCTGGGAGTACTTTGACTATAACTATACTAGATTCAAGTGGTAAAAGTCTTACAACATTTACAACAACAGCAGATAAAACAGGTCATTATTCTTTAACTAGAACAATTCCCATAGATGCACCCTTTGGAGCATACACCATTGTGGTGTCAGATGGTAAAAATAAAGTGTCTCATTCCAACAATGTAGTAACCACTCATCAAATTTTACTTTCAACATCACAATCAAAAATAGATCCAGGTCAAACTCTAGTTATCAATGGTACATCAATTTCCAATCAGCCCATATCCTTTAGAATTATTGATCCTACAGGCAATCAAGTCTTTACAAAGGATGCCAATGTCACATCTAATGGAAAGATAGCAATAACTTATTCAACAGATAGTGCTGCAATGAAAGGTACATACAAAGTAATTGCGTCACAAGGAACTGACGTGGTTACAGCCTACTTTGGTGTTGGAGAAGATCCAGTTCCTCGGCTAACACTTTCAATGGACAAACTAAACTATCAAAATGTTGATAAACCTGCCATTAACATTTCAGGCCCGCCCTCTTCAACTCTCAATCTGGTAGTAATAGACCCATCTGGCAAACAAAAGTTTGCTGATACGATTCAGGTAGATTCTAATGGATTTGTCATTTATTCTTTTAATGTGACATCATACACTCCTGGAATCTATGCTGCAGTAATTCAGAGAGGAAATGACAAGGCAGTAGAAAATTTTGCAATTGGCCTTCAGACTGGTTCGGGGGCAATTACCATGAAAACCATAAAAGACACATATCTTTTGGGCGATAATATTATTATTCTAGGTAAATCTAATCCAAACACAATCCTCAGAATTACTCTTACTGATCCTAATGGTGTGATTGTAAAATCTCAAGACACATTCACCGATAAAACCGGAATCTTTTCTTCAACAGATTTTAGAATTCCTGGAGATGGCACCACAGGAATTTGGAAATTAGAAGCAACCAGTGGCGTTAATCATGTAAGCCTAAATCTCACTATAAAATCAGGACATGAAGGAATTTCTGTAAAGCTTGACAGAGATCCACC
>VBPW01000046.1:0-3362 GCA_005877305.1 Nitrososphaerota archaeon | reverse complement strand
ATTTCAGTACACTTTGGAAGATACCTGTAAACTTCAATCCTGGAACTTACATAATTCAGGTAAAATCAATAACTGGTCAGGGAACCACAAAGATAAACATCAAATAACAAATTTTTTATTAGAAATATTTTTTACATCCACCTAATGCCAGTCATGTTGTGAATCTTAAAGAAAAAATTGCCGAAATACAAGATTTCCCAAAAAAAGGGATTTTGTTTCGAGATATCAGCCCACTTTTAAGAGATCCATCAGCACTCTCACTTGTAGTCGATGAATTTGCCAAACTTTATCATCCAAATGATATTGATTTAATTGCAGGGATTGAATCAAGGGGATTTCCTCTAGCTTGCGCTATTGCGTTAAGATTCAACAAAGGAATGATAATGATTAGAAAACAAGGAAAATTACCAGGAGTAACTAGAAAAATTTCATACGATATAGAATATGGAAGTGCAACAATGGAAATTCAAAATGACGCCATAAAAAAAGGACAACAAGTTCTAATCTGTGATGATCTACTAGCCACTGGTGGAACAGCAAAAGCTGCAGCAAAACTAGTTGAGAAAATAGGAGGCAAAGTTACCGGATTTGCGTTTATAATAGAATTAACAGATCTAAAAGGTTCAAAGGAAATTAAAAACTACAGGCATGAATCGCTAGTGAAGTACTAATGGAACAAGCAGAAATAGGCATATTTGGTGGAACTGGAATTTATGATTCTGGTCTCCTCACTGAAAGCAAAGAGATTACTGTCGATACTCCATTTGGAAAGACGTCAGATTCTATAACATTAGGAATTTTCAAAGGTAAAAAAGTTGCATTTATGCCCCGACATGGAAGAAAACATAGTATTCCTCCGCATTTAATTAATTTTAGAGCTAACATTTGGGCGTTCAAAGAAATGGGTATAACAAGAATAATTGCTCCTTCTGCAGTAGGAAGTTTAAAACAAGATCTAAAGCCAGGAGACTTTGTTCTACCATCACAATTTATTGATTTTACAAAATCAAGAAAACATTCTTTTTTTGAAGGAGAGAAGGTAGTCCACATATCTGTTGCAGATCCATTTTGTCCTGAACTACAAAACGCAGTAAGCAAAGTCTCGGACAAAATAAATCTAAAGATTCATAAAAATTGTACCTATGTTTGTATTGAGGGACCAAGATTTTCAACACGGGCTGAATCAAAATTCTATAAAGAAGTAATAGGAGCAGACATCATAGGAATGACTTTGGTACCAGAATGTCAGCTTGCCAGAGAAGCTCAAATGTGCTATGTTTCAATTTCAACTGTTACCGATTATGATGTATGGGCAGATAAGCCAGTAACAGCAAAAGAAGTTTTGAAGATATTATCAAAAAACGTTGAAACTACTAGAAAAATTCTTTCACTCCTTCCTGATTTAATTCCACAACAAAGGAATTGTTCCTGTGAAAAAGCATTATCAGAAGCCCAGTTTTAACTGTCAGCAAATGTGTCTTTTTTAATTCCCTCAGGAAGTGTAATATCACCATGAACTAATTTGTGCTGAAGTTCGTTTATCACTTCATCTACATTGTATCCTAGTTTTTCAAGTGCCTTCTGTGTGGATTTAGGAATTTTTGCACCAATATTATGACCCCCGATTCTCCCAAATGCTATAGCGTTAAACCTAAAAGAATAGTGTTCATCAATGGTAAAAACCCCAGTAATTTTTGCAGCTATTTGACTTCCATGAACATTGTTGATATGGACCCTAAGATTCATGAATAACCCCTATATCTCAACTGCTTTGTTAACAGAGTTTTCTATAAGAAAGTTCCAATGTTTTTCGTCCTGGATCTTAAAGTCATTTATTTTAAGTTTGATAACTTTTTCATCCAAACACTCATGTTGAATCTCATCATCCTTTCTAATCTTGACAAGCTTCCATTTTTCTTTATGTTTTCTTAAATTACATAAAAGAACTGCCCATTTTTGATCTTTATCTATTTTGGGCATTCCAACATAATCTACTATACTTTCAATTCCTAGTTGTTTTTCTTCACAGAAAATTTTTTTACATTTAACACAACGCCAAATATCAACTGAACCAATTGTCTTTTTTTCATAGTTTATGTTAGTAACACCAAAATAGACTGTTTCATGTTTACATGTTTCTTGATGTACTGACATTATTCCTTCTCCAGACTCGGTTCTATTTAGTTCTTGCATCATCATATGGTTTTTCTAAAATAATGGAGATATTATCTACAAGGAGATTTTTTTTAAATTGAATATTTTCTCTTTGACACATTCGTCTGTACATATTTACAACAGCAAATCTTGGATGTGTGGATTCAAATTCAGTCTTTGTTATGTCAATAAAACCACCAAGATCTATTAGATTTTGTGCAGTGTCTAGTGCTGCTGAATTGGATATTCCTAATTTTTTTGATATATTTTCTGCCGACATCTTTCCATTTTTTACAACCAAGACAAACACTTTAGCTTGAATTGGCGAAAGCCTAAGTTCAGAAACAAGTTTTTCTTCAACCGTGTTCAAATTCACACTCATAAAGTCTGAGAAAATCTCTGTTGTAATTAAAGGTGAGGCATGAGAACATATAGTTGGAATTAAATATCAAACCAGAACAGTTTGATCGTGAGGTTAATCATAGGAATTACGGGTAGCTCTGGCATCCTTTATGGGATAAGGATGCTTGAGGTTCTCAAAAAACGCGATACTGAAATTCATCTAATCATGACAGAATGGGCAAAAAAATGTCTTGTTTTAGAGACAGATTATGATTTCAAATATCTAAGATCTCTTGCGGATCACTATTCTGATGATTCCAACATGGCTGCAAGTGTTTCAAGTGGAACTCATAAAACAGACGGAATGATTGTAATCCCATGTAGTATGAAAACACTTTCAAGTATTGCAAATGGTTATGAAGAAACCTTGGTTGCAAGAGCAGCTGGAGTAACAATGAAAGAGTCAAGAAAATTAGTACTTGTTCCACTTGAAACACCAGTGACAAGTATTCATTTGTAAAATATGTTAAAGCTTGCTAGGATAGGAGTTATCATTCTTCCTGCAATGCCAGGATTCTACAATAGACCAAAAACAATAGACGATATGCTAAATCACATTGTTGGAAAATGTCTAGATCAGTTTGGTATTGAGCATGATTTGTTCAAACGATGGGAAACTACCTAAAGTTTTTCATACCAAAATATTTCGTAATCCAATCTTAAATTTAATTAAATAAGTTACTTGTTGAAATTCGATAGATTACCAGAGACAAAAAATCAAAGATCCTTTATATTTGGTGGAATGGTTGGATATATAGAAAACCTTGGCAAGCTATAAAAATAGATATTCGAATGATAAATCACTT
>VBPW01000093.1 GCA_005877305.1 Nitrososphaerota archaeon | reverse complement strand
CTAGGTTCTGAGCTTGAAAGACAATATTCTCATAGTCGGCTCTAAGAGGAGATTCTCTTAGTTCTTTGGTTGTCTCAACCATGTTGACTATTTCATTAACCTCTGATACAGCAACCGTAAACCTCTGTCTGTCCTTAGTCTCTAGTAGGCTCGAATCTAACTTAATGAAGAATTTGAGTTTTCTCTGAAGGAACCCGAGTATATTTTGCATAGCTTGAAGGTTCATTTCATCCCATGCGAGAGTCGCAGTTTGCATAGGAAAAATTCTTATCAGATTCCCCTCAATCCCCAAATCCTTTAGCTTTGCCTTAATAGCCTCAAACATCTTGTTTACTAGCTCTAACCTCTCTTCACTAGGTATGCGATAGAATGACTGTGTTATCATCGAGCATCCATAGGCTCTTAGTTGCCTCCATAGCTTTTGTCTAATAGCCTGAAGTTTCTTCCCTAGCTCATTAGCTCTTCCGTTCTCATCTTGAGCCACTAACCTATCATCGTGCGCTAAGTCGAAGGAGACAAACCAACCAACCTTAGTATCTCCCGTTTGGAATTGGGTTTTTATTGTTTGAATGTCCATCTAAGTCTCTACCTCGACTATTCCTTTAGATACTAAGTCCTCAAGAATCTTAACGCTCCATTTATCGTTGCACAGAATGTGAGGGAATCTATATTCCATAACCTTCCCATGCCTAAGAAAGCCTCTCGCATGGGTTAACTCGTGGATTAAAGCCAAAAGAGAATAATAACCTCTAGTATCTTTACCAGCCCTTACAACTATTTCATGGCTAAGAGGATTATAAACGCCAGACGCATGAGGCCGCTTATATGCCTGACCAAACTTAAGAGTTGGAGGTTCTAAAACAGGCATCATCTTGCCTATAGTTTCAGTTAACAAATCCCAAATAAACTTTACACTATGCTGAGTATCTTCCGCATTCAGAAGAATGTCATTATTACACATAACTCCATTTAGGTAAGCAACACTATATATTGTTTTTAGTAAGTTATCTCTAAACCTACAGACTTTATTTATGGAATTCGGCAAAAAAGCGTATATATGACTTAGCTCCTAGAAGAAGGGTTGAGGAAGGACAAAAGACAGAATGGCTCATCAATTGGAAGTTCAAGATTTGTCCTGAGATTCAATTTTTTTACAGGTCATGTTCCATTTCGTATATGACCTGCTCGGTAAATTCTAATCGTTCTAAATCGAAAGCTTGTGCCTCATCCTCTAAGGCTTGTTGTCGAGTTGTAATCTCGAAATCTTGAATCAAACAAACTCTACAATCCCGATGGCAATCCTTATCGTCGGCTTTCTGCTTATGACCCTGACACATTAGAGAATCTCTTTAGTATCATAAATACTATGACAAGTTGAGCATAGTAAACGATAGGAATCTCGATTCTTTCTAATGTCTAATATCCGTTCCTTTCTTCCTCTGCCTTTTCCGCTTAGGGCTGTAGGATGAATATGAGCGAATTGAAGACCTGCTTTAGAGCCACAATTAGAACAAGCACCGCCGAATTCTATCTTTAGTTTTTTTCGAGCTTGTTTTACCCAAAGATTCATTTTATTTGCCATTTTAGACTTCTCCGTAAAGGTCATATCCGATTCCTACATCACTAACAATGAAATAGCCATTGAAGACCTTAGCCCATTTCTGAGCATCCTCTTCGGTTCTTGTCCAGCCGATTAAATAACCCTTCCGATTTAGGTTCTTACCTGCCGAGAGTCTAGGAATCGGTAGGATTTTACTGTATTCCTCTCTCGCCCGTCTCGCTTGTTTTGTGCTAGTCAAAATTACTTTGCTCCAAAAAAGAACCCTAGAATTACAACCACAATCATAACAGCCCATAGAGCATTAGCGAAGTTCGCGCCTCTGAAAAGCCAACCGTTCAATCTTCGTAAACAACTCCATATTTATCAACCACTAAAACATCTTCGTTTGAATAAGGAGTTTTCTTTCGTCCTTTCATGGGATTAGACTTAGGCGTTATCAGTTTCATCCATGTCTCTTCAACCCGCTTTCTGTCTTTCTTGTATTGCTCTAGTGTATAGGTCATTCTTTTACCTCTTCCCTTCTAAAGAAGGCTATTCCTTATTTATGCTTTTCTTCCTCTTTAGCAACTTCAGAAGTTAGTTTTTATGGAATTCGGCAAAAAAGCGTATTAACCCCTAGCCCCTTATACACTAATAGGGAGATGGAACCTAGCAGACGAAGGCCAAACCCTCCCCGAGCCATAGTCACAGACTCAAGAACCGTAAGGCTCTCAGGTCAAACCCCTCCTTAAAGGAAGAGGAAACTTGAGAATCGCCCCATGGTGTGACTTAGGAGATACCGAGAGAACGAGCGTGGCAAAGCGCACCCTAATCAGGCTGGAACGAGACGGGGCCGACTACGGAGAAACCCCTCCGTTATTTTTTTTATCAGAACAGAACAAGATTTGTTACGGGCTTAAATTTTTTTAACGGCGACAAGCGGCGAAAGTCTTCAAAGCTCTAGCAAGTAGAGGTTCCCTTTGGTCATGGATTTTCTGTATTTGGGTTCCGAATCTATGATAGACTCCACACCAACACATGAAAGGTGAATAGTTAGGAAGAAGGTGCTTCGTATGATTTGGCATGGTATTCAATCGTGCCTAATCGGAATCGGTTTACCAAAGTTAGACTCGATAGGCTCGGCTCCTAGATGGTTAGATTGTTCTGGGGTTCTAGAAATCCAAACCTGTAAACTGTTATAATCGCAGGCTGTCGCATAGATGGTTTTATCCGTCTGATTTCGGACATAAACAATCTTGGGTTTTGTGGACTTAGGCATTTTCTAACAATCACACGCTTCTGAAGCTAGTCGAGGCTCCATTATGGAACCTACATTCTGATAACCAATTTTATCGGCCACCCTCTCGAAATTGTGCTTATTCATCCATGCCTCGCCTACTCTCTGAGTCATAACCGATTTTAGTTTAGCAAAAGGAATCGTCTGAAAAAGCACTTTCATCCATGCATAATGCCCATGATGGCATATGGCGAAAACTAAACGCCCATTATAACCCCTCTTCCTAAATTCCTTACTATGTTCGCTAGGATAAGCGGGGCTTAGAGTTGCTTGAATGCTCAGAAAACCATTTCTCATTAGATGGGTTCGGCTGATAACAGTCTTCACATTCAGAGAAAGCATATCGGTAGTATGAAGCAAAAACTTAGCTTCGTCGGCCAGCGGAATTCTGATTTCCATCTTAAATCAGTGTCCTATCTTCTGAAATCATTACTACCCTCAAAACTAAGGGTGAAATATGATAAGCCTTTATAA
>VBPW01000092.1 GCA_005877305.1 Nitrososphaerota archaeon | reverse complement strand
AGACTTAATTAAGGTCGATGTTGAAGGAGCCGAATTCGATGTTCTTGATAGTTGTACTAATTTCAAAGATATAAAATCTTGGATAATCGAATTACATGACTCCGAGCGAAGGAAAGAATTAGAGATTAGAATGGCTCTAGAGGAAGGCTATAATATTAAGTGGCTAGATGGAAATCATTTATATGCCTATTATGCCTTCGAATATAGGCCAAGTAAAATACACGGAATGGGAGTATTTACTACTTGTCCTATAAAGAAAGGTGAATATATACCTTCAATGGGAAATGAAGATTTTAAAGGCTCTAAGGGTCAAGGCTATAATCACTCTTATAGTCCAAATTTTGGATGGAATGAAGATTTTACTCGACTTGTAGCTTATAGAGATATTCTAAAGGATGAAGAATTAACTATTAATTATATTAGAGGTTGGATGAAACAAGGCTTGTCTAAAGAGGAAGCAGAAAGAAGAGTTGTAGAGGAAATAGCCGATACCTTTAAATAGGTAAGCAAAGAAGATATAGATGGCGAGAAATATGGACAAAGACTATTCAATTGGTTATGTAAGAGCTGCACTTCTTTATGGAGTAGTTATTTTGGCTTTGGGGCTTGCAGCCTTTTCTAAAGTTGCCCCTTATGCTGCACCTAATCCTAATTGGGCTGCCTTTGGTTATAGTTATAATTGTCATGGCTTGCTTCTAACTTTCTGTAATAACTTTGATACAACTTCAACAAAAATTGCAACAGCTATTGTTGCAGCAATGTTTCTATTGGCTGGTATTGTAGGCTTTTTAAGTCTTAAATCTTGGCTTCAGAAAAAATAGAATTAAGATTAGAACAGATTTCTAATATTGTAAGTCAGAAGGAGTTTGATTTTATTGTAAGAACTTATCATGGTTATACGCCTACGACTAAGATTGTAGGACGACGAATTAACTACCTAGTTTGGCTTAATAATGAGGTTGTTGCAGCTATTGGCTTCAGTAATTGCATGGTTCCTTTTCCAAAGCCCTTTGATAAATTCATAGGTTGGGAATCAAAGCAACAGCCTAAAGACTATATAAGAAAACCTACAGACCTTATAATTAATAACTGGCGTTATACTATAAAGCCAAATACCATCAAGTTTCTTGGGTCTAGGATTCTATCTTTAGCTTGCCATAATATAGCCGAGGATTGGGAGAGGAAATATGGTAAAAAACCAGTTTTAATCTATACCCTCATAGGGTCAGGTCGAACAGGAGCAACCTATTTAGCAACAAATTGGATTCGGGTGGGTAAAACAGCAGGATGGGTCTATGTTGGAGGAAGTTCTAATAAATCCTATGTTAGTAAACATATTGAGGAGGCAGCAAAGAAGATAATTCTTGCCTTTCCATTGAATCGAGGTTGGAAACGGTATCTTCTAGGGCTATATAATCCTAATAGTGCACAAGATGCACAAGAAACGCTTAATAATAGGTAAGTTAGACCTTACCTATAATGTCTACAATAGTAGAAAATAAAGTAACTGAAAATGACAATAAGGTTTGTCCAAAGTGCGGTAAGCCTTGTTATGGTCGTTATGTGAAGCAATTCAATGGACACAAATACTGGTATTTTGCCCACGCTCGTGAAGGATTGACAGCCTCTGGAAAGAGAGGACTAAAGTGGTGCTATGGGAGTGTGGTAAAGTTAGAAGTTCAAGAAGAAGCTTGTGCAATACCTCCATTATCAGTGACCCCAGAAGCTCAACTTAAAAGTCTGGTGGGCTAGAGACGGTTAAAATCAGAAGTTTTCCTTGGAGATGTTCCTACTGTGGAAAGGCTAATATTTCAACGGCTCAAGCTTGTAAAAAGTGTGAAATGCCCAGATTAGCAGTATGGCAATCTGAATCTGTTACCAAGGATGGCGACATGATAAAAAAAGGCTTTCAGCAGCATTTTAAATGGAAATCCCGTTCTAGGGTTAGATAATGACTATTTATTCCAATTCGCAGGAATATGAAATAATTAGAAAGTATATTCCAGACCTACAGAAGAAGGAGAATTTATTTACTGATTATGTAATTCAAGGATTAGAACGTAATCGGTCTTATGAACGAAAGGATTTAAAGGACTTTCTTGCCTCCATAATCGATGGGCGCATTTACGAACAACTGAAAGATTTAGCCAAGAATTCAGGGGAATATGAGCCCTTTGTAGTTATTGAAGGTTTTGGATTCTGGGATTTTGTAACCAAAAAATACATGAGATTAGTGGATTACTATGCAGCCCATCCAGACAGAGAATTAGGTGCTTATACTACAGAATCTAATTTTAGAGCCTATGGTGTTGGGCTTATTTGGACAACCGACCTTAAGGGAACGGCTCGATACCTTATCCATGAAAATGAAAGATTGGGAGTTCCAAAGGTTAAAAAAGATTTTCCCGAGAGAGGCGGAATGAGAAAGGATGCTACTTTAGAGGAAAATCGTCTTTATCTTCTTGAAGCCTTCGGATTTGAGACAGCTAAGGCATTTAATGATAAATATCCCAGTCTTACATATTTCTTTTCAAATTGGTTTAAAGCTTTAGATAAGGAAGATGAAGAATTGTTTATTAAGAATTTATCCGATATTAGATTAGATTCGGGTCGAAGAATAGGAGATGTAAAGGCTAATAAAATTGCTGAAATATTGGGGCTATTAGAATGATTACAGTGGTAGGAAATGGTCGTGACAAATTCACAGAATATGGATACCAAAAGGCTACTGAAGCTGTTAAATCTATAATAGATTCTAATCCCAATGAAGAGATAGCATCTGGCGATTCTCCTATGAAGGGTATAGACTATTTAGCTAAGACCCTAACTCCTCCTGAACGCTATATGAATCGACCTCCAAATTATGCTACGTGTAATGTTGGTTTTGAGAGATTTAGAGAGAGAAATCTACAATTGGCAGAATCTAGGATAGTTTATGTAATAGTTTCTGATAATTATCCTCCAGAATATAAGGGAGAAAGATTCCTTTATTGTTATCATTGTCTTAAAATGAATCGAAATGCATCCAATCACTGTAAATCTGGTGCTTGCTGGACCGCGATGATGGCTATTGAGAAAGGAAATAAGGCAATTTGGATAATTATTCCCAATAAGGAAGTTAAAATATAATGATAATGACATCAATTCAGCAACAGAAGCTTCTCCATGAGGTTCGAAAGTATTATCCTGAAGCTGTTCAGAATTTTCGTATAAAGATAGTAGACAAAGGTTATTGTC
>VBPW01000091.1 GCA_005877305.1 Nitrososphaerota archaeon | reverse complement strand
TAAAAGCAAATCATTCGTCCCACGTCCATGAAGGACACGATATTGTCGTAAGAAAAATAACTATCTGAATTTATTTTTAGTCGAATGAATGTATAGTAAATATTTTATAGCAAACCTAACCCGGAACGATAATGAACCCGATTTACCTGACTCTTACATCCTTTGCATTAATGATATCTCTTATACCAAGTGCCTTTGGCGCATTTAATGATATCGCATTGGCATCTGCAATTCCTCTCACAAATGTGTTGGAGACCCAAATTACAGTAAATCCATAAAGTTATTTGCAATTATCAGACAAAATCTTCATCGCTTTCTACAATTATTCAATTTAAATTTTTAGTAGGAATGATTAGTACCAATTATTAGCATCCCTTAATTATCATTAAAAATTTTTCATGCTAATGCCAGACGAATCATGTAGAACTTGTGGAGGATCACTTGTAAACTGTTCTTTGTGTCCAAGTTGCAAGAAGGTAATGCAGCAAATTTGCAATATCTGTGGCTCTAAAACACAGGAACAGGTTCATTCTAGTTGTCTGTATTTGGAATCGTATAAGACAAGAAATGGAATGAAAATTAATGTTTTTGTTCCCACGTCTAGCAAAAGAAGGGAGATAAATCACAAAAATTCAGAAAAAATACATACATTACGAAATGCACTTTTAGTATTTGGCATTGTCGGCTTTTTTGTCTTAGGATTTGCTATTGCTAATTATTTTGATCTTTTTCAAAGTCAAACAAGTGAAGGCCAGATTATGAAAACTAGTATTTCACAACAATCATCACAAAACCATGATAATTTACCACATGGATCTTTTGAAAATTGTCTTGCATATGGAAGCGGACAATCCATGACAATTACCTGTCCCACCGAGTACGGATATACATACAAAGCAATACTAAACATTCCACAGAAACTGGCATCAGAATTTTCAAACCAAGTCTTTTCCATAAGGGGAATTTCAGTTGTGGAATACTCTGACGGTTCAGTTGTTTTACAATATCACAAAAACTTGTACACTACGAGTTTCTTTGCTAACTAGTCAAGTAGACATCGTTCACAGTCACATGAGACATTAGGATTGTTTTTAGCAATGCATTTGGCATGTTGTCCCGCTTGACACTGAACACAAATGGAACTGGAGATATGACGTCTTTACCAGTATTTTAGATCTCCATATTTTATATCCTGTCTAAACCAACAACCTGATAAATTGAGGTTTTAGGCTATATGTGCCCATAAGACATTGCTTTTTGAAGATAGGCCTACTATCTATTGGTTATTATGTGGATAAAAATTTAAAAAGTCATGGACGCAGACAGAAAAATGTATCCTGCCACTTGTGCGGATTGCAAAAAAGAAACCCAAGTCCCATTCCAACCTAAAGAAGGAAGACCGGTATATTGTCGCGAATGTTTACCAAAACACCGTGGCGAACGTAGATTTTAAGCTGAAATATGCTTATTTTACTTTTTTTAATTCACAATTATTTTCAAATAAAAAATCTTAGAATGTGATTTTAATATAATAAAATGCTCCCGCCGGGATTTGAACCCGGGATCACCGCCTTGAGAGGGCGGTATGCTTAGCCGGACTACACCACAGGAGCTTGCTAAAAACCATAAAGAATAGCAATTTAAAGGAATGTTTTGTCATTGGATGATTTTGTAAACTTTAACAGCTTAGATCCTTTATAGCAAAAAATCAAAATTAAGTTTTTATGGATTTGAAAACTTTACCTGAAAAACTTTCACTTTCACATTTTCCAGTAGGATTTGGTGGGTGCAGAAATAATGGCATTAATTTTCAGTGTTGTGAATATAACATTACGGTTTTTGATGACAAACGAGAAGAACCATCTATACATGAAATAGACGGAAATTTGATAAAACTGCATCATGGTTCACTCTCTGAAACTAATGATGGTGTCTTGAAACAGTTTGAAAATATGAAAATTTTGTTAGATGAGCAGTGGAATCTTCGGATGTTTCTAACTAAGATAAAAACAAAGAGTAAACAAATTTCAAATTCGTATATACAAAGATGTCTTGTGGATGCGGGGGTCTGTGCAACAAAGGCAAGAGAACTTGTCAAATCATCAGATCCTCTAGCTCATGTTTGGATAAAATGTGCAGTCTATTTTCTTGCAGATGCAATATTCTCAATAAATTCAAAGCGATCTAGTCCGACCCATATGTTAGAAATAATGCGTGGATTTGAGAAAAATAAGATAAACCAAAGCTTTTCTGTGGTACACCAATGTCTTGGAATAGAGAGAGCTTCAACATCACTCCTTTCTAGGATGGTAAAATCCACAATTGGATTTTCTGATATGGTGGAAAAAAATAATCATTCAAAAATAATTCAACAAAAATATGATTATCTGGTACAAAACTCACTTCTTTCCGATTGTTACTTTTATCTAGGTTACATAAATCGGAATAATGTAATCAAAACAAAGGATACGCTGCACCGTAACCTAGAATATATGCATCTGCTTAAAGTGGCATTTGATACAGAAAGTGATCCGTTAGTAGTTGAACGCCAAGCGATGATCCTCTTAAAAACTACAAACGATCTTCTAACAACTAAAAATTGAGGTTCATAACACTGTTTTTTAAATTGTGAATTTTTTGACAACCTTTAAAACCCTGTAGGAGAACTTCCAGATATGACAGATGCATCATGTGGCTGTGAAGCAGCATCAGGTACCGATAGCCTGTGTGATTGTGAGATGCAAGGAGAATGCCTTTGCGATGGTACTTGCAGTTGTAAAGCTAGCGTTTGTAAACACCAAACTAAAACTTTCAAATAGATTTTAAGAATTCCTTTTTCTTTTATTTTTAAGATATGTAGTACTTACTTTTCTTCCTCTTCATGAATGCCCCATGTTTTTACCAGTTCTTTTTGGAATTTATCTACCTGTTTTTCATTTAGGGCAACTCCACAATTTTTGTGCGTTGGGACAACAACCATTCCATCTAACTTGAAATCAACTTCATACATGTGTACTTTGTCACACTCGCACATAGTCGAAATAATAATATGCCATTATATTTGCCTATTTGAAAGATTTAACTATAGGATTTTTTCTTATACAGCCAATGCAAAAGTATTTTCTTTTAGCATTTTTTTCTGCTTTACTTTTAATTCCCCTCGGATTGAATTCTGCATTTGCAGATTCTTGGTATCCTGGTGAAGGATTAAAGACTGGTGATTTTTTCAGATACAATGTTTGCTTTACTGACTGGCATAACTGTACTCAAATAGAGCTTGACTTTTGGGTTCAGAATAAAACTAGCGATGGTAGCGGTTATAACGTGCAGTTTCTTACTATCGACGGAAATAATATACAAAAAGGTCATACAGTATTTGGAACAGTAACACCAGATCCTGTATACTCTGATCCACATATTGCGGATTATACTAATGTTTACAGAAATACTATCATTTGGCTAGATGCATTTGCAACATCTGAATCCCCAAAGGACTTTAGTTATCCAGCATGGGGAAGAACTGGGTCAGTTGGAGGTGGAACTGTAGGACCAAAAGATCAAGAACAAGTGACAGTTCAGGGTGGTTCATACAAAGCTTGGGTGATTGGTTGGCACAAAGGTGTAGATAACAAAATTTGGGTAGTACCTAACATGCCATTTCCTGTAAAAGGAATTGTATATACAGATGTTACACAAGGCAAGCCTCCACCTCAATATGTATTTGAACTATTAGAAACTGGAAATAGTCAAACCTCACCTGAATTTCTGAATAGAATATCTTCCACCACTCCTGGAGCTGGAATATGTCCTACAGATGATACATCTGCAGTTCATGATTCCATTAATACTGACTCTAGTACTATGATTATTGAATATAGGTATTCTCCAGCAATTCCGCACCAAGGATGTCCTGTCCAGTGGTCATTGTATTTTGAGAAGCAATATGATCCAGGTCAGAAATTTTCAAATGTTCAATATGATATCTATACTGTAGATGATAATGGAAAAAATCTTGGTTCAGTGGCAGCAGACCTTGGTAAGAGTACACTATTTGCACCAGTGGGAGATGATTTTAGAACTATTGTAATAAAACAACCGCCGCCAGTTACTCATTATTTGATTAATGTTATTGGTACTGGAGCAGAAAATACAAGCCCTGATACGGCCTATTCTGGATTTGTTAAAATTGATGTTAAAACCGCACCACCACTAGGAGTTCCAGAATTCCCAGTTAGTGCTATAATGGTAATGGCTATTGTTGTAGCAATGGGTATTCTCTTTACACGATTTAAGACAAGCTTTTCCATCCTTAAATTTTAGAACGAGTTATACTGGCTGATAGTTAATGACAAGCAAGCTAATGCTTGGAGTAGGTATTATAGCTGTATGTGTAATATCAATACTTTGGTTTACACATTTTGGAGGATCTCAAAACGGAGAGGTTCTTCCACGCCAAGCCAGTCAGTGGCATATAGGTAAAGGAGCTCAATATAATCCGGTGATGCAATATGACGTCTTAACAAATACTACAAAATTTTCTGCCAAGATACAATTCTTGCCTGCCACAAACCCTGGGAATCAACACTTTTTGT
>VBPW01000045.1 GCA_005877305.1 Nitrososphaerota archaeon | reverse complement strand
CAATTCCCATAAAATGATTATATTGAATCAAATCTTGCCTGGTGCTCTATGATATTCAAACACATCTTACAGCGCTTGTTCTTGAAAAGCTCACTTTCATCTACAAACCGAATATTTGTTATGTCGTAAGTACTTACGGTGTGACAACCACACAGAGTTTTCCAGGTTCCTTTTGAGATATAGTGATTTTTGTGTATCCCTGAAGCTCTCCCTCTTGCATAATGAAACCATCCAAAGGTAAGCTCTGAGTTCTTTGGCATTTCTAGAGTCATGCTTGAACAAGTGTACAAACCAGAATTGAAATAGATTACGCATAATTTCTACTATTTAGTAACTTGGTTTTCTTGTCTTTTTTTTAACGAATTCAAAAAACTAGCATTTTAGAGCATTCTGGTAACATGCAAAAGCATCATCATATCTTTTTAATTTTGAAAGGGCACGAGCTTTATAACCCCAAGCAATCTTAGAATTTGGATTTATTTCAATAATTTTATCATAGTATTTTATAGCTTCATCAAATCTATCAGAACAAAATAGTTCAGTTCCCTCATAATACCACGAATTGATTTGTTCAAATTGCATGATAGTATTTTTTTCTTCTGTTTATAGAATGAAGTAATCAAATAAAATTACAATCTTTGTCATTAAAATTTTTTATTTTGGCATTGAATAATTACGGTAATCCTTCTGGACTGTGAAGCATGTCCTGTTTTAACCTAAGAGCCCTGTAAATTATCGGAGCATGGTCAGCTTCAACGTCCGTAGTAATGTAAAGAATGTGATCAGAGTCCAGTGGCATTGTAATTCGCTTTAACTTTTCGTACTCTACCAGAGCATACTTTCCTTTACCTATCTTGCTTGAAAGGAGTAAGAAGATTTTCTACACCTGGACGGTGACCACTACACATAACCTTACCATTCATATCAAAAATTGTAGCAAAGCGAATCTTAGGATCTAGGCCCATTACCTTTTCATAGAGTAATTTGTAATCCGTAATTATTACACCCTTCTGTAAGTGATAAAGTTTACTTGAAAAAAGAAGATTTTGTTTTAGAAAATCTACTTTCTCTTACCACTCGCGAGTATAATCACCAGATAGTATATTCTGGATTCGTTCAATTATGTCTGCTTGACCACCATCAGTACCCCATGTCACCAGAAGCATATGGTTACTTCCCAACGGCAGTGTCAATCTTCTTAGCTTTTCATAGACAGCCAGGACATACTTTCCTTTACCTATTTTTGGGGCAAACTTGTTGCGTGATTTCCAGGCGTTTGCTGCATAACGAAGTGTTTCTTTGGTTTCATCTTTGTCAAGTAGCATTGTTACTCCTTCCCTAATTCTGGTTTGTACTTCGTTTCCTTCCATATCACAAATGGTAGCATATCGAATGTGTTTGTCGGTTTCCATCATGTGATCTAGCAGTCTTTCAAAAGACATGTTATAAAATGGCAATACAATTAGAAAAAGATTCTATTTTGAACATAACTTGTTAAAAACCCTCCATCTCGTAATATGACATCAAGAAAAAGTAATCATCACAATTCTCATTAGAAAATAATTGAATTAGAGGAAGCTAATTTTTCGTTGACTTATATATAGAAAAACCATTCAGGAATCTAATGACAATACTTGAGATTAAAGATCTATATGTTGAGCGAGAAGGAAAGGAAATCCTAAGGGGTGTAAATCTAAAGACAGGCCCAGGCGAAGTTCATGCCATAATGGGCGTAAACGGGTCTGGTAAAAGCACTCTAGCTTACACATTGCTTGCTCATCCAAAATACAAAGTCACAAAGGGTGACATTTTGCTTGACGGTCAAAGTATTTTAAATTTAACAGCTGATGAAAGAGCAAAGAAAGGACTCTTTTTAGCATTCCAGTACCCAACCGAGGTTTCCGGTGTTGGATATTCACATTTTCTTAGAACTTCATATAATGCATTAAGCAAAGCACTTGGCAATCAAAATCGTGAAGTCTTTTTGACAGTCAGAGAATTTCAAAATTACTTAAAAAAGAATCTTGATCAAGTCGGTCTAAAGCACGACTTTTTGTCAAGATATCTCAATGAAGGATTTTCTGGTGGAGAAAAAAAGAGATCCGAGGTTTTACAAATGGCAGTCCTGCAGCCAACAATTTCAATTTTGGATGAACCTGACTCTGGACTTGATATTGATGCAGTTCAAGCAGTTGCAAAGGCAATTAACCAAGTTTCAAAAAAAGACGCAACTGTTATTATTATTACTCACTATGCAAGAATTCTAAAATTCCTTGACAAGCTAGACTTTGTACATGTCATGTCACAAGGAAAGATGATCAAAGACGGACCGAAAGAGCTTGCAGACGAACTAGAGCAAAAAGGATATGCTTGGCTAGGAATTGAAGAACCGCCAAGTACCACCAAGTAAAAATCAAAAAACAACACGCTATTGCTAAAAAGACGTCACGATCATCTTGATTTAGAATAAAAATAATCAGCACTTGTTCGTTAAGACAGTTTATCTCCTACCACGTACCTTTCATATTTATGAAGGCCAAGTTTAAGACTACCTGTTCTGAATGCGGCGCTCCAATAAAAGTTGGAAGTGAGATTGCAAAAGATCCAGCCGGTAAGTGGATACACAAATACTGTTCTCCAGAATCAGACCAGCTTCCATAATTTCAATATTAGGTGTAATTACTGCAAGCCAAAGTACTAAAGCAAGAAGATAATTGCCTAAAATTTCAGCATTTCAGTTATATAATCAGAATTTGAATTTCTCGTTGCAGAGGTATCGAAGCCCGGCCAACCGAGAAGGACTCAAGATCTTGGCATGGGAAATCCTTTCCCTCAGGGGTTCGGGGGTTCAAATCCCTCCCTCTGCACTCTTTTTCGCCTTCTTTGTTTCTGCTTGCGGTTTGGCTCGTCAAACCCACGGTGATTCTCTACCATGATATAATCCAAGACAGCCTTTATTAGAAAATTTTCCTCAAGATAGCCTGACCCTCATAATCTCGAATTGACTTGCATGTCACATCAACTTGTTCCAGGAATTTTTCTGTTCTTCTAAAACCTCAAGTTCATTTTAGAAAGACTACTGTACAAGATGTCGAGTCTTTTAGAATGTGCTGAATAAGATTATCAAATTGAGAGGATTTATGCTCTTACCATTTGGATCTCACGTACGTTATGTTTTGAGAGATCCTCGTGTAGCATTGCGTGGGACTCGTCTGTAAAAGTCAGATTACATCTATAACATTTCCACGCTTTACTGCTCACATACACCTTACGTGAAAATAATTAATAAGTATATTGTATGATTGGTCTAGTTTTTTGGATAATCGTGGTCTAAATCAAATAACTTTGGGATTTTTTTCCCTTTGTAGTAACTAATTTTGTATTTTTTTCCGAATGAATCCCTGATCATCCATGAATCGCATTACCTATACTAACAAGAAAATTAAAACAAACAAAAGCTGAAATTTATAAAAGATAACCCATTTCAGACTCCAAATTGAAGCCACTTGACAAACTAAAAATCAAAGTTCAGAAAATAATGGAAAAAAATGATTCAGCACACGATTTTGAACACATAATGCGGGTTTACAAAAATGCACAAAAAATTGGGAAAAAAGAAAGGGCGAACATGAAACTTGTTCTTGCAGCTGTTCTATTACATGACATTATCTCATTTCCAAAATCGGGTAAAAAATCAAGAATGTCTTCGATAAAAAGTTCTATTTTAGCACAAAGAATTCTTAACAATCACGGATATGACAAAGATGAGATAAAAATAATATCTGAGGCAATACGTGACCATAGCTTTTCGCGAGGAATGATTCCCACTACCATCGAAGGAAAAGTGCTTCAGGATGCAGACAGATTAGATGCATTAGGAGCAATAGGCATAGCTAGAATTTTTTCTGTTGGTGGTTCTGGAAAAAGACCATTTTATAACAAATCGGATCCTTTTTGTCAAAAACGAAAACCTGATGATAGTAAGTGGACTTTGGATCATTTTTACAAGAAGCTCTTGCTTTTAGAAAAAAAGATGAACACAAAAACGGCAAAAAAAGAAGCAAGACGCAGAACAAAATTAATGAAAAAATTTCTTGATGATTTTAAAAAAGAGATCTAGCCATAGTCAACATAACGTTTGAATCTTTTTTCAATTTCTGGGTTTTTCCCAGTAAGAATTTTTTCTATCTCTTCTTTGTGTCTTCGTTTTACATGTGAAGCCATTTCTAGAAATTCCCCTGACTCTGGATAAGAATCAACTAGAAGATCTAGCATTTTGAAATATTCAACAACCTTGTTTCTGAATTCTTCTGGTGTTGGTTGTATTCTCTTATTCATGCGAAACCAAACTGCTGCCCAGCTTGCTCCTACTACATGTGGTAGTAGATCAAAAGCACGATCTATCTCAAAGCAGTCGTCGTTTCTCATTTCCTATCCATTTATGGTCTTTGCAGCAATCTTTGAAAGATATGAAACTATCATGTCTGCACCAGCCCGCTTAATTGCAGTCAGAATCTCCATCGTAACCTCAATTTCATTTATCCATCCTTGCATGGCAGCTGCTTTTACTAAGGCATATTCACCAGAAACGCTGTAGGCAGAAATAGGAACGTTGAATTTTTGTCTAGTCATTGCAATCAAATCAAGATACGCCAATGCTGGCTTTATCATTACGATATCAACTCCTTCTGCAATATCTGTCTCAATCTCTCTCATTGCCTCTTTTGGGTTGGTATAAGGCAATTGGTAAGTTTTCCTGTCTCCAAACTTCGGAGCAGAGTGTGCCATGTCCTTGAATGGCGAATAAAGTGAGGAACGATGTTTTGCAGAATGTGACATTATTGCAATGTCAGTAAAACCTGCATCATCAAGTCTTTGTCTTATTAGCTTAACTTGACCATCCATCATTGCAGAAGGTGAAACTACATCTGCGCCAGCTTGTGCTTGACTTATAGCTACTTTTGCTAAAACATCCAAGCTAGAGTCATTGTCTATTTTGTCTCCTTTTACTAATCCGCAATGACCTGAGCTTGTGTATTGACAAAGACAGACATCAGACATTATCGCTATCTTGTTTCCAAGATTTTTTCTAATGTCAGAGATTGCTTTTTGTACAATGCCGTTTTGCGAAAATGCTGAAGTACCTTGATCATCTTTTGTTGTTGGAATTCCAAATACCATAATTGCTGGGATCTTCAAATCAGCAATAGAGTTTACCTCGTCTACTACGTCCTTGAGTGGAAGTCTATCAAACCCTGGCATAGATTCTCCTTGAGCTCTTGATTTCAAATCTTCTTGAACAAAGATTGGACAGATAAGATCTTTTGGAGAAAGTCTGACCTCTTCTAAAAGCTCACGAATCTTACCACTTTTTCTCAGACGTCGAAGTCTTAGATTAGGAAAAGACATATACAAAAAATACTAACTGCAAGCAATATAATCTGTTACTCTTTTATTTTATAATTAAAAAGTTTGCTAACAGATTTTAGCAATTCAGAGTCACCTTGCTCTGTTGCTTTTCTGAGGTTGTTCATTGGAGTAGATATGATACCTTCTACTATCGCTTGAGTGAGTTGGTCAATTATTCGTATTTTTTGCTCATCGGTTTCTCCAAGCATTTGTAGTGCCTTTTTGAGTTCTTTTATTCTCACTTGATCAATGTCTTTGAAAACATTCTTTACTACTGGTTCTACTTCCAATCTCTTCATTACCGCCTCTACAACTAGGATCTCTTCGTTAATTATTTTTTCTGCTGATGATACCACGCCTATTCTGCTTCGCATGTTTTTGTCAACTATTTCAGCAATCTGATCCAGATTCATCATCTTTATTCTCTTTATTGTAGAAACTCTTTCATCAACAGTTCTTGGATTCGATAAATCCATGATCATCATTCCAGTCTTTTTTGAGCCCATTGCTTCCTTTATTCTGTCATAGGTCACAAGAAAATATGGGGCAACTGTTGCCACAAATAATACGTCCACTTTCTTAAAGCTAGAAATCGCATTTTCAAACTGGATTGGATTTCCTCCAACGGTTTCTGCAAATGCCTTTGCTCTTTCATAGGTTCTGCTTGTTATAAAAAATTCAATGTTTCTTTTTTTAAGAGATTTTGCAACAAGACTTGCTGCCTCTCCAGTTCCAATAAGCAGGATGTGTTTTGATTTTAGATCATCGATGTTTTCTTCAGCTAGCTTAACTGCCATAGAACCGATTGATATGCTCCCTCGACTAATTCCTGTAGAATGTCTTACTCGGGAACCAACACGAATTGCCTTGTCAAAAAGTATGTTAAGATTATTTCCTGAAGCGTTTAGTTCTCGTGCGGTATTAATTGACTTTTTTATTTGTCCTAGTATCTGTTCTTCTCCTACAACAAGCGAATCAAGTCCAGACGTTAATTTTAGAAGATGTTCAAATGCCTCAGTTCCTTCACTTATCTCCAAGTTTTCTTTGAATGCATTTTCTTCAAGACCTGCTACAGACGCCCATGTCTTTTTTACTCTTTCAATGTCCTTGGTATTTCCGACGCCAAAAAGTTCCACTCGGTTACATGTTTGCAGGATTACACATTCTTGCAACCCAGAATATTCCAGAAAGGAAGAATATGCAGAGCCCATATCCCTAAAGGTAAATTTCTCAAGCATGTGAATCGGAGATTTACGGAATGTTACTCGGGCATTAATGATATTGCTTATTTCTGATCACCTAACATCTTCATAACCCTCTTCTTTGCATTTTTAAAATTTCCTTCTTTTATTAACTGTTTAACATGATTGTCATTCATGACGCTATATAGGAACTTTTTTCTCTCAGGAAAGGTTTCAAGTTTGTTTTTTGCCGCATTTCTAGCAAAGTCTTGTAGTTTTATCTGATAGATATCTTCTTTTTTGATTATTTTTCTAAAGACCTTTTCAGCTTGCAATCGTATCTTTCTTGCCATGGCTGGACTTCTTCCGCCAGTAGATACTGCGATCTGGACAGTATCTTCTATGTTTATTACAGACCCAAAGGCAAAATCACTTACTGCAGGATCATCAGCGGCATAAGCATAGCATCGCATCTTTTTTGCTTGTTCGACGATTTTTCTGTTTAATTTTCTATCATCGGTTGTTGCCATCACCATAAATGGTTTGTATTTTTTTAAAAAATTGGCATTTTTTAGTTTCATTTTTTTAAAAGTGAGCTTTTTTTGTTTGACGTGTTTTTCTATCTCTTTGTTTGTTTCATCACTAACAACCAAAATTTTACAATCTTGAGTTAGCAATGCATTGACCTTTTTGAGTCCCTCGTTGCCTCCTCCAACAACTAGCACCAAATTTCCTTTTAAATTTAGGTCAACTATCAATGATTTTGGATCGACGTTGCATGTTATTTATAGATTGCATGAAAATCTCGGTAACATTTTTAATTGAATAGGGCGCCTGATTCTAATGTCTATGGATAACCTCGATAAAGAGATTTTAAATGAGATACAATGGATATTCCCACTAGTTCCAAGACCATACACAGAAATTGCCAAAAAATTTGGGTTGTCTGATGAAGAATTAATGCAACGATTAAAAGACATGAAAAAAAGTGGAGTAATCAGACAGATGAGTGCTATTTTTGATACAAGAAGACTAGGTTACAAAAGTGCACTAGTTGCAATGGCAATAGAACCTGAAAAACTAGATCATGTTGCAAACCAGATCAACAAGCACCCAGGTGTGAGTCATAATTATGAAAGAAATCACGAGTATAATCTTTGGTTCACACTTGCAGTTCCTCCTGGTTCTGATCTAAAAACTGAGATTGACAAATTTTCAAAATTACCTGGAATAAAAAAGACAAGACTTCTTCCAACGATAAAGCTTTTCAAGATTGGAGTAAAGTTAGACATGGTAGAAGAAAAAAAAGCCGAAGTTAAACCAATCGAGGAAAAGAAAAAAATTCGTGAAATAAAATTTATTGCTACATCAGAGGACAAGAACTACATACGTGAGCTGCAAAAAGATTTGGAAATTGTGGAAAGACCGTTTTTGAAATCTGCACAAAATATGGGTATAACAGAAGAGCAGCTGCTTGAAAAGGCAAAATATTATGAAGAAATTGGGGTTATGCGAAGATTTGCGGCCATCCTTAGACATAGAGAAGCAGGCTTTGTTGCAAATGGTATGATAGTATGGAAGGTTCCCTCAGAAAGAATTGAAGAAGTTGGAGCAAAGCTAGGCGCATTTCCACAGATTAGTCACTGCTATCAAAGACCCGTATACCAAGATTGGCCATACAATGTATTTTCTATGGTGCATTGCAAGTCATTTGAAGATGCCGAAGTTGTAGCAAAAGAAATTCAAAAGCAAGTTGATGTTACTGAATACAAGATCCTTTTCAGCTCACGCGAATTCAAAAAGACCAGAGTCGAATATTTCACAGAACATGAATTCGATATAGAAGATCCTATCACAGCATAAATTATAGAATTATGCAGTCTGTGCGGATGCCTTCAACTCGTATGCAGGCCACTGGCTAAACAAGGTTATTATCTCATTCACATCAGATGAGTTTAGGTATTTTCCATCAGCCATTTGTGCGAACATCATTATCTCCTCTTCACCAACTATTGTAGGAAGTACAGACGAAACGGCATTATGTGATAAAATAAACTTGATTGCAAGTTCGGTTATGTTAAGGCCGTTTCTTTTTGCAATTGGCATTAGCTGATCTACTTTTTTTAGTGATTCTTTTATCCAGTCTCCAGTTCTAACTGACCTGTGGTCTTTTTCACTTATTTTAGTGTGGGCGTATACTTTGCCTGTCAGAATTCCAGATGCATCAGGAACTCTAACAAGTATTCCAACATTGTGCTTTTGCGCACGTTCAATTAGCTTGTTTCCTGGGTTTTGCTCCAAGATGTTGTATACTGTCTGGACTGCTGTTGTGTTTCTTTTTTCCATGGCCTCTATTCCCTCTTGGGCCCACCCTATTGCAGGACCCAAAGCTACTTGATAGCTTTTGATCTTACCTTCCTTGATTTTTTTGTCAAGTGTCTCAAAAACAGCGGTATCTCGTATTACATTGATTTTTGGATTGTGTAAACCATAAACATCAACATAATCAGTTTGTAATCTTTCTAGGCTTTTTTGTAATGCAAAATCAGTAAATTCTGGAGTAAACTTTTGAGGAAGTTCCTTGTGCCCAACCTGTTCGTTGCTGTAGATATCGTATCCATATTTTGTAGAAAGGACTACATCATTTCTCATTCCAGAAAAGACTTCGCCGATTAGTCTCTCGCTTTTTCCTCTTCCATAGATATCTCCACTTTCAAAATAATTAATTCCAGCATCATATGCTTTCTTTAACAACCTTTTTGCTTCATCATCTTCGATTTTCTTGCCCCACCAATCAAGACCCAGAGTCCATGCTCCAAATCCTATCTCAGAGACCTTGATCCCACTTTTACCAAGAGTTCTGTATTTCAATTTACAATTCTCCTAAACTCAGATAGTTTTTGTTGAAGCTCTGCATCACTTAAAACCGATTTTCCAGATTCTGGATTTACATTTAATTCTGTCCAAGATTTGCAACCTTGGTAATCTGGTAGAATAGGTACCTCAGTTGGCGTTATCCTGAAAACCTTGAGAAACATAACTTTAATGGGTTTTTCTGGCATCCAGTTCATTCTTTCCACAATATAGGAATCACTCCATATGTTAAACGAAGAGAGATTCTCAATTTTTTCCATCGAATCCAAGTCTCGCTCTTCTACAACCTCGGCAAAAGATGTAATTCTATTGGTCCCCTCTTTTGGTTTGTCTTCTCTGGCTTCAGATAAATATCCATAATATTGTGATTTAAGGGATACATTGTCTTGGTGTTCATATGTAGGAAAGAGAAAAAATTTTTTTGATTCAACGTTAAAACCTGTAGTCTCAAGTATACCGCCCTTTCTTAGAAGAATTGTCTGATTGCCATTTTCCAGAGCTTTGACAACAGTTGCCCATTCTTTTAGTGCCTTCATCATCCAAGACTCGTTATCAGTGGGATTATGTCCTTTTTTACGCAAACGATCATTGGTGTATCAACTTTGATGTATGCGCTGACTCGGGTTTCTCTCAAATCCATGATTAGGTCCTGGAATGCATGAAGATCATCTGTTTCAAACGCAAGCATAAAGTCTTCATCATGAATTCCAAAAGAGTATGTAGTGTTTAGAGTTACTTGAGGATATTTTTGGCCAACTTGGATGTGTTCTGCCATCATATCTTTTCTTTTTTGAAGCGGTAAGAGATACCATTCTCGTGTTTTGACAAACGGATATATTATTACGTATTTTTTTTGTTCCTCACCACCAAGCCAGCCACGCGCCCCAGGAGTTTTTGCGTAAAGAGATGGCCTAGTGCTTGACAGATACACATGTGTTGCATTGATGTATTTACCAAAAACAGTCAGATATAATTTTGATATAACGTCTTGGATTTGTTCTACTGATTCAGCGGCAAACCAGAACAAAAATTCTGCGTCATCTCGTAAACCTAAAGTTGAGTACGATCTGAATTGAATTCCAGAGTTTTTTACTATGTTTTCTACCTCTTTTGCAGATTCCTCCTTTGCTAGGTCTGCCATCCATCTCCACTTTGGGTCAACCTTAAAAAATGAAAAATTGAAAAAATTTCGCTTTTCTTCTTGCATATCGCCTAATCTATTCTAACCTTATTTAATAATATTTGATAATGGTATTAACGCGGTCTTTAAGTAAACTAGACAAAAAGTTGTCGTGGAAGAACTGAATTCACGCCAGAAGGTTAAACCAATCAAGAAGGATTCCATACCTATTTCATTGAATTATTTTAAAAAAGACGAGATTGAAAGTTAAATTAACCTTGCCTCAGTATGAAAATAATGCTATTTGGGGTCTTTGCTATACATAGTCCTGAATCATGTCCTTTAAACAATCAAAAGAGTAGGAAAATTTTCCTAGAAATTCAAAACAAAATGAAAGCAAATGTAAAGAAATTCAACATAACCAAAATCATCGGTTTTTACATGTCTGTACTTGAACATGAATGGATTATAATCTTGGATGCCAAAAGCGCACATGACATAGAACAGCTTTGTATTACAGTCGGCATTTCATCCATGAGTACTGTGAAGATTGTACCCATGAATGATTTTAGCGTGGCATTAAAGAGGCTACAATCTCAGAAATAATCTTTTAGAGGTTTGAGTTTACCTTTATCAAATTTCATTCGCTTTCTTTCTATTATAACATAATAGTTGATTATTTCAAGTATTTTTTCCTCTATCGTCAGATTATAACCTTCAGAAGCTTTTAGAAAGTCCAGATAGTCATTTTCGTCTATTTTTATTCGGATTTCACGCAAGAAGATGAATTCGATATTCAACGATAAAAAATGATCATGGTAAAATCAGTTAATATGAGGTCAATAATCAAGTAAATTGTCAATTTTCTGTTTAGATCGTATTAGTTAAATGCCTGAAACAATGGTTGCCCTACATGGTAACAATCAGATATCAGCCCATAAAAGAAATTATCATACACGAACTTGTTAAGGTCAATAGCGTTGAAGATTTCCTTAACATAAAGACTGGAAACGTCCCCTTAGGAGGTACTGGTAATCCAGCACGATGGGCAGATGGGATTCTCTACGAAGCATCAGGTTATCCTCCAACACCTGAAGTGATAAAAGATCAAATTGAAGGCATATTGCATTTCGCAGCTGTTGAATATACAGAAATGAAGGAATACAAACCATATCTAAAGAATAGTACAAACAATGTACTTCTGCCAATAATTAACATGTCACATAATGAAATAACTAAGGAAATTGGTCAGTGGTTGAAGAAACAGCTGATATCAGAATGACTAAAACGGAATTGTCAGAGATAGCGAGATGGAAGTTTAAAGACTAACCAGCTGAGAAGGCAAGAATTAAGCGAGATTTAGGTGAGAGTAAGATTGAGCCTCTCATCAAACTCGCTTCCAAAAACACCTAACCCATTTGTCACATAGTTTGTCATGCATTCGTTTTTTAACTCCTTGAAAGATTCTTTTATTATGAATCCAACCCCGATAGACAGTAAGGCACAGGAGATCCTAAATAAGGTTCAACAAGTTACTGCCTCGCCAAAGATTGCAATCATTACTGATAGGAAAGGAGAGGTTTTGGAGATGGTGGTCAATGGTCAAATGGGAAAAATAGTTGAACTTTCTGAATTAACATACATTGCAAAGGTTATTTCCATGCGTTATGATGTGGCAGAATATCATAAAATACTAGATGGTTTACAAATGGATATTGGTTTTTTCAAACATGTTTTTGCTCTTTCTACTATGATAGATGAGGACAAACTTTTGATGGTAATAGTACCCAAAACGACTAATCCATTTGACCTAGTTCACATTGCCGAAGACGTAAAAAACATCAGTATATCGCCTTTGGATAATCTAATTGAAAAATAGTTAACAATCTACACAGAAAACAATTGATGCATTTAGGATTCATTATAATTTTGTAAGAGAACATAGTGCTATTGGTCAAACGCAGCAGAATAAACTGGAATTAAGCTTGATTTGAGACAGAATAAGATAGAAAATTTAATCAAACTAGCATCACTAGACAAAAACACCCCAATTGAAATTAAAATACCAATTACCACAAGCCAAGAAAACGACATGAAGGTAAAGAGATTCGCAGATTGAAAAACATTTGGATGTAATTTTTTCTAACAAATCATAACCACGAGCCTTACAGGACTCGATACACTTTCATCGAAGATCATAGTTCAATAAGGAAAACTCCCGGCAGAACAAGCTTGGAATCAAGCTTGATTTAGGTCAAAATAAAATTGAAAACCCTTATATCAAGTTAGCCTCCGAAAAATGGAGGAACCCTACACAGCCCGTATATAGTACAATCTTCTATAACAAGCGGGTGAGGCAAGTTACTTTCAGTGGGTATTGATTCTGATAAGGCTGTTGTCATAGCAAGAGAATTCTTTAAGCAGAGTTTCGCCCCTTTTGAGATAGTAAACACAGTTCTTCAAAATGGTACTTGGTTTGTGAAAGGAACTGTAACCTCATTTGGTAAACAATCAAGTCGAATACTTACAATCGATGCTAAAACTGGCAAGATTGTTGATGTAGAATAGACAGCCGAAATTGAACACTGACAAATTCTAGTTCTTAACACCCAACTTCCGAACAGAAGTCTAATTTGGAAGATCGAACCAAAAAATCTGATTTATACACTTTACATTAGCTTAAACACAGAAACAGCCGACAGTTAACACGAAGAATTAACAGCTGTAAATTTAACAGATCTAGATATCAAAACACTTATTATTTGAACATGAAAAATTTGGCTTATGACTAGTATAAACCAGCTCAGAACTGGAATGACAAAACTTGACAAAGTAGAAGGTACAATTGAAAGTATTGGTGAGCCAAGAACTGTAAATCTGAGGGCAGGAGGACAGGCTCAGGTTGCAGATGCCGTTCTAAAAGATGAAACAGGTCAGATCAAACTAACTTTATGGGATGCACAAATCAAAATGATAAAGGCAGGCTCCAAAGTTGAAATTGAAAATGGCTACATCAATAGCTTCAAAGGCGAAAACTCGCTTAATATAGGAAAATACGGCAAGCTAAACGTAGTAGAATTTTAGATATATCTAGACTGATTTTTACCTTTTTTCCAATCCACTACACTTAGAATTATTCCAGCAACAAGTACAATAATTCCTATAATCAAAAGAAGACCTGCAATAGCTAATGGTACTATACTTTTGTTAAATGCGGAATTAGGGTCAGTTAGCGCCTTTGACTTTTCAGGATTTTCACTAAACATCATGGTTATAGTTATTGGGTTTTTGCCTTTATTTTCTACATTAAAGCTGTAGGTATCGACCTTTGGTATCATAAATGACTTAATGAAAATTGAGTCTCCCTCGTCAAATGAACCAAATTTGTCACCAAAAATGTTTGAAATTGCAATGGAAACCTTGTCATCTGGTTTATAGTCAAAAATGTGCAGCCCCCACATTAGAGGCACTTGGGATGTTCCTGTAGTATGGGAAAACGTGAAAGTTGTACCTGGTTCAATTCTTTGCTTTTCTGTTACAGAATCAAACAAGTTTTCTGGACCAAGAAAAAAATTTCCTCCCATGTCGGATGAAGTTGTGGGCATGACAGAGTATGCAATTACAAAGGCTGCAATTATCAATACTGCTCCAACTATCATTACAATGGGTCCGCGCTTTATCATGTCAGCTAATGTATCCTAATTTTTTATCTTGTTGCGACATCGGTAACTGTTCACCAGTAGGTCGTTGTCCCATCTGTTCCTCAATTGTTCTTATCAGTTTTTCAGTATCTTGTGCCTTTTTGTTAAGACTAGTCATGTCAAGTTTGATTCCTAACATCTTTGAAAGAATTTCCAAAACTGCTTTTGATGCAATTGCATCAACAACATATCCTGAGGTCTCCCCCAATAAACAAATTCCTGTAATTCCTTTTGTCTTTCCAACACCGATAAGTAATCCATTCATTCCTGTGATGCTACCGCTGTTCATTGTAAAGACGCCTTGTTTTGAAAATTCATTAACAACTTGTAGTGATGTACTTGTTCCGTAAACCTTTGGCGTTTTTGAAAAAGTTCCAGTTATGTATGCAGCTAATGTGTAAATTGTTTCAACCCCAAGCTTTTCACAAATTTTTGTGATTTCTTCTGCCATGGCGTACTCGCTTTCAGGTGAGACTGGCTGGGCATCACCGGTTAAAAGTACAATGTCATTTGTTTTGTATTTGCAGTAATACAGAGTATTTTTCATCAGGTCTGTTGTACCATCCGATTGGATCATGACTTGTGGTGGAAATGATGATGAAAATATGTTTGCAAACTGAATTCCTTTAAGCTCATCAATGAGATAGTCTACTGCCAGTTTTCCAACATAGCCACTTCCAGGCAAACCACAAACAAGCCTAGGGTTTTTCAGTTTTGGCAGTTGAGAAACCTCTACAGTTATCTTTTGTGGAAGTGACATGGACTAAAATGAAAACTAATTCAATATTAATGAAGCGTAGATTTGCTACCTTCTTGATCTTTTAGATTTTTTACTCGCCTTTCGTTTTGTTTTTCTTTTATGAGCTTTTCTTTTAGGCGTTTTTCGTTTTGATGTTTTTCTTTTGGGTGCTTTTCTTGTTCTTGTCTTTGCTCTTCTCTTTGCGGCTGCTTTTCTTTTCGCTGCAGCTCTTCTTGCGGCTGCTTTTCTTTTCGCTGCTTGTACTAGTCGTACCTTTTGCATAATTTTTGATAGAACACGATTAGTCTGCTCCTCGCGCTTTATCAATGATTGAACATGTGGACGAAGATGTGTTTCTTTTTTTACACTTGATTTGAGCTGCTCCAAAAGTGATGGTTTTGAGTGAATTTGTTTTTTGAGATCTACGTAGGTTTTGCCTTTCAGTTTTTCTAAATCCGCAATAATCTTGACTAGTCGGTCTTCTGCAAGACTTCTTTGTTTAAGTTCAGATTCTAATTCTGCAATTTTATCATCAATTATTTTGAGCCGCTCAAGAGCACTTGCTCTTTCTGCTGGTTCAGCAAACTCACTTTGTTGTCGAATTTGATCCCTTGCTTCTTGTTCTTGTCGGAGTCTTTCTTCTGCAGATATTTTTAATCTTTGGATGCTATCTCTTTGAGCCAAATGCTGGTTTAGTAGCTGTGAGATCTCGTCTTTTTTTCTAGAAGTGTCTTCCTTTCTTCTTTCCAAGGAGGCAAGTCCTGATGATGATCTTCTTTTTATTGAAAGAACCGATTTTAGTTTATTTTCTTCCTGTCTTCTACGTTTTGTTGCCTCAATTTTTTTGTTTTTGTATGATTTAGCAAGTGATGAAAGTGAAGTCATGTGGGTTAAGAGATTTTAAAGCCGTTTAAGTTTTTGTTATGATGAGTAATTGACATAAAAGTTAATAATTTTAACATATTTTCGGACTTTTTAGCAAATTTTTTAAAGAAACGATCATTGAACCTAGTAGATTTTATTTGGTAATTATAAAAAAAATGTATGGAATTTCATCCATCCCAAATTCCAGTATCAAAAACATTTGAGATTACTGATGAGTATCAAGTGACAGATGTAGCATCAGAGATGGTAAAGTTGGGGTTCAATGTTCAAAGTGGTGCCTTTCGGGTATTGATGACAAAAGATAAGAAAGAAGCAAGAAAAATAGGTTTTACAATTATGAATGAGCTGAATTTTGGATTACGGAAAACAAACCAAGAACGTGATGTCAGATATTGGATATACATTTACGACAAGGAACATTATGCGATGGTTTTGATAAGCTCAAAGGTTTTTCAAGAATTAGGTTTTTGATTTTATAAATATAAAATCCAGTTTAAGAATTCTTGAAACTATATTTGCAATAATTAATCCAAGAAGAGCTCCACCTACCAGATCCATTGGAAATTGCTGCAACAAGTAAACTCTGCTTATTGAAACCAAGATAGGGTAGATCCACAAAAGGTGACATCCTCTTGGAAATCTTTTTGATAGTGCAAATCCCACAATGAATGCAAAAATCGTAGTTCTTACTGTATGCCCTGCTGGAAAAGAACCGTCTATTGTGCAAGGCACACCAATATCTGGTGCAGATATTATAGGTATGTTAGACCCCACAAGACCTAACCTTCTAGTGTCTTTTTTAATTAACAAGATAAAGCTGAAAATAACCAGATATAGAACCCAACCCATTTCTGTGAAGATCTGCATTGCCAGATCTACAGGGGTATTGCCGCCTAGTGAATGGACATAATTTTCTATACTATTATCTAACGGAGCTATGATTTTTGCGTAGGCAAGATAGGTCAGGATTAAAAAAAACAGAACAAGGAAGAAAAACGTCCTAGATCTTATATCAAAAAGCCAGTCTTGCATCTAAATCACTCCCAGCAGTTCTTTCCAGCATCTTATCTAAACGCTAATTATTCCATATTAAAATGAGATGGAAAGTCAAGCTTTCAAATCGTGCCCAAACAATCCACAAAAATCGTTTAAATTGAAATTAAAATTCTGATCCATTGTTAGACTAAAAGATTTTAACCACACCAAAAGATAGGATCGCCGTGAGGATTCTTACCCTTGACGAACTAGAGACTAAAGGAAAGACTGTCTTTTTGCGTGTCGATATGAACTCTCCAATAGATCCTAAAACTATGGAGATCTTGGAAACAAGCAGAATACGAGAATCAACCGAGTCTCTAAAAGATCTCGAGGGTTCAAAGGTTGTCATCGCTTCCCATCAAGGAAGAGTCGGCAACAAAGATTATACCGGAATGGAAAACCATGCCAAAGTACTTTCACAAATTTTAGGTCGTGATATAAAATATGTCGAAGATGTAATTGGTTCAGAAGCTCAAAGAGAAATTAAAAACATGAAAAATGGCAATATACTTTTGCTTGACAATCTAAGACTTTGTGCAGAGGAAAATTATGAATTTACTCCAGCTGATGCTGCCAAAACTATCATGGTCAGCAGGCTTTCAAAGCTTTTCGATCTTTGTGTAATTGATTCTTTTCCAAGCTCCCATAGAGCTCATCCTTCAATCATAGGGTTTTCTCATATCCTTCCCGCATGTGCAGGAAGACTAGTTGAGCGAGAAGTAAGAAGATTAGATGAGATAATGACTGTAGCCAAATCTCCACATGTTGTCGTACTAGGTGGTGCCAAGATCAATGATAGACTTGAAGCAATAGAGACATTAATCAAAAATGGACGAGCGGATCAAGTCTTACTTACAGGAATAATTGCAAACGTGTTCATGCGAGCACAGGGAATGATAAAATTCCCTCTTGGCATCAAACGAGAAGAGGAAGTAGTTTCAAAAGCTCATTTACTTATTGGAGAGTATCCAGATGTTTTTTCACTGCCAGTTGACATCGCAATAGAACGAAATGGTAATAGAGTAGAGATGGATGTTCGTGAGTTAGGAAAAGGAGATCAGATACTAGATCTTGGACCAAAGACTGTAGAGTATTACATAAAATCAATACAGAGTGCCGGAACTGTTTTTATGAGTGGTCCTCCTGGATTTTTTGAAAATGAGAAATTCAAGTTTGGAACAGAAAGCCTCCTCAAGGGTGTGGCAGATTCTTTTGCTACAACAATAGTCAGTGGTGGTCATCTTACGGCTGCATTGAAAAGATACGGCTTGGCAGATAAGATAAACCACATTAGTACAGCTGGCGGGGCATTGGTTCTTTACTTGACAGGAGCCAAGCTTCCAATGATCCAGTCATTAGAAGAGGCTGCAGCAAGATACAGATCTAAATAGGAGATTTACATTCCAAGTTTGGACAAACTCTTGGTTCCAATTTTCCCAAATGTATTTCCAAATTACATGAATTACATTTGAATTGTTCTACCTCTGCGAAGAGTTTGTACCACTGAGTTGTAAAATCCTGTGCAATTGGTCTTAAGAGACCATCATCGTGTAATTGTTTAAAAAATTGTGGCATGTCATCAATTGTCAAAGATTGGTCAATGTTACCTTTCAGTATCTCAAAGATCTCGTCATTTGTAAATCTCAAGCTTGTATCATTGAGTTTTTCATAGATTATTTTTCTAATTTGTAATGGGATGGATGCTACTGAATTAATCAATCAGAATAGACCTGATGCTTCTTCTTTTATCTTGTCAGCCGAAGCAGTATCCTTTAGCTTTTCAGATACATATGAGTAGATCCCATACTTTAGAACTTTAAGCGATAGTAATGCGCATTTTATTCTGGCAGGTCCAAGGTCATGTAAGCCGAGGTTTTCAAGAACATCTTCTTTTGTTAGTTCTTTTACGAATTCAAAATCTTTATCCATGATAAGTTCTGTTAGCATTGAAGCGCTTGCCTGGCTTATTGCACATCCTTTGCCTGTAAATTTCACATCAGAGATTTTGTTGTCTTTGAGATTGATGTGCATCTCAAGTTCGTCACCACAGAGGGGGTTGCTGTCTTTTTTTGAAATGTCTGGGTTTTCTATCTTTCCATAATTTCTTGGATTCCTGTAATAATCCAAAATAATTTCTCGATAAATGTCTGCACTACTCAAATTCTAAACAGCTCCCTAGCTCTATTAAGTGACCTGATAAAAACATCAATTTCTTCTTTTGTGTTATAAATATAAAAGCTTGCTCTAGATGTTGCAGAAACATCAAGTCTTTCCATCAAAACTTGTGCACAGTGATGACCAGATCGTATTGCAACACCATCTTCATCTATTATTGTAGCAAGATCATGTGGATGTATATCTCCAAGATTAAATGAAATAACGCCGCCTCTTTTTGTAATATCTGGTGTTCCATACAGCTTGATTCCTTTTACTGCAGAAATTTGTTCAAGAGCATATTTGGTTAATTCAACTTCATGTTCACGCACTTTGTCCATGCCTATTTTGTCAAGATAATCCAAAGCAGCAGAAAATCCAATTACATCTGCAATGTTAGGTGTTCCTGCCTCAAACTTGAATGGCAGATCATTCCATGTTGTCTCATACTTGTGTACCTCTCTTATCATGTCTCCTCCTCCGTTAAATGGAACCATGCTTTCTAGCAGATCCTTTCTTGCCCATAATACACCGACACCTGTTGGTCCAAGCATCTTATGAGCGGAGAATGCAAAAAAGTCACAATCTAGTTTTTGTAAATCTACCTTTATGTGCGGGACAGATTGAGCCGCATCAACTAGTACACGTACTCCTTTTTGATGACATTTTTTGATGATCTCTTCAGATTTGCTTATTGTTCCTAAAACATTGGACATCTGGCTAAACGTTACAAGCTTAACTCGCCCAGTATCCAAATAGGCATCAAGTTGATCAAGTATGAGCTCACCGTTGTCATCTACTCCGATGTATTCAAGCTTGGCTCCTTTTTCCTTTGTTAAGAGTTGCCATGGCACTATGTTACTGTGATGTTCATATTCGGTTGTTACAACAATATCGTCCTTTTGTACATTTTGCCTTCCCCAAGAATACGCAACAAGGTTAATTGCTTCTGTTGTTCCCCTAACAAAGATAATCTCTTCGCGGTTTTTTATATTGATGAATTTTGCAACTTTATCTCTTGTAAGTTCGTATGCAGCAGTAGCTTCTTCCGCAAGCTGGTGTACTGCCCTATGTATGTTGGAATTATAATTAAGATAATAATTGGAAATTGCATCTATTACCTGAATTGGTTTTTGTGTTGTTGCAGCATTATCAAAATAGATAAGAGGTTTGTCTTTGTGAACTTTACGCTTTAGAATAGGAAAGTCGTTTCTGATACTTTTAATGTTAATTACACTAGCTTGCAAATTTATCCAACCTCGATATAGATCTCATTTTGTTCTATTTTAACATTGTAGGTTTTAAGAGGTACTTCAGCAGGAAGGTTTTGCGGTACTCCTGTCTCAAGATTAAAAGTTGAAAGATGTAGTGGACATGTTACTCCTTCCTCGCTTAAAATTCCAGTTGAAAGGTCAGCCTCTGCATGTGTACAAATTCTGTCAGTAGCATATATTTTGCCGTCGAGATTTGCTAAAAGAATTTTTTTATCGTCATGATCAAAATCAAGCATCTCCCCCCTTCCTAATTCTTTAGTACTACAAGCCTTCACCCATTTTGACAAATCTTTTCACCTGTATTTGTAGTGGCTTTCAAAGATGTCTGTTTCACGGTATCTTGTCTCTTCAATTTCTAAAAGTTCTTTTAACTTTTCATCTGATTTTATAGAAAGTTCTCTGCCAATCCATTTTGAATCTATAAGATATGTAATCCAAGCTCTGATTTGGTATGACATTTTTCGTGAAAGAGGTTCAAGAAATCCTTCGACTATTATTTTTTGTGCATCTGACTTGTTCAGACATCGTGTACCCAGGTAAAAGAGATGTTCATCATCAATTTGGGCAACAGAAGCAGAGTGTGTAGCCTTTACATCATTTGTAAATATTTCAAGGCCTGGAATGGAATCAGATTTTGCTCCTTTATCAAGCAGTATAGAATGGCCTGAAAGATAAGATTCCGCGTGGTGTGCTTCTTTTTCTATTCTAATCATTCCCTTAAACAATGACTTTGAAGTATCTTTCAAAACGGATTTTTCAAGAACTCGCCCAGTAGTTGATGGTGCTACATGTACCAAGTTTGAAGTAATATCAAAGGATTGATTCTTGTTTCCAAATACTACTTCGGTATCGGTTGCATTTGCACCAATTCCAGTCAGATAATTATCAATTTTATACCTTGAAAGAAGGGATCCAAACAATCCCAGATACCAATTCATTCTACCGTCTCGTCCAATGTTTGCTTTTCTTGTGGAAAAGTTTATGGCGTTTTGATCCATTGCCTGTAATGTAATCATATCAAGTTCAGTATTCTGATTAACAATCACGTTGAGTAGTTCAAGATATGCCTGTTGTTTTGTGCTCTTTGGTGCATAAAGCTCCTGCACAATTGCGGCCTTGCAGTTTTCTTCTCCTATGATTACATTACGAGAAATTGTTGAAGTTTGATCCATCGAAAGTGATGAAATCAGGTGTATTGTTTTTTCTAAAACCAAACCGCGAGGAATGTAAATAAAAATCCCTGAATTAAAAAACGCATTATTGAGTGCAGTGTATTTGTCTGTTTTAGGATCGGTTAATTCAAGTGATTTTTTGATTTTGTCTGAATGATCTTTTATAGCATCTTGGATGGAACATATTACTAGTCCTTTTGATTTTAGCTCTGAAGGCAAGTTTATCTTGTGTATGTTTGTCCCTATTTGTACCACGCTTGGATTATCAGCAAGCTCAGCCATTCTGTCTTTTACAAAATCTGGAAGAGTACTATCTGAGCTAAGTGAGAATGTCACCTCCTCTGGGTTCATCCTGTTTGCGTCACTGTATTTGTTATAAAGTGGCGAAACTTCGGGTGGTAATTCTTGGTATATTGAAAAAGAATTTTTTCTATATTCTGTAAGCCATGATGATTCGTTATTTGCAGCTGAGATTTCTTCTATATTATCTGGACCAAGCTTTGATAAAACAAAAGATGGCATGTCTTCTCATAAAATAAGATGGGTAACAGTCTAACCGACTGAGCCATCCATTTCCATTTTTACTAGTCTGTTAAGCTCCACTGCATACTCCATTGGGAGCTCTTTGGTAAACGGCTCGATGAATCCGTTTACAATAAGGGTTAGTGCTTCTTCCTCAGAAAAACCCCTAGTCATAAGATAAAAGATCTGTTCGTCCCCTATTTTTCCTACGGTCGCTTCATGGGTAATAGTGGCATCTTCCTGATTAATTTCCATGTATGGGTATGTATCAGTCTTTGATTCATCGTCTAAGAGTAATGCATCACACCTAACAGAAGCTTTTACGTTTGTAGCGCCCTTTGCAACGTGAAGCAATCCTCGATAAGTGGTTCTTCCATTGCTTTTACTTACTGATTTTGATGTGATTCTAGATGTGGTGTTTGGAGCAAGATGTACCATTTTTGCACCGGTATCTTGATGCTGATTTTTTCCTGCAAATGCTACAGACAGTGTTTCACCGTGTGCGCGTTGTCCTAGCAAATAGATTCCGGGGTATTTCATGGTAAGTTTACTTCCAATGTTTCCATCTACCCAATCTACTCTTGCTCCTTCATATGCATAAGCTCGCTTTGTAACTAGATTGTAAACATCATTACTCCAATTCTGAATTGTCGTGTATCTTAATTTTGCATCTTTGAATGCAATTAATTCTACAACTGCAGAGTGCAATGATTCTGAAGAATATACTGGTGCAGTACATCCTTCGATGTAGTGTACTTCGGCACCCTCATCTGCAATAATTAATGTCCTTTCAAACTGTCCAATGTTTTCTTTGTTAATTCTAAAGTATGCTTGAAGAGGCAGATCTACTTTGACACCTTTTGGAACATAGATAAAAGATCCACCGCTCCAGACTGCACTGTTAAGTGCTGCAAATTTATTATCCTCTGGAGGAATTACTTTACCAAAATATTTCTTAAAGATTTCAGGTTGTTCCTTTAATGCAGTATCGGTATCAAGGAAAAGCACACCCTGTTTTGCAAGATCTTCTCTTAGATGATGATAAACAACTTCAGATTCGTATTGAGCGCCTACTCCTGCAAGGAATTTTTTTTCAGCTTCTGGAATTCCAAGCTTGTCAAAGGTTGCTTTTACATCAGCCGGAACATCATCCCAGTTTTTTTCTGTCTTTTCAGATGCTCTTGCATAATAGTAAATATTGTTAAAGTCTATTTTACCTAGATCACCGCCCCAATTTGGCATTGGCTTTTTCATGAAAATGTCATAAGAACGTAATCTAAAGTCAAGCATCCATTGTGGTTCGTCTTTTAATTTGCTTATCTCTACAACTGTTTCTCTTGTAAGACCCCTTTTGCTGGTATAGACATACATTTCAGTAGAGTCTTTGAAATCATATTTACTATAATCCATATTGAGGTTCTCAGTCGTCATACACAACTATAACCCCGTTATATTATAAAAAACTTCTACACCTGTTACTACTTGTACAGCGGAGTAGGCTAAGCTAAATAGTCCAAGCTAACAAAAACAGTTTTTTATTGTTTCAAAAGCTCCCGGCACAGTATGAACATCTGCAATTATTGGTTCTGCCCCAGATTTTTTCAATTCATCTGCGGTAAATGGTCCAATTGCAACAACTTTTGTTGTTCTAAGATTTTGTAATAATGTCTCTTTACCCATGTCCATTAACATGATATCAAAAAATGCATTTACCGATGATGCGCTTGTAAATATTATGCCATCAACTTTTTTGTTTGCAAATAGTTCCCTAAATTCATTCCATTGTGATGTATCACGAAAAGAACACACATCATAAAGATAGATTTCCTTTACTTCTAGTCCTATTTTTTCAAGAAGTTGAGCTAGAAAAGGAGTGGAGGCACCACTTCGTGGAACAATTACTTTTTTTCCTTCAGCATTTAGTCGTGTAAAAACCTCGCCCACCCCAACAGAAGAGAATCTATTTGGCATGTGGGCTATGTCATATTTTGAAACTTTTCTAGATGTATCAAACAAAAGTTTAACTGCTTTTGAACTCATAAAAACCGAAAAATCTGGATCTACTTCTTTGATTGCATTTAGAAATTCATCTACGATTTTTTCGCCTTTGCTTACGAGTTCTATTGTTGGAAGAGGGATCGTTCTTGCTTTTGCGTTCATAATTAATTGGATAAATTCTTCAGAGTCTTCTTTAGAACGTGTAATTGCTATAGTTTTACCTGCAATCATTTTCTCCACTTTATTATTTCAGAGAGGTTAACTACCTTGCCTATTATAATTATAGACGGAGGTCTTATTTTAGCCTGAATGACCTTTTGTGAAATATTTGAAAGATCTCCTTTTATCATTCTGTGTTTTGAGGTAGTCCCATTTTGTATTACTGCTACAGGAGTTTTTTTATCCAGTCCTCCAGATATCAAATTTTTACAGATTTTTTCTAATCTTGAAAGTCCCATCATGATTACTATGGTATCAACAGATTTTGCAAGTTTTTGCCATTTAACATATTCCTTTGTTTTTTTAGCATCCTCATGGCCTGTCACAAAAACAACTGATGAGGCATAATCTCGATGAGTGAGCGGAATTCCTGAATATTCTGCTGAACCAATTCCAGAAGTTATCCCAGGAATTATTTCATATTTTATGTTATTAGATCTAAGAAATTCTGCTTCCTCCCCTCCCCTACCAAAGATAAATGGGTCGCCTCCCTTTAGTCTAACAACATTTCTTTTTGTTTTTGCAAACTTTAACATCAAATTGTTAGTCGAGTCTTGGTGTTTGTAGTCATCTCCAGCATCACGCCCCACATAGACCCTTTCAACACTTTTTGGTATCATGGATATTATTCCCTTACTTACTAGTCTGTCGTAGAGTACAATGTCGGCAGATTTTATTGCTTCAACCGCTTTTAGTGTAATAAGCTTGGGATCACCGGGTCCTGCTCCAACTATGTAGACTTTGCCTGTCATTTTTTATTCCATTCCTCTACCTTTTCTCTCCAATCTTTTGCAAGCTCTGCTATTCCCTTTGCAGCAAGCTCTATTGCCAGCTGTTTTCCAATTTCTTTTGCTTGTGTTGGCTCTCCGGTCTTTTCCACATTAATGGATTTGCTACCATCAACAGAGTATACTATGACATGCAGTCTTAGCTTGTCTCCTGTTTTTTGTGCTAGTGCACCAACTGGGAATCTGCAGCCAGAATCAACAAAAATAGATAGTGACCTTTCAGCTTCTATTGCAGCCAGTGAGTCTGGATCCTCAATTGTTTTTAATAGTTTGATTAGTTTGTGATCATCTTTCCTTGATACTATTGCAAGGGCACCTTGTCCTGGAGATGGTGGAAAGTCAACTGATGAAAGTCTTTCAAATTTTACATCCAATCTCAGCCTTCCAATTCCTGCTTCTGCAAGAATGATACCATCAAATTTTCCATCATCTATTTTTTTAATTCTTGACTCTATATTTCCACGGATTGGTTTTACAACAAGATCTGGTCTTATCCTTGAAACTTGGACTGCCCTGCGAAGACTACTTGTGCCAATTACTGCACCCTTTTTTATTTTCTCAAGTGTAATTCCATCTTTTGAAATGAAGACATCGTTTGCAGCTTCCCTTTTTGGAACACATGCCAAGATAAGATCATCAGGAAGTTCTGCAGGTACGTCCTTTAGGCTGTGTACTGCAAAGTCAGCTTTTTTTTCAGCTACAGCACGATCA
>VBPW01000101.1 GCA_005877305.1 Nitrososphaerota archaeon | reverse complement strand
AATAAAATGAATCAAATTTCAAAAAACTATTAACTACTAGTTCAATTTATCACATCATGCCTAGTCGTAAAATAATTTATGCCTTAATAGGAATAATTGCAATTTCAATTCTATAACCTAATCCTTGAGATTTTGATATTATGATTTCCGTTCGATTATAATCTCACGGTTAAAATATGGGCGCTTAATAATCAATCAAAAGTGTAATTTATGCACGGCGCAAATTATCGAACAGGCAATGGTCAACCATATACTAGGAAAGAATACATCAAGGGTAAACCTCAGATAAAAATAGCAAAGTTTTCCGGTGGAAAAAGAGACAATTATGATTATTGTGTACAACTTTGTTCAAATGAAAAAATGCAGATAAGACATATGGCAATTGAATCTGCAAGACTATCAGCAAACAAAAAAATCGAACAAGTAGCAGGAGAAACAGGTTATTTTTCCCAATTACGAGTTTACCCACACGTATTGTTAAGAGAAAATAAGATGATTGCAACTGCCGGCGCAGATAGATTACAAGAAGGTATGAGAGGAGCTTTTGGCAAAGCAGTTAGCCTAGCTGCACGAGTTGACAAAGGTCAAGTAATAATGGAGGCATTTGTGAAAAAGGAACACCTTGAATTTGCAAAAAAAGCGCTACATGGAGCAGCTGTCAAATTACCCATAACACCTACGATTAAGGTAATTCCAATTAAACCAGTATCAGCTTAATTTTAGTGTATTAAGAATCTCATTTTGTCTTTTGTTAAGAATATCTAAAAATTCCAAAAATTCCTTAGCAGTAGGATTTCGTTTCAAAATGCGTCTACACTGATAATAAAACGAATTGTAGAGTCGTCCTATTGCTATTCCATAACCAAATGAATCGGAGTGGTTCCGTAATTCTTTTAGTGAATTAATTATTTTAAAAATTTCATCAGGTTTTTCTGCGACCTCTTTTATCTTTTGATTTATTTTTTCTTCGATTTGAGGATTCATGTTTTATCTAGAAACTTTGGAGTTAAAAAATGGTATTACCAAACAGTACGCTTTAATAGACTAGAATTTTCTAAATCGATTGAGCGGTTGTAGTACAGCTTGGTTAATATGCGGGATTGCCAATTCCGCGACCCGGGTTCAAATCCCGGCAACCGCATACAATTATTTCTTCAAACCTTTTTTGATAATTTCTAGTGCATTCATAGCTCTTTCTGGCTTTGGAAGTTGGATCATAAAGACATTAGATTTACCATATTCAGAATGTGGCGAAGAGAGTGCAAGCATGGATGATCCTGCTAGAGCCTCAAAGAATTCAAAGAAGTCATTGGCGTACAATAATAATTTTTCAACCATTCCTACCTGTGAAAAATTTAGAGATACATCAACAAACACATGTCCCAAGCCGTCTTGAAGTATGTTCAAATTTGTTTCCACAGAAACAGGCTTGCCAGCAATTGTTTTCATTATATTATCAAATCGTTTTTCTTCTAAAATTATACAAGGTACTTTGGTCACATTGTAATCAAATAAGGTCACGTCTTTGTGCGCTCTTGCTAAAAGGCGGTCAAGTTCATCATTTGACATAATTGACATCTTCATGTTTTATCCTATAAAAAAAGATGATACAGTTTATGATTTATATGATATTTACTGTTTTTGCAAGCATCTGTGCTTTTTCGTTGTCTGAGGCAACAATCTTGTGATCAGTATACTTGGTGTTAAAATAAAGAAGATCAACCATCTTAGATTTGTCGACATTAACTATGGTTATAGATTCTGAACTAGGAATATTAGAATTTGTAAGTATTACAAGCTTATCCACAAGAGCTGAAGATTTTGAAATGTTTGAGATCTCTTCAAAGTTCTTTGTGTGATTCTCGTTTACAACAACAGCTATTCCAATTTTTGAGCCATATGGATCTTGATAAACTACATCAAGTGTATGATTTTGCTTTTCCAATTTTCCTATGTTTCCCATTTCATGGGCAAAATTAGCAAGATTTGCAATCGCTCTCTTTAGTTGTTCTCCAGTAGATTCATCGCCACAGGTTCTTCTAATTGATATAAAATCAGAAATTGGCACAGACATTATGCTTCCCCGAATCTTTAGCCCAGGATATGTATGCCTTATGGTTTCATCTATCGCAGTTTCATCGATTTTTTCTAGATCAAGCTCTGCCGATTTTTCCATGGCATGATATAAGATATTGATAATTGAACGCACACTTCTAAATTCTGGAAATTCGTCATATAATACTCTAATCTTCTCATCTAGCTCGTCCTGTGTTTTTTGTGTGAACTTGCCCTTTTTGTCATTATGTTTTATGTATTCCAAAACAATTTCCAAAAGTTCTTCTTGAGAATTTGATCCTGCAAGATCAATCTTGTAGTTTGCCTTTTCTAATCTATCAAAAACAGATGGGTTTTTGCCTTGAATTTCAGCATAACCTGAAGGCGTTGAGATAAGTAAGAGGATGGATGCTGGAAGATGTGCATTTATGATGCCTTTGACAAATTCTATAGAATCTTGATTTCCATCAAACTCATCAATTTCATATAGAATAATTTTATTCAAGAATCTGTGAGTTAGTTTTGATATTGCAGCCATCATGCCAAGCAATTCTTCAAGATTTGTAACTGCATCAAATGAATTTGTGATTATATTTCTGATTAAATTTGATTCATGATAATTAAACCATTGTACAAGAAATTGTTTCAGATTTTCAGCAGAGACCAAAGCCTTGCCTGAGAGTATATCGTCTGCTTTTTGCCTTATTGTCATTCCTGAAAGTTTATTCATAAAAGAATAATCGAGTACTTTTTTAGCAGAATTATCTCCATGCTCTGCCCTATCCCTGATATACTCTACAAGTTTTGTTCGAAGTTGCACAAAAAAATCGTTTTCGAATCCTTTGATTATTCCATTATATAGACTTGGCATTGTCTTTGGAGATATTGTGGATAGATCAAGAAACGTACAGACAGTATTATGCCTGCTTTGAAGATTTTTTATGTGTAAGGCCAAGTGTGTTTTACCAGATCCAACATCTTGGACCAAGGTAATTACTCTAAAGTCACCATCGTTTGAATCTCTTCCACCAACTTTGTTGTTTAATTCCTTAATACATTCCAAAATGGCAGACTTAGCTTCCTTGTGTCTTTTTCCTCCAAGTATCCTTGCATCCTTTTCTGTGGGAGTTGGACTACTTGGATATGGATTACTTTCTAATTGATATGCATACATTAGACATTCCTCACATAGCCATGAACTAATCCACGCATTATGATTCCCTCTTGTCCACCTGATGATACTTCGTATTTTTCTCTATGTCTTTCCACAAGATTAGTTGCCATAGTGTAGAAGTTTTCAGTAGAGAGCTTTTTTGATTCACAAATCTTTTTTCTTATTTCTGAAAAAGGTGCCCATCCTATAGAAGTGGAGGATTCTGTCAAACGCCTGTCAAATTCAACCTTAAAGTCA
>VBPW01000100.1:3555-6691 GCA_005877305.1 Nitrososphaerota archaeon | reverse complement strand
CAATTATCATAAGCTCCTTTTCTCAAGAAATGAGATATGTCATCAGACACCATGAAGGATATGTTTTAAAATATGTTGGTGATGCCGTTATCGGATATTTTGTAGCAGAAGATAGCCCGCTATTAGTTGCTGATAATGCTATTAACTGTGCAAAAACTATGATCGATGTCATAGAAAGAGGAATAAATCCAATTCTTTCCGAATATGATTATCCTGAGCTTCGTGTGAAAATTGGCATGGATTTTGGAGAAAACACCATCGTAAGATATGGTTCTGATCAGAGTAGATCACATGTTGATATCCTTGGCCCTGCAATGAGTATTGCTTCAAAGATAACAGCTCTTGCCAGACCAAATCAAATCCTAATTGGAGAAGATGTTTATGAAAAACTACATCCGTCCATGAAACAATCTTTCAAAGAAGTCGAATGGCACGGATCACAGTGGAACTATCACGACAGAGAAACTGGAAAACTTTATCGTGTTTATTCATTAGTAGATTAAACAGTAAATTTGTCTGGACATTCAATGTGTTCGTAATGATGATCTGTGAATTTTTCACCAACAACATACATTACAATTTTGTACAAATCTGTTGAAACTATATTTTTTTTACATTTTATACAGCTCATAGATATTGTTTTTACCATTTTATTCAAGGAGATCAGAGTCTTGTATAAGGATCAGCGATCAGCTGATCTTGATAAGAAATGACCGTCGATTGACAATTCGTTTTATGTAATACCTGAATTTTCTCACGTAAAAGTGAAATAAGGGACAAAATCCTCCTTAACACATGTGGAACGAGTACACAAAACGGATGTTTGAGTTTTATAATCAATATCAGGACATGGTAAATAATCCATTTGCGTCTACACGTCTTCCTCCTAGAGCAAATCACCCTCTTGGCATATCCATGACAAGCAAGTTAAAAGACAACATAATCCGTGACAATTCACTAATGCTTGGAAGATTATCTGACTTTTACACAATGTTCCAACAATATGCATCTGGTCTTTTTGATTTGGCGCCAAACCAATTTGGTCCAGATCATCCAATGCGGCGGGGAATAAATTCTATCAATTTACTACAAAGTGAAAATGAACAACTGAAAAAAGAAAACACAGTATTAAAGAAAGACCTCGAAAAACAAAAACAGAAATAATATCCAACTCAAGTCTATTTTCATTAATAAATTGCGCAAACTCCAAACGAGTTCATTGACAATGAGTAAAAATGGTTTACCCCCTTTCTAAGCCAAAAACATGCTGTCTGTCGTAAAAAGGTTATGGAATTATGTTTTGTTCTATCAAGTATTAGATGGTTCAAGTATTACAAGTTTGTTAGCTAATTCGACAACGTGTTTTGACTTTTCTTTGTTTTTTCTAAGGGCAGTCAAAGCCATATGACAAGTATTGCATAATAACAAAAATTTCTTGTTTGGATCTTCTCCTTGTTCGATTAGTCTCTTGATTTGGAAATGAGGGAGTTACCATAAGTTTTGCTCTGAAGATACACCAAGTGATCAAATTCAAGATTCGAGCGTTTTGCATAAGGATTAAAAGTTTCGCCACAACTGGCACATTTTCCTCCTAGAATATTGATGTATGAATCACGCAGTTTATTTGCATATGATTTTTTCCTAAACTGATGTTTGACTTTATATTTCTTATAATATTGACGTTGATACTCTAGATTTTTTTCATGTGCATCTGGATTTTTTCTATAATATTCTCTTATTCTTTGTCTATCTGGAGTTACTTTATCATCAGGTAATCTAGGACGTACCATGTAGAACATTATGGTTTAGTTCATATAAGATAATTACTTTTTTAGATAACCTTCAGTTCTTCTTCTATTTACTCTCCAAAGTGCCCTCTTGGCTACATCGTCTCCATATTGTGCTTTCAAATACTTTATCATGCTCTCTTTCTAACCCTTCCAAACTTCTCTTTGTCTGACATTATTGTATCGTTTCTGACATACTTCACCTTAAATAGCAAAATTAAAATAAATTTTTACATGACTAGAAGTATACTAGATGATCACTCAGATAAAACTGTACAAGTAGTTGGGGATATAGTTGAAACAATAAATTCTATTGACAAATCAAGACGTAAGGATATTGCTTTTCGATTGAGTAATGTTCTTGATAACATAGTATCTTTTTCTGGAGATTCAGAATATTATTGTGTATGCCTTGTAGACTTGGTTAACTCTACAAATATCACTTCCAAGTTATCGTATACGAAAGCCTGCATGTATTATGGTGTTTTTCTTAATACAATGTCAATTATTGCAAAAGAGTTTGGTGCAACAGTAGTAAAGAATGGTGGAGATAGTTTGTTGTATTATTTCCCAAAAACATCAGATTCTACCAATAAACATGTTTTCAAAAAGGTACTTGAATGCGGAAGGAGTATGATTGAATTGAGAGATATCATCAACGATAAGATGTCTAAAAACGGGTTACCTGAACTTAATTATAGAATTAGTGCAGACTATGGTCATGTAATGCTGGCAGATTCGATGACTTCTTTTCACAAAGACATATTTGGACCTACTGTAAACATTTGTAGTAAAATAAATTCAATGGCAATACCAAACACCATGGTGATAGGTGACGACATGTATCAATATGTAAAAGATATGAAGGGATACAATTTCAAAGAAATTGAATCGTTTTCAATTGGCCATAAACATTCGTATTCGGTATACAGTTTGAGCCAAAGATAGTAATTACATAGATTTTAAAAAATTAAATCCAACTTTATAAAGCCTATAACGTTATCTTTTGTATGGTAAAAACTCCATCTGAAAAATGGCAAGAAGGTATTTCCAGTTATAGGAAAAAATGTCAAAAAATTCTTCTAGCATCACATTCACTAAGATACGTAGGATTGATTAATGAATATGGTAGAACGATGACTGGAATAATAAAACCTGGTACCAATGTATTTTTGAAATCAGAACCTGCAAGAAACGAATTCTTTCTGATTTCCACTCTATTATCAATGCGCCGGACAAATGGTTATACAATAGGCGACTTAGATTTTGCCATGTTCAAACACAACAAAGTTACTTTGTTAGCTTTTCAAAGAAAAGAAGGCATCTACTATGTTTCAGTAAACAAAAAT
>VBPW01000100.1:0-3484 GCA_005877305.1 Nitrososphaerota archaeon | reverse complement strand
ATCATGTATTTATCAGGATCCAAGGCTATTGCATTTTTGCCTGCCTTTTGAGATACAATTTCTCTGTATATTGTAACGTTTTGTGATTTGAGCTCTTGAACAGCAGTTTCAATATCACCTACTACAAGACCAATTACAATTCCATTTTCAATAGAGGTACCGGTATTAATTGGACGAGTAGCAGGATGTAAAATAACAGTAGCTCCTTGTTTTGCAAGTTCCACCCAGTTTTCTCTTTTATTTTTGATTGGTAGACCGATTACCTCGTTATAAAATTTTAAAGATTTTTCTATATTCGATACTGCAATTATAATACTTCCAAGGTGCTTTATGTTCATAGCGAAGTTTGAATCTACTTCGTTAAAACCCTTATGTTAAACTACTTGAACCATTGTTTCCGTTCTTTCTACTCCTTTGATATTTTGAATCTCTGAGGTTACATCTTTTATCTGGGACAAGGATTTGACTTCGATTAAAGCTACTGCGTCACATTGACCGCTTACTGCAAACGAATCGTACACTGATTTTACCATGCGCAATCTTGCTGCAATGAGTTTTTTGGGCGATTTTACAAGTACTACTGCTTTTACCATCCTAAATTTACCTCCACTTCTATGAGAGTTTCTGTGGTAACAATTTCACGAATCTTTTTAAAATCAATAACGATATTGTTTATCTCGTCAATTGTTCCTTGAAGAACTACCGCAATATCTGCCCTGCCAGTTACAACCATTATTTCTCTCACAGTCTTTCTAACTTTTTTAAGAGTCTGTACAACATTGTCTACTTTCCCTGGCTTGACTGTGATTAAACAGAGAGCTCTCATCAATAGTAATATCATTCACGTATGGATAAGTGTGATCTTTTTCAAAACTGATAATAAAAAATCATTGTAATAATATAATATAGTTTTGATTAATTACATTAAAATTCTAACAGACCATCGAAGTTAATCTTCAGAAGCTTCTTGAGAACGTGCCTCTTCAAGATACGCTTTTCTTGCTTCAAGCTCTGCTTCTTTGTCCAAATTTGCGTCATCTTCTACAACAATAATTCCTGCATCATCACTTTGAACCAAATCTTGTTTTAGTTTTGGTTTAGCTTTTGCTACTGCCTTTTTCTTGGGTTTTTTATCACTTGAACCCTTTTTCTTTATCCCTTTTTTCTTACCTTTTGCCAATGACGATTAACCAAAATTGTAGACCATATTATTAAACTTGTCTCAAGATTTATCACACGATCACATTATGGAATTGCTAAAACTAGACAAGATAAGTGCCGCCGGCGGGACTTGAACGCGCGACAGCTCGGTCTTCAGCCGAGTGCTCTCCCGGGCTGAGCTACGGCGGCACATCGAAATATCCAATTTTAGGGGAATTAAAGTGTGTCTTTATTTTTTCCAAGCAATGTCTTTGATCATTTTTCTTTTATTGACAACACGAGCTAAGACAAAAAGAAGGTCAGCTAATCTGTTCATGTAAATCTGACATGCTTTGTTTATTTCTTCAAATTCTGTCAAATGCACAATGTTAGTTTCTGCTCTGCGTGATATCGCACGGGCCATGTGTAATTGTGAGGCAATAGAATCGCCTCCAGGCAATATGAAATAAGTAATTGAAGACAATTCCTTTTCTAACTTGTCGATACTCTCTTCAAGAAACTGAACCATATCAGCCGTAATTCTATTTGACGTGTTTTTTAAATCAGGGTTAGCAAGGTCTGCGCCAACTACAAAAAGGTCATTTTGAATCCTTATCAGCAAATCAGCAATATCGACATCTAACTTTGATGAGAGAATAATTCCAAGCGATGAATTTAACTCGTCAACTGCCCCATACGCAATTATTCTAGGATTGGATTTTCGTATACGTTTGCCTCCGATAAGACCAGTAGAACCATCGTCACCAGTTTTTGTATAGATTTTTACCACAATTGGTTGTTAGTTTCGACATTTTTATCTTGTTCGAATTATTTAAACATACAAAACCTTTTCTTGATTTCCTAATTTGGAAGACCAAACTTAAGTTCAATAATGACTTACTTTTTCTAAGAGAGAGTTATGTGTTGACTAGCTTGATAGATAAACTAATTAGAGAAAATTGGGGTCATAAGGCACTACGAAAAATAGAAAAAAGATTGTTTGAACGGTATGAATTATCGCTGGAACATTGTCTTTTTGAGTTCGAGAAGGTAGACGAGGTTCTTCGTGAATTTTTGGGAGACAGAGCAGATGGATTAGAACAAAGATTCCTCAAAACATGGTCAAGAAAATATTTGTGAACAATATTAAGGCGATTTATTTAATAGTGTAAATACAACCGGTTAGAACATGCAAAATTCATCACAATTTCATGACAAATCAGGTTTAATTTGTAAGACTAGTCTTATTAATAAACAGATAATAAAATCGAAGAATCAATCACGTTCGCAAAAAAGGAATTTTAATGTTATTTGATTTTTTTTATATTGTATCAGAATTAAAAAAAGTGCCTCGTAAAGGTTGGAAAGAAAAAATTGGCATAACACATCCAGAATCAGTAGCTGATCACTCGTTCAGTGCAGCTGTGATGGCAATGGTTTTTTCTGATTTAAAAAAACTAGATACGCAAAAAATGTTGAAGATGGCGTTATTACATGATCTTTCTGAATCCATTACTGGTGATTTTACACCAGAAGAAATTTCTAAAAATGATAAAAAAGAAATCGAAAACCAAACGATGAATGAAATTCTCTCAAGATTACCATCGGAAATTGCAAACGAATACGCAAAAATTTGGAATGAATTTCAAGAAGAAACTTCTAAAGAATCAGTTGTAATGCATGATATTGATCGTTTAGAAATGGCAATACAGGCACTCAAGTACAATGCCGAAGGATATCCTAAAGAAAAACTTGCGTTGTTTTTTGAATCTGCAAAAAAGGACGTAAGGAGTAAAGAAATCCTAGGCATTCTAGATGAGATATCCTATAAATAACAAAATCATTATACTTTTTGCATGCAATATTTTATGGCACTCAAGATTGGGGAAAAGCGAGTAAAAGAAGCAAGAGAACACCTAAACAAATATGCAAATGGTACCGCCATGCCAGCTCTTGCATTAAAAGACAACAAAACTAATGTCTGGGAACCAGTTGGTGAAGAAAACTTGTATGCTATTTTAAATGATGGAGGAGGATATGTCTTAACAGATGTAAGTGGTTACATGGTGGTGTTGTGCGACAAAAATGGCATTTCAAAAGCAATCGTGAGAGGGCTCAATAGGGATCGTAAAGATGCAATCGTGAAAATGTTGCAAGCAGATAATCTTCAAGAATTTAAAGGCCAAGTATCTCTTCCAGTATAATGCAAATTTCATTTGCCTGTTAAAATGTAATGAATTATAATCTTAAACTTGTAGGCGCGCAATTTGAAATATTAAAATGTTGTTTCATGTTTTCAAATGATTAAAGATTAATTTAGTACGTTTACTGAATCTTAGGAATG
>VBPW01000099.1 GCA_005877305.1 Nitrososphaerota archaeon | reverse complement strand
AAGGTTTTTTGGTTCTAAAATTAAGACTTCGGGTTTGTTATCTAAAATGGAAACTGCTCTGCTGATTTCTTTTGTATAAGGCGAGCAAACTTCACAAAGCCCTTGTGCTACAATTAGATCAGGTTTGGCTTTTTTTAGTACTTCATCGTCCAAGATGTAAATGTCTTTTCCTGAATGCATTAGATTTGAAACCTCTTTGTCAATTTCTAAACTAGTCATGGTGGTATGATCAAAAGAGGAATGAATTACCTGTGGTTTTGATTTTGCTTGTTTTGGATAATTGCATTCGTGTGTTACTCCAACTATCTTATCCCCTACACCAAGCTCGTATAGTATCTCTGTTGCACTAGGAAGAAATGACACTATCCTATTTGGCATGATTTTATGGTGTGATTGTCTTCTTTAAACGTCTCTGAATTGCTATCAATAATTCTACTAAAAACCGAATTTTAAATTAAATGGAAAATAATGGAAAAATTTAACAAGAAAAATTTTTCTAGCTATTTAAGCTCTAGGAGTAGCTAACTAATCCGCCTGCACCCTTTATTTGCTGTAAAATTTAGGAACGTAAGACTTGGCACAAATTGCAAGCAAATGCTTGCCAAAGTGTAGAAGTGGTGTAAGATAGCTCAAAACAATAAAGCTCACCAAAATGGAAGACCTACAAGAGCCAAGCAATTGCAAGTGCAAAAAGAACTAAGAAAATATTATGAACGTGGTATAAGTGCCACAGTTACAGCTTCTAAAACCGGAATTAATATCAAAACTGTTTGCAAATATTTTGCTGAATGGTCAGAACAAATAAGTGAATCAGAATCAAGTGATTTTTTGGAAAGACAGAAAAATGAAAGAAGCCAAATTATAGTAGCATTTGATGAACAAATCTTATCAGTGCATGAGCAACTTGACGAAATCGAGAATCAAATTAAAAAATATAAACAAGAGAACAAGATAATTCCAAAACATTTGCTTAGTTTGAGACTTGAGATCGTAAAATACGTCTGCAGTTTGATTGAAAAGAAAGGCCTCTTTACAATTCAGCTACCGCCTGATGAAGTAATAGAACGAAAAATTGAGGAGAAGATAAAACAATATGTCTCTAAGTAGCATAACAAGATCGCTTTCTTCAAAAATAGAAAGTAAAGTAGACAAGTACCTAAAGAAAATAGAATTTGAACACAAACAGGTTTTTCCAAATATTCCAAAGAAATTCTCGGATTTTAACAGAGTTATCGGCCTGCCTTCATTGCCAGAAAGTCCTGGCCGAGTCTTTTCTTATCAAGTAGAAATTGATGATGCTATAAACAAACACCATAGAATAATCATCAACAAGTCAAGAAAGATAGGAGTGACAGAAACCGTATTACGATCTATTGCAAAAAACTGTTTTAGTAGATATGCTGGGTTTAACGTTATGATTGTTGCAGGAAACAGACAAAAACAAGCTGAAGATACTTTGTCAAGATTTGCCAAATTATTTCACAAGGGATTTACAGACCTTGACGGTGTCAAATTTCAGTATCGTGATATAATAAAAAGGAAAACAAAATCAGAACTTGTGTTTTTTAATGATACCAAAGTTAGCATATATCCTGCAAATGCAGAGGCATTACGTGGTCCTGAGAGAGTTATCTGTGTGTTCTTTGATGAGGCAGCACATGTCAAACAACTAGACGATAGCAAAGTGTATGATGCGCTAAAGCCAAATCTTGCCAATACCAACGGAGATTTTATCATTGTAAGCACGCCTAATGGCAAACGCGGAATCTTTTATGATTTGTGGCAAGGCAATGATTTTTCCAAGTTAGAAATACCTTATACCAAGGCACTTGGTGGATTGCTTTCAAAAGATCTCATAGATAGAGAAAAGAAAGATACAAGAATTGATTTTGAACAAGAATATAATGTCAAGTTTACTACTAGCTTGACATCAGCTTTTGATGAAGATATAGTAAATGAGATTTATCAACCTAAAAAGGTTACAGATTATAGTGATATTTTGGGAAAGTGAGTCTCAACAGAACCTACAAAACCCTAAATGAACACCAAGAAAAAATTCTCGGGAAATCCCTAAGATTGAACAGAGTGATATTTCAAAATACTTATTACTTGAATACTAAATTTTTGGGTTCAGACCTGGAAGACTCACCCCTCAAAACTTAAGAATAACTCGCAACTCGATGAGTTTGTTGGCTAGTTATACAGTAATAGGCGCAAAAGCTTCTGAAGACCTTGCAAGAAAAATAGCAACAAAACTTGGAGCAAAATACATCAAATCTGAACTAAGAATTTTTCCAGATGGGGAAAGCAAGATTACTATAAACGGAAAGCCAAATGGAAAGATAGTAGTGGTTCAATCGGTTCCATATCTTGGATATGCAAGACAAGACAAGGAATTTCTTCAAGGTGAAGTGATTACCATGTCTCTTGTTGCAAACATGTTCAAGGCTGCAGGCGCAACCAAAGTTATTGTAGTTGATATTCACAGCAAGATGGCATTAAATCATTTTAAAATTACTGCAAAAAACGTTTCTGCCATACCAGAGCTTGTAAAATATTTCAAAAAACTACATCTAAAAAATCCTATAGTGGTTTCACCAGATCTTGGTGGTATTACAAGAGCAAGAGACTTTGCAAAACTTTATGGTACAAAATTCATTGCACTAAAAAAATACAGGGATAAAAAAACTGGAGTTATAGAGATTAGATCTAAAAATCAAAAACACGTCAAAGGAAGAGATTTGATCTTACTTGATGACATGATAAGCACTGGTGGAAGCATAGTAAAGGCTGCAGAGTTTCTAAAAAAACAAAAATGCAGAAATATCTATGCAGCCTGTACCCATGCATTACTAATCGGAGATGCAGAAAAAAGAATCAGAAAAGCTGGTGTCTCAAAGATTATCAGTACTAATACGATTCCTGGCAAGACTGGTCTAGTTGATGTCTCCCCTATAATAACAAAGGCAATTGTCTAAATGCCACAGAGCTTCTTTGTTGTCCCATGGAGCAAAGTATCTCAGAGGGCAACTTTTGTGAGAACCGCAGGAAAGATAGTCGGTACATTTTCTGATCTGTTCTCAGAAGCGGATCTCTCACTATTACACAAGCCAGAGACCTTTGCATGCAGGGCAATCAATCTGACCTCAAAAAAACTGGATCTTTCCGAGATAGAAAAAACAACAGGTGCTGCAATAAAACAAACTTCAGGAGCTAGAGTATCTTTGCCAAATCCATCGCTTACAGTTTATCTTATTTTTACAGACTCGCAAAACTATCTTGGCTATACTACCAAGACTACAGAGCCCAAAAGGCCAAAAAAAGTAATAAAGTCATCATCAGAGCTTCACTGGAAGCTTAGCAGAGCAATGGTAAATCTATCAGGTTTAAATGAAAACGAAATCTTGTGCGATCCATTCTGTGGTTCTGGAACCATTTTACTAGAGGCTGAATCAATGGGAATACGTTCCATAGGAATTGATTTTGATGAAAAGATGTGCAATATAGCAAAAAAGAATCTATCCTCAAATGGGTTTAATTCAAAAATCATCAATGCAGGATACCAGTACATACAAGAAATAAAAGACAGAATAGACGGGATTGTTACTGATTTACCATATGGTAATGCATCAAAAACATCGCAATCTCCAAAAAAACTAGTACAGGATTTTATCTCAATATTGCCAAAGAAAAAAAAGATTGCCATCATGTACAAAAAGGGTACAATAGACCAGATAGAATTAAACCCAGCAAAAAAATACGATATCTATAGACATAAAAGTTTAACGAGAGTCATTTCGGTAAGAAATTCTGTTATGTCAACGTAATTCTACTGTTCCAGTATTTTCAGCATGTCACTGACCTTCACTATTTTCACTTTCCTAAACTTTCCAAGTGTAAGAAGGTCCTCATCTCCAGTAACCAGATAGCGAGCGTGACCATCGTATGCAGTTGCCAGAATGGGATTATCGTGTGGATCTCTTACTACCTTAAGTTTTGATCTTACTGGAACAATTTTTGACAGCGGTGCCAGATCGTGTAAGAATCTTACAACTTCCTGCTTGGTGACGTATTTTTGTATCCTTGGCTCCGAAGTTACTTCTACAAATTCCTCTACGATTTTTCTTGAGAAGATCATCTTGTGATTTTTAGTTATGATGATATTCAAGAGCGCTCGCGGCTTTCCGTCTAGTATTAGTGCAGATACCAGCACGTTGGTGTCAAGAACAATTCTCATAAAACTAGTCAGATTATTTTCTGTATTTTTGGACTATATCGTTTATCTCTTCGCTAGACAGCTTGCCGTATTTTGCAGCCCTTGCATCGACCTTCTGGTATATCGACTTCAGGTCCTTTACTATGTCAGGACTACTGTAATATCCTCTTCCTCGTACGTTGCCGTGTTCTTCATACTATATTCTTACTTTCTTACCATAAATAGTTGATGGTGCCAGTCCTGAAACAATGGTACAGGAATCTAGTCAGGAACCAGTGTTCCTGAAAGTCGATGTATCGAAGTTGCAGTCTATTGTGATTTAAGTATCCTAGGACGTAACAAAATTAGATGAAACTGGTATTTCTCGGAACATCGGGTGCACAGCCAACAGAAAACCGAGGCATGACATGCATCTGCCTAGTCTTGGATAAGGAAATATTGATGTTTGATGCAGGCGAAGGAGCACAGGTCTCTTTTCTAAAATCAAAGATTGGCTGGAACAAAAAGATGAAGATCTTTATCACACATTTACACGGTGACCATGTTGTTGGCATCTTGGGGTTATTGCAAACAATGTCATTACAAAATAGGACCGAGTCAGTTGATATCTATGGTCCAAAAGGGATTGATGATTTTCTGGCAGCAAATCTTAGGGTGTTAAACTTTGGCCTGACATTTCCTGTTAGAATTATGATGATAAAAGAAGGAGTGGTCCTTGATGATGAATCATATGCCATTCATTGCTGTGAGGCAGAGCATTCCATTCCTGCATTTTCGTATGTGTTTGCAGAAAAGGACAGGCCAGGCAGGTTCTATCCTGAGAAGGCAAAGGCTCTAGGGGTTCCTGAAGGAAAGCTTTGGCATGAGCTTCAGAGAGGACAAGAGGTCAAGGTTGGAGACAAAACAATCAAACCATCTGATGTTATGGGTGAAAAACGACCGGGTAGAAAAATTGGAATATCAGGGGACACAAGGCCAACAAAAAAACTAGAAGAGTTTTTCAAAAATTGTGATTATGTTACATTTGATTCTACATATTCAGAAGAGCTAAAAGACAAGGCAAAAGAACATTACCACTCTACAGCAAAAGAAGCTGCCGAGCTTGCAAAAAAGGCAGGTGTCACAAACTTGATCTTGACTCACTTTTCTGCAAGATATGATGATTCCGAGATTCTACTAAAAGAGGCTCAAACCGTACATGGTTCGGTGACAGCAGCAAAGGATCTCTTAGAAATAGAGATCAAGTGAAATGTTTGAATCAATTGCTGATAAATTAATTCAAGCAGAAAAAATTGTTTTTGTTACTGGTGCTGGCATATCCCAGGAAAGCGGCATTCCCACCTTTAGGGGAAAAGACGGCTTGTGGAGAAAATATGATGCCATGAAGCTTGCAACAATAGATGCATTTTATGAAGATCCAAAGCTTGTCTGGGAGTGGTATGAAGAGCGAAGAAAAAACATTCTTGCTGCAAAGCCAAATGCAGGACATACCACCATAGCAGATTTGGAAAAATACAAGCAGGTTCGCGTTCTGACCCAAAATATAGATGGATTGCACCAAAGAGCAGGGAGCAGTGAGGTCTATGAATTACATGGCAGTATAATTACAGTAAAGTGCACTGGATGTGATTTTAAAGAAAAAATTGCAGGCACTTTTTCAGAGCTTCCTCCCCGTTGCAAATGCGGTAAGATGTTAAGGCCTGATGTGGTCTGGTTTGGAGAAGCACTGCCTCAAGATGTTTGGAGCGAGGCCATGATGCAGGCAAACTCGTGCAATGTAATGTTTGTAGTTGGTACCTCACTTGCAGTATCGCCTGCAAACATGTTACCTGTATATGCAAAACAAAATGGAGCTACCATAGTTGAGGTAAACCCAGAAGAGACCCCAATGTCAAAAAGCATGGATCTTTCCATTAGGTCACAGTCTGCCAAGGTGCTGCCAGAGCTTCTCTCTATAGTATCAAAATGATAAATACAAACTAATTCATTATTGATTGGAAATTTTATCACAAGTCTTTTTGCTTACAATTACCTATATGTTGTATGGTTGGTAAGGAAACGGCCTACATTATGATAAATTGTGAAGTTGGTTATGAAGAAGCCATAATAGAACAGCTAAGATCCATTGAATGCGTCAAGGAGGTGCAAGGTGTTCTTGGAAATTTCGATATTTTAGTAAAGATCGAAGTGCCCTCGGTAGAAGCTTTAAGAGAAATATTAACTTGGAAAATTCGGAAAATCCAAAAAATTCGCTGTACTACAACAGTGATCTGTACCAAAGATGGCAGATCTGATGAGGGCGCTATTTGTTGAACTCAGTATCTATAGATCTAGTCAAAAAAATTCCACGATTTCTACAGTGACCTACGGAAAATCTGGCAGAATAGTAAAAGGATTGAACATTAGGACTCACGTTGAAAGTGGATCCGTTGGGAATATACCACCATCATCATGGTCGTTATTTTGGGCCCATTTTGTTCGTAAAACTCGGAATTCTCTGAGATGTTTTGTCTACTTAGTTTAGTACTCTCTTCAAATAGAGCTTTCAATAGTTTTGCTAGATTTTATTTTGAAGTTTTGTACTTGCAATCATTAGTGTTATGATTACAGAAATCACTAGGATAAATGGTACAACTAGGAATTCTGGTACGGCATTTACATTAACAATTACTACTTTCATTGCATGATGCACTTGACAATAATAGTTGAAGGTACCTATTTCTGCGAAGGTATAAGAAAACTCTTTTCCAGGTTTAAGTAATCCACTGTCAAATTTCCCATCTGCACCTTGTTGTGGATTTCCACTTGTAACTGTGTGAGTTACATTATCATTGTTAATCCATGTGACTGTAGAGTTTGGAATTATGTGGATCTCGCTAGGGTCAAATGGTGTTCCTACGTTAGGGGGCTGAATGGATATTGTTACATGCATCGATGAATTTGTTTTTGGAATTTCTTCTCCATACGATGGCATAATCATCGTTAAAACAAATACAATTAATAAAAAATTGAACATGCCAAACTTATTCAAATCATTTCACTTTTCTTATGTTGTCTTTTTTTGGTATTGTAGTTCCAATAAAATGATCTACTACGGGATCAGTCTTGCCGACATGAAAAGTGTTAACTCTATCTTGAATTTCTTTATCAGTCTTTGTGATTCGTTCATGTTGACGCAGGTGTTCTGCCCACGATTCAACTACAAATGTTTCAACATACCGACTAGGATTTTCAACATCTCGGAATAGACTCCAATTTATTGCTCCATCACGCAAGCGAAGATTTCTCAGGTCCTGTACTGCGTATTCAAATTCATCTGATTTTGTATTATCTATGATGTATTCAATTTCTATCAAGACTGGACCATCCTCTGGGTGTATATCAGCTGCTACTTGTGGAACTGGCCAATGAAGTGACGGTGTCATATCCACATCTTTGCCTGACAATAATCTATGACGAATCATGGTGACAAGACCAATTAACAATCCAAGCG
>VBPW01000085.1 GCA_005877305.1 Nitrososphaerota archaeon | reverse complement strand
TGGGAGCCAGATCTTTGAATGGACCTGCTCCGTATACAATCCTCCCACCAACTATGGTGAGGACTGACTCGATGTGTTTGATCTCTTCCTCTGGAATGGTAAAGTAATCTGATGATAATACTACAAGATCTGCAAGCTTTCCTGGTTCGATTGATCCTTTTTTGTTTTCTTCATTTGAAAACCATGCACTGCCTACTGTGTAGAGCCTAAGTGATTCCATTCTGCTAAGACGATTGCTTTCTGGATACAATCTAGTTCCACCAACAGTCTTGCCTGTGACTAGCCAGTATAGAGCAATCCATGGATTATAAGTTGAAACTCTAGTAGCATCAGTTCCAGCTCCAACTGGTACACCTTTTTCAATCATTTTTGCAATAGGCGGAGAATTTTCTGCTGCTTTCTCACCATATCTAGCTATGAAAGATTCTCCTTGGAATGCCATTCTGTCCTGTATCGCAATGCCACCACCAAGCTTGCGAACTCTGTCAATATCTGAATCGTAGATCGTTTCAGCATGATCGAAAAACCAACGCAATCCATTGAAAGAAATTTCACTATTGACTTTTTCAAAAATATTAAGAAATCGTGTTATAGATTCTCCATAGGTTGCATGAAGACGAAATGGCCATCTGTTTTTTACTAGTAATGTCACTACAGCTTTGAGTTCAGATTCCATTGTTTCTACAAGATCTGGTCGCGGTTCAGGGAAATTTTCAAAATCAGCTGCCGAAAATACTAACATCTCGCCAGCTCGCCAGGTTTTACTATTTTCATCCAGTTTGCAAAATCTTCTAATTCTTTTTTTGGTCTTTGTGTAAAAAGATTGTAAGAAATTCTTACAGTTAACAGGCCTTGTTTTGCAAGATCATTAATCACTGTATAATTTTCTGGATAATTTTGAAAGCCACCTCCTGCATCAATTGCACTTGTTACACCAAATCGATTTAGTTCATACATGAACTGACGAGTTGAGTTAACTTGGTCTTGGTATGCAAGCTTGGGTCCCTTGTCCAGTGTTGAATATAAAATCAAGGCATTTGGTTTTGCGGCAAGTAATCCAGTAGGATTACCTGAATTGTCACGCTGAATTTCACTTGCAGGAAAACTAGGACCATCCTTTGAATATCCTGCATCTTGAAGTGCTGCTTTGTTAAGTAATGTACAATGATAAAGATGCAAAATAAAGATCGGGGTTTTTGTACTTATCTTATTTAGTTCATCAACAGTTGGTACACGTTGTTCATCAAATTGAAATTCCGACCAACCTCCTACTACCCGCACCCACTGCGGATCAGGGGTTCGTGGAACCTGTTCTCTAATTCGTCTAAGGGCTTCATCTAGTGACGGTATGCCATCCCATCGCAATTCCATGTTGTAGTTAAGACCTGCACGTATGATGTGAAGATGTGAATCGTTAAGACCTGGAATAACTGTACGACCGCCTACATCAATTACTTTGGTTTTATCATTTTTATAATCTAAAATTTCTTTATCTGTTCCTGTTGCAATGAAAAATCCATTTTTAATTGCTATTGCAGAAACAAAAGAACGAGATTTGTCTTGAGTGACAACATGACCATTAATAATAATTAGATCAGCTGATTTATTGTTTTGTTGATTTGCATTATTCATGTTCTAACCTCTTGTTCATCTCGTTACAAGAAATAAAAAATGGGGTCTGGATATATTTTGACTTCACAAAGTACACTCCAGTTTAACTAACTGCCCTCGCGAGCATGTTCACCAAGCATTGCTTTTGCATATTCTATACCCATGCCATATGTGCCAGCATCCTCTCGTACAAGAGAAGTGACAGCATCATACGTTTCTGTACGTGCCCAGTCACGTTGCAATTCCAATAGAAATTGCAGCCATGTAATTGGTACTGCACCTGCTTGTATCATACGAAGCATTGCCATGTCATGAGCTGTTTGGGTTGTCCCGCCACAAGCATCTGCCACCACATACACCTCATATCCTTCTTCTAATGCCATAATTGTTGCAGTTGCAATACAGACCTCTGTCCAAAGTCCTGCGAATACAATTTTCTTACGTCCGGTTTTTTTTATTGCATCAACGACTCTCTTATCTTCCCAACAGTTCATGGTTGTACGGTCAATTATTTCTTGACCAGGGAGGACTTTTTTTATCTGCGGGAAATAAGGGCCCGAGAAACTTTTTTCCGCAACTGAGGTAAGGATTGTTGGCACGTTAAAGATTTTTGCAGTCTTTGCAAGACCTGCAGCGTTATTGATTAGTGTTTGACCATCGATTGATTTTACAGCAAATGTCATCTGCGGTTGAAAATCAACCAGGGCAAGAACACAGTTTTTTGGATCTAGCAAGCTGTGAATTCGATTGTCTAAGTTTGCCATTGTTCGTATACGTTCTTGCAGTATTTAATATTGAAAGTATTTCCAAAACTATCTAGTAAGAATTAACGTACTGAATTCTGGATTTGGTTAAAAATCACTCTTATAAGTAAGCATTTGCTACTTAGTAGTGGTATGACTTTGGAACAAGAAATGGATTTACCTAAAAAAACTCTCGAATCTATTCAATGCGAAGTTGCTGATATATGGCATGTATTAGGAAAAACATGGGCGTTGGTGGTTTTAAAAAATATGAGTACAAAAGAGCCAATCCGATTCAATGATTTGAAGAGAGTATTGCCAGGAATAAGCAATACTGTTTTGTCAGATCGATTGAAAGAATTGGAAAAAGCAAGTCTGATATCAAAAAAAGTATATGCAGAAATACCGCTCAGGGTAGAATACAGTCTAACCCGACAAGCAAAGGAACTCGAATATATCTTGGACCTTTTGGGAAAATGGGTCGGTAAATGGAAGCCAAATACGACCAAGCCCCAATCCAAGAAAAAATAATTCCATACAAAAAAAAGGGGGTTAGTTATTGATGGCGTATCTTTCTGGCAGATCAATGAGAATTATTTCAGAGGCTTTTTCTGCCTTTATTGCCATAAGGCTTTCTTTCTCTATCATTGCTGCGTCTCTTGTTTGCATTATGTTGCCGTTCAGTTTTATCTCCCCATCTATCACAAAGAGGTATGCTTTTCGTTCACTGTTTAACTTGTGTTCCACCTCACCACCTACAGTTAACGAAGATAGATAGAAAGAGGCATCTTGGTGAATGCGTAATGCATTATCAACTGTTGCCTTTTCAGATGTAACTACTGGTACCAGTTTGTTTATTCTTTCTTCTTTTGAGAACTTTTTCTGTTCCCATGATGGTTGTAGTCCTTTTTTATTTGCAAACACCCACATTTGCAATAGTCTTAGTGGTTTTTCTGAAGAATGATTATATTCTGAATGCAGTATGCCAGAACCAGCTGTCATTCTTTGAACCTCGCCAGGATAGATTACTCCGTGGTTGCCTTGATTGTCTTTGTGCTCTAGCTCGCCTTCTATGAGATAGGTTATGATTTCCATATCCCTGTGTTGGTGAAAATCAAACCCTGTTCCGGGTTGTATGGTATCATCATTGAATACACGTAGAGGTCCAAAGTTCATTTTCTCTGGGTTGTAATAGTCTGCAAACGAGAAATGATGGTAGGTAGATAGCCAATCCATTTCGTTCTTGTAATGTTCATTTGCTTTGATTGTTTTTATCATGTATCTATAATACACTATCGACTATTTAACTCAAGTAGTAATTACGTACTTAGTAGGATAGACAGACCATACTAAGTAAGAAAAGAATTACCTATGATTTTTCAAATTTGATTTATGATTTTGTTTGGAAGTATTCTCACCAATTAGGTGGGAAATGCGTGGAGGATCTTTTCCTATATGAAATGAAATAGCATGTTGTTCTATGGCAAGATCTGCTTTTGTTATGCGTTCATGTTGGCGTAAATGTTCAGTCCAAGATTCTGAAGTAAACATCTCAACATAACGACTTGGAT
>VBPW01000044.1 GCA_005877305.1 Nitrososphaerota archaeon | reverse complement strand
GTGCCTGTTTCCTATAATATGGCCTAGAGTAGTTGACCTAGATGGATTATCCTTTAGTTTCATTATTTTTATCGAGATTACTTTCTCAGGCAACTGTTCAATTACAATGAATTTCTTGAGATTTGATACTATGACATCACCATGATGTAGTCTTGTACCAGAATCAAGAACAAGACCTATGTCAGTACCAAGATCAGTTTTCTTCCTTATTCTACCTCTTTCCAACTCAAGACGGGAGAATTTTAATCTTTCACAGTTTTTTCTGGATTCCATTTGTTTGAATTTAGTCATTAATTTCTTGTCATCAAAAATATTTCCTATTATAGATGTGATAGTAATCATGGTTATCTAGATTATACCATGAAATTATATTTTTTGATCTGAGTTTTAGTAATTTATTATAAATATTAAATACAAGAAGCCACAGTAAATAGAGATATGATGCTTACTCCTAGAGAAATCGACAAACTCTATATTTTTATGACAGCTGAAGTTGCGCGAAGAAGAAAAGCAAGAGGATTGAAGCTCAATTACGTAGAAGCTGTGGCACTCATCGCAGATCATATAGTTGAGGGAGCTAGAGACGGAAAATCTGTATCAGATCTAATGAGCTCAGGAAGAAAGGTGTTAACAAGAGATGATGTGTTACCTGGAGTACCTGAGTTAATTAAAACAGTACAAACTGAAGCAACCTTTGAAGACGGAACTAAACTTGTTACTGTTCACGATCCTATAGTATAACATATGATCCCTGGAGAATATTTTCTAAATGACGTACCTATTATTGCCAATAAAGGTAGGAAGACAATAACTGTCAAGGTTAGCAATTCTGGAGACAGACCAATTCAGGTAGGTTCTCATACACATTTCTTTGAAACTAACAAGGCTCTAGTGTTCTCTAGAGAGAAGGCTTATGGTTATCATTTGAATATTCCAGCAGGCACATCAGTAAGGTTTGAACCTGGTGACACAAAGGAAGTAGAACTAACAGAATATGGTGGTCTAAAAATAGTACACGGATTCAACGGTCTTGTTAATGGTAAACTCATTACTAGAAAGCAGACTGCACTGAAAAAAATACGAAAAAAAGGATTCAAAGATAGTGATCAAAAATGACACTGATAATTCCTAGAAAACAATATGTCGATCTTTATGGTCCTACTAAGGGTGACAAAATTAGACTCGCTGATACTGATCTTATAATTGAAATCGAAAAAGATTTTCAGAATTATGGAGACGAGATAGTTTTTGGTGGTGGTAAAAGTGCTAGAGACGGAATGGGTCAAGCAAGCGGTGTTACTAGTAGAAATGCGCTTGATCTAGTAATAACAAACGCAATTATCATGGATCCTGTTCTTGGGATTATCAAGGCAGACATTGGTATCAAAAATGGGTTAATAGCTAGAATAGGAAAAGCAGGTAATCCAAACATTATGGACAGAGTAGACATGGTAATATCTGCAAATACAGAGGTCATGGCTGGAGAACATACAATATGTACTCCTGGAATAATTGATACTCACATTCATTTCATTGCTCCACAACAAGCAATAGATGCAATCTGCAGTGGAACTACGACAATGATTGGAGGCGGTACAGGACCTGCCGATGGCACTAAAGCAACAACATGTACTCCCGGTCCTTGGAATATTCACAGAATGCTTGAAGCTCTTGATGAACTGCCTCTAAATTTTGGTCTACTAGGAAAAGGAAATGATTCCATGGAGCCTGCACTGTTGGAACAAATTGCTGCTGGAGCTTGTGGTTTGAAATTACATGAAGATTGGGGTTCTACCCCTGCTACTATTGATGCTGCATTACGTGTTGCAGATAAAACTGACACTCAGGTAGCCATCCATACAGACACATTAAACGAATGCGGTTTCGTTAGCGATACGATCGAAGCAATAGGTGGAAGAACAATTCATACTTATCATACTGAGGGAGCTGGTGGCGGACATGCACCAGATATTATGAAAATAGCTGGTCAGAAGAATATTCTTCCCTCTTCTACAACTCCAACAAGACCGTTTACGGTTAACACTCTAGACGAACATCTAGACATGATGATGGTTTGTCATCATTTAAATCCCTCTGTAAGAGAGGACGTAGCATTTGCAGAGTCAAGGATCAGAGGCGAAACAATAGCTGCCGAAGATGTACTACATGATATTGGTGCTCTAAGCATGTATTCTTCTGACAGTCAAGCGATGGGCAGGGTTGGAGAAGTAAGCATTAGGACATGGCAAACAGCTGATAAAATGAAAAAAATGTCTGGTAGTTTAGCGGAAGAAGCAGGAGAAAATGATAATCTTCGCGTAAAGAGATATCTTTCAAAACTTACCATCAACCCAGCAATAACACATGGAATCTCTGACTACGTTGGTTCTCTAGAGCCAGGCAAATTAGCTGACATTGTAATGTGGTCTCCAGAATTCTTTGGTGTAAAACCTAAACTTGTAATAAAAGGAGGATTTGTGGCTTATTCCTTGATGGGAGATCCCAATGCATCAATTCCAACACCAGAACCAGTGTATTACCGTCCAATGTTTGGTGCACTTGGAAAGGCAATACATACTACTTCTGTAACTTTTACTTCAAAACTAGCAATACGAAATGGGTTATCAAAAAAATTGGGCTTGAAAAAAAAATTATTTCCAGTCAAGAATTGCAGAAAGATTGGTAAGAAAAATATGCTTTACAATAACTTGGTGCCGAAAATAGAGATTGATCCTGAAACTTACAAAGTTACAGTAGATGGAAAACTAGCTACAACAGCGCCGTCGCAAAAACTCTCTATGGCTAGATTGTATCACTTGTTTTAGTTCGACAATCAAAAATCAATATATTTTTATATTTACTAACTATAAATTGTACTATGACTCCAGTCAACACACGTGCTGAAGTTGAAAATGCTTCTAGGAAAGCAGTAGAGTCGCTCTACGGCACTGAAATCCAAGATTTCAAGATAAGAGAACTCTTTGCATTGCCAGAAAAGGGTCCTCAAGACTCTTGGGATGTACAAGTGACTTTTCTGTTAAACAAATTGAAACACACTGTAGATTTGGTTATTCAACAGAAAGACGGTCACATAACCAATGCACGACTAATTGATACAATGGTTCCTTTATAGAACCATTGTCAAAAAATATTTTTAATTATTTTTAGTCAATTTTTTCGTTTATCTAAGGATATCTTAAGTAGTGTAGAACTAAATATTGATTTTATTTAAATACCAATTAAAGATTTTTAAAATAACCTACTGATCAATCTTCATGCCCAGTCAAGGATATGGAACCATAGGACTAAAACCTGCTATCATATCTAGACTACAAAAGGATACAGACGAATATTATCCTGGGATGTTTCTTCCTAGCGCCTTGATAATTATGATGAATGAGATAAAACGGGAACACTATACAGCGGGGATGTATAACATAAAGATCGACTTCTCAGGAAGATATACTTCTTTAACAGTGAGATTAGATGTTAAAGAATGGTTTGAGGAGAACTATGAGGTAATGAAGGAAAAATATGAAAAAAAATACAGAGCAAACAACTTTACAAAATTTGCGAGCATCTTCATGCTCAACATGTTTGAATCCAAAGCAGCCTCTCAGAATAACATTATCAAGCTAAAAGAATCCGACTTTACTTGGCTAATGTCCGAATATGGCAAAAGAAAGAAAGAATATGAAGTAAAATATGGCGTAAAAACATTCGAACATTTTGCAGATGTATTTCTTAAGGACTTGCTAGAAAGGATTAATTCTGCAAAAAAAATACTGACATTATAGAATACTGGTTTCTCTATATACTGGTAGACAGGTCTAAAGGATTTCAGTTTGACAGAACAGTAAGATCAGGAGTCATTTGCTTACCTACTCCTGCCTTTAGAAGTAATCTGAAAGTTAGTGAGATATCCATTTTTGTTATGTTTGGTATATTAGTTGCTTCTCCCTCATGTTTCAGATCATTTATGAAATCAAATATTTCATCTACTGTGACAGGTTCATTTTCAAATCCTAATTGGTCGTTTACAGCATTGTACGTCGCTATGTAATAACTTAGAAGAGATGCTTTGCTTAGAAATTCTTCAGTTTTTGTATCAAATCCAACACCAATCCTCTCCATAGTTTTAACTGGATCCTTCAAAAATGATTTAAGGTTTAGGGTAAAAAATGTAAACTACTGATTTACAGCAGAAAAATAATGCGTAATCTACATTTTACTCAAAAGTTGTTGTAAATATTGCATATTTGAATGATAAAATGGTCTAAAATAAAGAGAAGGAAATATAAATATATTTAGTAATTTAATATCATTGTGAAGATAAAGAATATTCCTCTCAAACTAATAGATATTGCAAACGAAAATGTTAGAAAAGATCATCCTTTTGGTGAAGACACTAAAGACCAACTAATCAAAGAGCACCTGTCTAAGTTTGAATTACTTCAACCAGTAGTTGTTAGATTTGATAATGCAAGCAAGAGATACAAGTTACTGATAGGCCGTAGAAGATTTCTATCACTAAGTGCAAAAGGATCAAGGGAAATACCAGCAGTAGTAACAGAACTTGAAGGCGCAGAAGCGGAAGCTGCATCTTTGTTTGAGAATCTAATTCGTAAAGATCTGTCGCCAATTGAAAAAGCAAAGATGGTAAGAAAATTAATTGATTCGACCGAATCAGGCATTACGGGCGTCTCTAAAAAATATGGATTATCAAAGAGTACAGTTAGTGAATGGCTAAGCATTTTAACACTAGCTGAACCATTACAGCTAGCAATAGAGAGTGGTGAAATAACACTTTACGAAGCAATACAAATAGCAAGAAAACCAAAATCACTTCAAGAAAAATTGGTAAAGGCGGTGTCTGAAGGAAAACTGCAAGAAGTAATGATAAAAACTGGAGTAAAGCGTGGAGCTCCAAAAGGTCTCTTGACTATCCGTCTTGTTTTCAATCCAAAGAAGAAATTTGACAAAAAGATGTGGGATCAATTAAATGAGCAAGCATCTCAAAATGGACAAGAAGTCACTGATTACGTTAAAAATCTACTTATAAAGCGTCTTAATTAGTTCGACAATCGAACTCATCGTTTAGACCAACAATATTTTACGGTTATCTTCCTATGGCCATCAATTTATAGTGCTCCCCTGTGACTGCCTCTGTCAATTTGTCTTGTGTCAATGGGGTTAACCCAATCTTTTACATCTGCCCCGAGAACAACATCAGAATCATTTGGTATAAGATACACAACTTCATGTCGCGGTGGATTTCTCTTTTGCGTTGCAAGACTCACGAATATGAAAATTGGAAGTGATACTAATGGTGGAATAATTGTATCTAGTCCTGCATAAGCTAAATATGGACTACCACTAGGAGCATTAGTTATAAGGAAGAATAGGACTAATCTCAACGCAGAACCTATAACAATTGATGCTACAGCTCCAGCAGCGGTTGATCTTTTCCAGAATGTCCCAAAAACTAACGGTACAAGACAGCCTGCCAAGACAATATCAAATGCTAGTATCAAGTAAATACCGGGTCTTGGAATTAGATATCCTAATGCAAAGGCAGTAAAGAACATTGGAATGACGAAAAGTCTAGTAGACATCAGCAATTGTCTGTCAGAGAGTTTTTCTCTTTTCAAAAATCTTGTAACGAAATTGCGTTGTAACATGTTTCTTGCTAGCACACTAGCAATTGCTAACGTTCCTCCATTTGCTGTAGACATACCACAACTTATTGTACTTACAAGCATCAAGATGCCAATTACTGCTGGCATGTGCTTTATAGCTATAATTGGATAGAGAGTGTATGGATCATCTTTAACAACCTGCGGTTCAAGCGTAAGTCCAATTATTCCCATCATTGTAGTAGGAATAAGTATTAAGAGAGTTAATCCTGCAGCCATGTAAGAGCCCTTTTGAGCTGTTCGCCCACCATCTGCAGCAAATACACGTTCCATAAAGTCTAGTGCAACAATGTCTCCCACACCTAATGATATTATGCTTGCCCAATTGACTAGTGCCCCATTACCAAGATCATACAGACCAGACATGTCCATGAAGTTACCAGGTGCAGTTGCTACTATGGTTTCTAGTCCACCTGGAATAGGCGACCAGGGGCCAATGAAAAAGATAAAGCCTGCCCAGAATCCAACCACTGCTAGATAGATGTGGAAGATATCAGTGTACGCACATGAGAATAACCCGCCAAAATACGTATACAATAATACTACAGCAGTAGAAATCAACATAGCATAAATCAACGGTATACCTAAAACTACAGATAGAATGTAACCGCTTGCACCAAGGTTTCCAGCTACAAGTACTATGAAACTTATTGACATCAAAGTGCCTGACATGACTTCAGTAACATTTCCATAACGCCTATAGTAGAAATCTGCTAGCGTGATCATATTCATTCGATTGAATCTTTTACCAAAGAAAGCACCTGTTAGAACAAGACAAATTGCCAAACCGAGTGGTATGACTGCACCACCCCAGAACCCAAACGTAGCTGACAACGACACATTTCCAAGCGATGCATTACCATCAACTGCTTCAGAAACCAACATTGTGCCAATAAAAAATAATGGCAAGCTCTTACCGGCTACAATGTAACGTTTGCTACTTCTCTTGACAAATTTTACTGCAACAACACCAATGACAGCAGTAGCAGCAACGAATAATAGAACTATAACTGGATAATAGAGAGGTATATCCGCCATGTTCTTAGTAATTAGTAATAGTATATTATTAAATATGACGGTCTGATGTCTTTCAAATAGTTCGACGGTCGAATATTGATATACAAAATTCAAAAAAAGGTTAAGAAATTTGTGTTTTTTTTGTTGATTTGTTAATTATTCAATACACACAATATGAACAATAATAGATTAGAACTAGAAGAGGAAAATTATATCCTATGATCTCTGGCCATATGCATTCGAAATGAGGATTCATTTTCATATGATTCATCACATGTTATACAAAGATAGGTAGTTTTTTTATCATGTAAGTTTTGAGCATGTTTTAAGAGCTCTTCTCTATCTTTGAAAGTAGCACCACATGCTCCACATCCATATTTTTTGCCAAACAATCCATCTTAGTGGTATTTTTTAATTTATAAATTTCTTCCCCATAAAGTTGTGAGAAATTCTTTGTGTTTAGAAGAATTATTCTCCAAATTAAGTAGATAGAGTAATTATTTCATTTTCTTTAGCTTTGAATAAAGGAATGGATCAAGCTTCCTTGCTGTATCAAAACACTTTTGTCCTTCATCAGCTTTATCTAGCATTGATAACGCCCTACCTTTGTTATACCAAGCTTTTGCATACTTTTCATTGTTCTCTATTGCTCTATCAAAGCATTCAATTGCTTCCACTAATCTTTTTAATTTAATCAATGCTAATCCTTTATTATGCCACGTAATAGAATTAGTAGAATCAATCGCAATTGCATGAGAAAATGATTCTAAAGCCTCATCTGTTCTTCCCAATTTATCTAAAATTAAACCTCTATCACCCCATGCAAAATCGTTGTTTGGTAAAATCTGTATAGCTTTATCAAAATATTCCAAGGCTTCCTCTGGTCTGTTTCCATTTGCCAGATCTTCACCATGCTTGACATATTCTTCAGAAGCTTCTTTTCTGCTATGCCTAAATTTGTATTCTGGAGAAGATAAATTATTTTTTTTTCTTAACCAGCTAAACATATTGAATGACACTATGTATTTTCTGTTTTATGTAATTTATCTTCTTTTTTTTCGCCCTTAAGACCTACAGTTCCCATGAACAAAAAGAAACCGCTTGCAACCAATATTGCTGCAAACATTGCATAAACACCGGATAAATCCATTAGAACATTATTAATTCTAATGTATTTAAGATTTTATCCATCGGATTTTCAAAACGAATTTTCATCTGAACCTTGTAGAAAATAATAGTTACATACATGATTTTTTCTGAAATAACACGTAGATTACGCAACATTCTCAATAATTTGCAAATCAAATACGAAAAAGTTCGACTGTCGAACTAATTCAAAAACGTAGATTACTTAGACAAATTTAAGTAGATACTAATGTATTATTAAATCGATAAATATGGGAATGGAATTCTATGGAGATTCATACAGGGGAAATGACGAACCAATTTTTGTGGGCATACCTACGTTCTTGAAATTGCCTTGGATAAGAAATAAGGCAGAGTTGCAAAAAGTGCGACCAAATGTAGCAATAATAGGAGAGCCTTTTGATTTTGGAACAACTATTAGGCCAGGTGCCAGATATGGACCTAGAGCTATTAGAGCAGCTTCGACAGTACCGTCTCCTCCGTACGAACACTTCAACATTGAAACAGGTGTTGATCCATTTGGAGTTTTCAAAACAGTTGATTATGGAGATGTTAATGTTTCACCAGGTGATGTAGTAGAGTCCCACAGAAGAATGACTGACAAAGTCAAAGAAGTATTGGATGTTGATGGAATACCAGTCATGCTTGGTGGTGATCACTCTATCACTTTCGCAAATGTGCGAGCCTTTGCAAAAAAGTACAAAAACATAGGAATGATTCATATCGATACACATGCTGACTGCGCACCACAGGGTCTGTGTGGTTTCAAGTATGACCATGGGGCTCATATTAGAAGAATAATGGAATTAGGATGTCTGAAAGGAAAAAATTACACCTTAATTGGACCTCGTGGATATTGGCCAGGTCCAGATCTATACAAGTGGATGGCAGATCAAGACTTTCAATGGTTTACCATGCTTGATGTAGAAGAATTAGGCATAGACCAAATTGCCAAAGAAGCTGCAGACAGAGCTAATGACAATGTTGATGCGGTTTACATTAGTTGGGACATAGACACATTTGACCCAGCATATGCACCAGGAACTGGAGAGCCGGAACCCAACGGACTTACCTCTCGGGAAGGAATGAGATTGATGAGGTTACTATCAACCTCATTTGATCCCGACAAGTTTGCTTTTGACTTGGTCGAAGTAGCTCCTAACTACGACGTAAGCGATGGCAACTCCTACAACGGTGGAATCACTTCTGGCCTTGCAAACCGTTTGATAGTGGAGCTCCTAGCTGGACTGTCTCTTACAAAGAAAGGTATAACCGATGGCAGCCCAGTAAGACCCAGGTCCTATCGTGGCAAGGGGAACACTTACAGCTTCGGTCACCCCAAGGCCAAGATTCCAAAAAGAAATTGATTAGAATCGAGGCTCTGATAGAGGGAGAGCCAGATGTTCTTCCTTTTACCAAACTGTTTGAATTCAAAGATGAGGACAAGCCAATTTTTCGTAATGTTATAGAAATGGTCAAAGACAAACTCTCAAGAAATTTGAAACTAAATACACATGAAGCTTTGTTAGTCTTTTGTGCATATATCATAAGTGAAATTCGTTCTGGAAAATTAGAATTACAAATAATATGTAATTCGTCAAAAATTTTGACAAGAGATAACGTTTTGTTCGGAGTTCCGGAAACCTTAAGACAAATTACGTTCAATATTACTGTAGATAATTTGCCAAAAAAGATAATCCGATTCATTGAACCAATTCCAACTGCGAATTACATAATGGTAGATTCAGGAGCAATTGGGGTAACCAATTGTGAAAAGCGATCGTAAAAAGATCTTTGAAAAAATCTGGACTAAAATGGCAATCATAATTATCTCTGGACTATCTGGAAAAGCTATTCTTTCGGACTTCTTGATGACGAGAAGAAAGAATAAGTTGGAGTGATTTGAAGTAATCCAAAAATAATTTATACGGATCTTCCCGCTTTTGTACGCTTTCTACCGAGATTTGCATCGCATCATGGCATGAAAGTGGGTCTTTTATCTCATGATGTAAGCGGGTCTAGTGGGATTTGAACCCACGACATAGGGATTTCTCTGAAAGATCATAAGAGTCCCTCGCTCTACCTGGCTGAGCCATAGACCCGCAAAATAGCAGACGCAAAGTTCGTTATTTAAACTTGAGTTGAATTAAAATTAATTTTTAGTTTTTAACTGTCTCAATTTGAGAGTATTTTTCTAGTATCCTTGTCAGGACTGTAGAAACTGGTACGTTGTTCATCTTTTCTTTTTCCTCTAGAAGTTTTCTATATGCATCAAGTGTGATGTAAACCGGAATTGAACCGTTTCCCTCTAGGAGTCCTCTAACTTTGTAGAGCGCAGTTTCCATCCCCTTTTCTGCTGTCTTTGCAAATTTGATCTTGTTTAAGATTCCACCAAGTAGACCTAGTGGCATTTCATAATTTACTGTCATGGTAAGTTTTGTCAGGTTTTCTTCTAGTGCTTTGAATTCAACAGCAATGTTCCACTTTTTGAAAGGACCCTTGATCATTTTAGCTGCAATTTTTTGCTCTGGTATGTACTCTGTTGTTTCACAATCCCATTCTAGTCTTTTGCCATCAAAGTCACCTATTACTCTAAAGGTAGTTCCAACGCCCATTCCTGCTTTAATATCCATAGGCACTACAGTCATTCCAACTCTTTCTTCAAATTGGTCAGAAATGTGTTCAGGTCTTGCAAAATAGGTGAAAACATTTGAGACTTTAGCTTTGATATCAATTGTTTTGCTAACTATGGTCATCATTTCCCAGTTCTTTTCAGACTTGATTTAAAGCTTTTGTTAATTTTCAATGATCGAATCATTTGTAATAATATATTAAAGAAAATATCTCCAATAATTGATGGTAAATTTTAGTCGCGTTTTACTTGTAGTATTTTTTGTATTTTTAATAATTCCTGCAATTCAGGTAGCCAGTGCGCACTCACCATTAAACTCAGAGTCTGAAGCAATTGGCAAGTACGAAGTACAAATAGCAACCGACCCCGAAATTCCTGCAGCAAATCAACCATTTAAACTCCAATTCAGAGTTTTAAACTATGAGGCTTCCACTTTTCTTAATTCATTTAATACTGCACAGACAGAAGTTGATCATTTCAGAATGGGCGCTAGGATATACTACAATGGTGAACTAGTAGACACCATATTACCACAACTACACCAAGGTGGCGAATGGTCCACAAACTATGTTTTCCATGAATCAGGGAATCATGTAGTCGAAGTTGATCTATATGATGCTGGAACAAATGGTGAAACAATAACATACACATTTAACGTAACAGCACTGAATATTTTTGGGCCACTCTTTGTGTACGTAATTTCTGCTGGAGGGTTTGGATGTTTTGCGTTACTTATCTGGATATTGATTACAAAGAAGAGAACAAAATCTAAACCTTAGTTTGTATTGTAGCTCTTGCCAATCTAAAAGCAAAAAGAGTTGTAAGTAGAGCCATTGCAAAAAGCAAGATTCCTGCACCGTTGTGAATCGCAACAATAACAGCATGAAGTTTAGTATCAATTACTATTGCACCCAGCATGATTTGGGAAACTGCGAGGATTCCAGCCAGTGTTCCAGTTATTCTTATTTTCATTTCAGAGCCCTTTACTTTCCAGCTTCCCACTGCTGTTGCTACAATCAAGACGCCTGTAGCTGCTGCAATCAATCTATGTATCCATTCTGTCAAATATTCTGCAGATGGAAGGATACCACTTGGACACAAAGGCCACTCTGGACAAGAAAGTCCTTGTCCACTTGCTTGAAGATAGCCTCCAATGAACATCAATGAATATAAAATTACAAGGGAGACAAGTGCAAGATATTTGAAATACATTATTACTCGACGATAAATTTGCCATCCATGCCTAATGCTGCATGACCTGGCACAGTGCAGATATAATGATACGTGCCTGGTGCACCTGCAACAAAAGTAACATCACCAGACTCCTTTGGTTTCATTGGATTGTCTGCACTTTTGAATGCAGAGTTCCATACAACTGAGTTTGGATCTTCAGGATCTGTAACCACACCAAATGAGTGGAATGACTTACTGTCATTTTTGATATGAATTGTTACAGTATCACCAGATTTTACTTTGATATCTGGATTATGTCTTGGTTGGCCAGGTAGAGCGTTAAATGCATAGTCTTTAAAGTCAGAACTCATTACAAAACTCAAATTGAATTCTACTTTGTTGCCAGTAGATGCTACAGTAGCAGCTGAAGGAGCTGAATCTGACGATCCTTTTTCTCTTACTTCAATTTTTCCTTCCATACCTAATTCCCTATGACCAGGAACTGCACAAATATAGTAATATTCTCCTGCCTTTGCTGGAACAAATGTTACTTTGCCTTCAGCTTTTGGTTTCATTGGATTATCAGCAGTACCAATTGTTGTACCTTCAATTGCTGGTCC
>VBPW01000084.1 GCA_005877305.1 Nitrososphaerota archaeon | reverse complement strand
CCTGAACCAACACCTGAATCAACGACAGTACCAACTCCGCCTAGCGTAAATAACTCGGAGCAGAATAGCTCACCCATTTCACATCAGCAAAATAGTTCATTTTGGGATAATACCATAATTGGTTCATCTATAGCCGCAGTGACAGTTGTTGTTGGTGTAGTATTTGTTTTTAAAATGACACGAAAAAGAACACAATAGAAGCAAGATTAATTTGTATTACTTTGTAATACTAATTTTTGCACCATTGGTTGATCACATTTTATGGATAGTATGATCGAAAATTTGATCTAACTTGTGTCTAAAAAATTAAATTGAAACAATTATCGGCAATATCATTCTCCTTCTATCACTTATCATATTCTCATTTAGTCGATTGTACCTCAATTGTAATATGCAAAATTAGTTTACATTCCAGAGGCAAAAAATTATGAAAAAAAAATCTACCCTTATTAGCATCATAATTGGTGTAATTGCAGCTATTGTCATCATTCAGTATTTACCAAATTCTAATAATTCTGATAATGTGGTAATTAAAAAACCAACCTCAGGTTCTAATACAGAACAGATCGTCAGTCAAACCCAACCTAATTCCAACTTGACAAATTCCAACATGACAAATTCTACACAAACTCCAATTAAAAGATGGGTTCAAGTTACTGAATACATTGAAGGAAGACCAGAGGTCACGTATCTTCCATATGACGATTTTGTTTTCAAGGTGGATTACAAAATAAATGCGCAAAAAGAAATAACAGCAGTATCCATTGGCTTGGACCCAAAATTTTCAGATTTGTACTATCAGATTGGCTTCTTTGACAGGAAAGCTGATACCGTGGTAGTTTATCCTCTCTTTACCCAAGCTGCATATGGTGAAAATGGATTTTATGATTACTATAAGAAAACATGTGATTCCAAATGCTTGACCGTTAATATTCCAGCAAAAGTAACCCCAATTTATCAGGCTAGTGGAAGAACTACTGTCATGCTTCATCTACTACATTACGATTTTGTGACTGATGTTGATGTTGATAAAAATCCAAAAATATTACAAGAATACAAAAAAGTGATTGTATTACATAACGAGTATGTTACACAAAGAGAATTTGATGCTATTACAAACCATCCAAACGTACTCTACCTCTTTCCTAATTCCATGTATGCAAAAGTTCAAGCAAATTATGATAATAATACAATTACTTTGATTCGTGGACATGGCTATCCAGACTCGAGTGTTGATAATGGATTTGACTGGAAGTTTGATAATTCCGATTTTGAATATGACATAAAATGTGACAAATGGCAATTCCAAAGTGTTGATAATGGTAAAATGCTAAATTGTTATCCTGCATTTAGGATGTATTACGACAAATCTTTACTCTTTGCTATAGCTCAGTAGGTTTTAACCTAGAAGGACCAAAATAATCTTGATTCAATGAAAGTTTAAGATATTTTTTCAAGAAAAGCATTTTATTTTGTTCATTACCTACGCGTTATCCCTTTTGAATTTTATTTTTTCTAATTCTGATAAAAGATAATCAAGTGTCTTTTTTCGACCAAATTCAACGTAATCCATACCGTTTTCTTTACATCCATCTATGTTATCAATATCTTCTGTGACCAAAACCATATTGTTTGCCTCTGCATATTTCATAATGGAGAAATCACTTTGGAGTCTCATTCCCTCTTCGCATAGTTTCTTAACACTGTAGGCTTCATAATCATGTTTTCCCAATTCTTCCTCTATTCCATCAACCATAGAATCTATCAACACTTTCATATCAAAATATGGTCTACATTTGGATCTTTTAAATCAGCTTTTTCCTTGACTAATCATTTCTTGAAGGAATTTGATTTAACAAAAATAATGTTATTTTTTGGTGAGAATGATAGCACCTAAATGGAAGACAAAAAACTACGTAGAGATGATTTTATATTTTGATTATTCCTTGTTGGACTAGAAATTTTATCGCACTTACGAAATCATCATCAGGTATCTTGCCTTGAGCCCACCATCCAGCAACTCCCTTTACCCATCCTGGAATATTATGAGAAGAGATTGTTCCTAGGGCATCTGTTGGACTGGATATCGCAGGAATCGGGTTCTGAGATTGGTCAATTGGTGGTAAACCATTTGAGTTGCCAATTGGACCAAGGTCACTTCCAAAAGTGTTCAAGTTGTCATGAGGACTTGAGCTTGAATCAGGATTATTGGTATTTGGAGGTGATAGCGGAGGCATGCTGTTGTCATCTGGATTTTGTGGCACTGCTCCCTGAGATCGGGCTTGCTTTCCAAAACAGCTCTTCAAGAAGCTTGTATACTTGTCATGTGTTGATTTTAGTTGCTTAACCTCAGGAAGGTTCAAGAACTTTTCTTTTGCATATTGCTCCCACGTTCCCTTATACTGTCCTGAAGATTGGTCCTGTTGGAATTGTTGGTATGCTTTATTTTTTAAATCATACCCCTGTTTCTGTGTTGTTGCAAGCTCTTGTCTTGCATTAGTGATATCGCTCTGACTACATGTGGTGCTAGATGGAGCGTATGGTTTCATATGTCCTGCAGCATGGCAGCTTCTCAGAATAGAATTGTATTTTTGATAGTCTGATTTTATTTGGGAGGCATCAGCCGAATTTGAAATCTTTTCGCGAGAATATTGCTCGAAAGTCCCGCTGTATTGTCCAGAGTTGTGTGCAGTCTGCCAGTCATTGTAATATTGCGTCCTAAGATCTGCCATTTTCTTTTGAATATCTGCCAATCCCTGTTTTGCTGCTGCTATATCATCTTGAGTACAGGAAGCACTAGTCTGGCCTGGCTGCATGGTTCCATCACCATGTGGGGGCAGATTTTGGCCAACTATATCTATCGTAGAACTCGTTGCGTGAAATGAAATTGTAATCGTTCTGTGACCGTTATCAAAGGATTGTGTGTATTGTGAGGCTTGTCCGTCAACAAGTACTGCCAGGTTTTGTTGTGTAGAATCTTTGTCACCACCTGGAACTTGGAGTGTTATCTGACCGTCTTGTGTTGGAGAAATTGAGATTGTCATCTTTGGAATACTAGTGTCAGCTTTTACAGCAGTAACAGTAGCACATGATATGGAATAAGGAAGATAAAAGAAATTCCCATTGCCATAACCTACATGCAAAGTATTTGTTGTTGTATCTGAAGTTATTCCAGTAGTATCGTTTGATTCAGCATTAACAAGACCCATAGTAGATAGAGAAATCACGAGTGCAAGAATTGGCACGGCAGTTAGTTTTGAGTCCAAGAAATATCAAGGAATTTTTCTAATAAAAAAAGATTAGGTAGTATTGATACTTTACATACTACTTTTATTCGAAAGTTACCAAATTTGGAAATGGCAAAACAACAAAACGCATCTTAGAAAAACTCAAAGACAAAAAATAGAGAGAGAAGAGAAAGATATAGCAACTTATTTGAGATAAAACTGAGACTTGAAGTACAAATTATCTTACATAATATCGGTAATTAATTTTTCACAAATCTTCTTGAACATACCACAACACCAATTATTGACATTGTTCTATCTTTAGTGTAAGTAAATGAAACAGTTATGGCATCAACTCCTGATGCAGCCAAGTACCCGTTTGTTGGACCACAGACTGGTGAACAAGTTGATGTGGTTCCTGATAAGATTAAATAGCCTGCAAAAACTCCGGTGTCAGTTCCTGTTTCAACTAGTCTGTACGATATACTACTTTCTCTGGTGGCAACAATTATTTTGTTTTCAGGATCGTCTCCTATTGTATCTATTGCATATGGATTTGAATTAAAATCAGGAGCATTGATAACAATGTGGACTATAGAAGTTGGCGAGTACGAGTCCCTGTAAATTACAATTGGAGATGTTTCACTTGATGTACTAGCCAGTGAAAATAGACCTGTCAAAGCAATGCACAAGACTGGAAAGATAATGGTATTTCTAAAATACATATTCTTATTTTGTTTCTGATCTTAATAACTATCTACAACAACAAATGATTTTGGTCGATTTACCTATTATGATTGCGAAGTTGGTCCTTGTGGTGGCATAGGTGCAGCCATGACTACTTCGGTAATCCATTCACATTTGATGTCAACTTTGGTATGATGATCTTCAACCATTTCTTTGTTGGGAGCATCAAGTAAACAAAAACATACACGTGATTCTCTATTGTAAAATAAATTGATGTGTCTGACTCCAAACTCATCGCGTGGTGATTTACAGAGCTCTCTTAAATTTTCCTCTGAAAACGGCACCTTGTGAACATCAAGGAATATGGGCAATATCATTGGTACGATTACTCGATCTTATATAATTTATTATAAGATCTTTTGTTTTCATTTAATTTTAGAATTTCAGATTATTTTATTAAAAAATAGGCAACTGTGTTTATATTTATGAATTTTATCATAAATGTGAGGTTATTTGGAAACACCAGCAAACGTGAATTCTGAAAAACTAGAAAGCAGTCTTGGTATTGAAAATTCAGAAGAAGTATCACTGCAAATTATTTCAAAGATAAAGGAAAGGCTTGATTGCTGTTATGACAAAAATGGCTCAGCGGCCCAAATAGGCAGCGAACCACTCTGGAATGCCATAGCTCAGCTCAAGTATAAAGGAACAAAATTGAGACTGATTACAGAAATTACCAAAGAAAACATTGCCTACTGTAAAACAATGATGAGATACTTTGATGTTCGTCACATGGAT
>VBPW01000083.1 GCA_005877305.1 Nitrososphaerota archaeon | reverse complement strand
GTTAATCCATGCTCACTTCCAGATCTTATATATTCTTCAAGAGATGCAAATCCTTCAATCGAGACTTGTTTTGGTCCTTCCGGAACTAAAGTACTTAAAACAGGGAACTTTATACTTTTAAGTCCCTCAACTATAAGATATTTTGATTCTGGAGGATATGGATTAATTCCAGAGGTATAATTTACTACAACAAAGGAAAGAGCAAAAGCTTCTTTTTCATGTTCATTATTGATTTTCAAAGTCAGAAATATAAAAGAAGAAATAATTATTGCTATTATTATTAAAATTACAACCAAGTTTTCTTTCCTGAATTTTTGTCCGATTTCTCGTATCGTTAAAATTGATAAAACGCCAAAGAATGGAAATAAAGGAAAAATGAAGCGATTATCTGGTGCCGATTCAAAATAAGCGTAAAAAGCAGCTGGAATCATGCAAGCAATTACGGTTATTATAGTAGTGTATTCCTTATTCCTTTTCTTAAAGATTAGATATATTCCAATAGGTAGGAAAAGAATGTAAGTAGGTATTGAAGAAGAAAACAGAAAGCGAGCGAGCATTTCTACTGCTGAGATTATGTTATGAGATAATCCGATATCACCATATTGGGTTGTAGTGACCTCACTTGCAGCTACTATCAACCTGGTTGTTAGAGCGTCGTTGCCCAAAGTCTCCATCCTTAAAATGGCTATGGGAAATAATAGTAGAACAAAGATACCAAGTGCAATAGAGTAATTTACTAGGTCTCTTTTCCCTACTTTACTACGCACAAAAAATGAAATTGATAGAGCTAAAAATACTGCAAACCCTTCCACCCTAATCATCGTTGCAAACGCTGCAATTGCGAAAGAAAGGCATGTCATTTTCTCTTTATACTTGAGAAATAAAACCAAAGATGTTGTTATCAAACAAATAAACAAAGGATCATTTATTCCAAATAGAGAATTTTGTATTATGTGAGGTTCAAACTCAAACATAGCAGCACCTAAGATTGCGTACGATTTATCAAAAAATCTTCTACAAAGTAAGTAAACAGGAACTAGAGTTAACACCGAAATTGTAATACTTATGAATCGTTGGATATTCATGTAATCAAGGAAATTATTAAAGTGAAAAATTCGAAATATATACGAGAGTAATATAGGCCAGCCATTATTTGAAACGGCATTTACAGTAGGTAGGTGTCCCAAAATGTTGGTATCTATAGCATATCGAAAATATTCATATCCATCCTGCGTTAACGGAATTCCCCATGGAAAAAAATATAATCGAAGGGAAATGGCTATTATACCAATTATTAGCAAGGAGAAAATTGGGTTTTTAAATAAAAAACTTTGTTTTCTTTCTATATTTTCTACATATAATATATTTTGAGTGAGATTTTGAGAAACGGAGTTTAAGAGATGATTTTCTGATTTGGTCTCAGATTTTTCAAGAAATTCCATTTGAAGAGTTGATCGTCTCTTCATATATTGATTTATTGTTATCAAATAAATCGCCTCTGCAGTTGCTGCTAGTACCACAGAAGTAGCTACTCCATTAATTCCGTAAATTTTTCCTAGTGTAAGAATAGTGGAAACTTGTACCAATATGTATATTCCAGATCCGATAAGTACAATCTTACTTTTTACTGAACCTAGAAATTTCGAGATGTACATCAGATTTATTGTAAGTGGTATTATGGCCAAACTAATAATCTGAATTACTCTAATCGCCTCAGTGAACTTGGGAAATAACAACGGCAAAACTTTTGGTGCTAAAAATATTCCCAAAACTGCAAGAATAACTGATACAAGGACAGTAATTTTCTTTAATTTTCTGTTAGGATTACCACTAGCATCATGGGGTAATATGTATTGGTAAACGATTGAAGGTATCAAGCTCAAAAGTGATAAGAATTGAATTCCTAACTGATAATTGCCAAGTAAAGAAAAACCAAGCATTGGTCCTACCAATAATTTGTCAGTATTACCACTAAAGGTTCTTGAAAGATCTAAGACATAACTATTCATCATAAAACCCATGCGTGGTTTTAAGTTTGAAAGGTCCAATTTTGATTCCTTAAATCCCTTGTATATTCTAAATGAATATGGGAAAAATGATAAGGCAAATCCAACAATTACTCCTTGAGGACCTAACAAGAAATAGAACCCAAGTGCAAAACATACAAAAAGGATCTTTTGAGTTATAAGATATTTCGAATAATCTTTGTACAGTTTTCTGCCTAGTATCTCAGCGGTAGCAAGTGCAAAAATAATGTAACCAATAATGTACAAACTGACCCCTAAATTGGAAAACATAATGAAAAGTACTAAGGAGGTAACTATGCTAGTGATGATAGTGACAAAAAAAATTGGTGCCTGAACTTTTTCACCTTTTGCGGTGTAAATTACGATGGTATTTCCTGCTCCGAGAAAGGAAATGACACTAGCTATGCCAGCTATTGCAATAAAGTAGCTAACCTCGCCATAATGAGAGGTCCCCAATAATGATGCTAGATAAAACCAAAAAATTCCTGAAATTGCATTTGATATTAAATTTGCAAATCCTAAAGTCGACAAGTCTTTGAATCTTGAGACAAGATTCCAGATTTTATTCATTTTTTAGTCAAAGTAAAAGATATCGAATATAGGTTATAATCAATTGCTACCGACGTTCCCTTACAACATTAACAAGTGAATAGAGGATTATTGAAGTAACAAGTAAGACCGTGCCTATTAGGATAGTTCCTATTCCTATCAATGCAATATTTGTTATAATTTGTCTTGTAGCAGTAAATGCCTGAATGGTCCAGACTGTAAAGAAAAGACCAATACCTAGAAAAATAATACCTGGAATTCCATAAAATCTTAAAGGATGTTCGATTGATATGAATTTCATAGTACTCAGCACAACAGATGCTCCATGTGAAACAGGATGATGTGTTGATGTGTCGCCCTCATAGAGAGTTGTTATTGGTACTTCAGAAATTCTGAACTTCTTGTTATTTGCTTTAATTAGTATCTCTGTTGAAACTCCCATTCCATAATCTGAAGGTGTTATTTCTTCTAGCACCTTTCTGTTATAAGCTCTGAAACCACTCTGAGAATCTGTTATTTTGGTATCGGAAGAAACGTTTGTCAATGAAGTTATGGTCTTTATTCCAATTCTTCTGTACCTGGGAATAGATGTAGATTTATCTAAGAATCTTGAACCAATAACAACATCAGCATTGTTGTCTATTATTGGCTTCAATACCTTTTGTATATCTTCTATTCTGTGTTGACCATCGGCATCGAATGTTACCAGAATATCACAATTTAATTCCCCTGCCTTCAGAAATATGCTTCTAATAGCTGCACCGTATCCAAGATTTTTTTGGTGATTTATAACAACCGCACCTAATTTTTCAGCAATCGCTCCAGTCAAATCCGAAGAGCCATCGTTACAAACAAGGACTTTATCAGCTACTTCTTGCAGTTTTACTATAATTCTTGCTATATTTTTTTCCTCATTGTAAGCGGGTATTCCAACTATTATCAAACGTGTCTCATCAATGAGTCTTGTAAGCATACTA
>VBPW01000082.1:3917-8083 GCA_005877305.1 Nitrososphaerota archaeon | reverse complement strand
TCAAGCTAAGTAATTCATCTATAGTAATACATCTAACCTTTTGAGAAGTTCCACCGGGAATCATATAGTCTCTATAGCCATTAGTTTCAGCAATAGCAGCTTTCAATACAAGAATATTGTGGTCGTTCTTAGTATTATCCTGAAGAATCTTGTAATTTATCTCATCTGGCTCTATAGCAATGACTTGTTTAGCCTTAGTTGCAAGAAGTTTGGTATAACGGCCATATAATGCACCAATATCTACTGCTATTTCCATGTAAGACAATTTAAGGATAGTATAAACTACTCCAGCCTCAGATAACCCAGTTTGATTGACAAGTTGGGGCATTCTGAGTCTATTAGAAAAAGGTATTAAAAAAGATAAAGGATGGAGGTATTCAATTTTACTAGCATTTTTTCTTCCCAATATTCGTTTAAATGGAACTTTAAGAGATAGAAACCATACTTGACAAGCCAGAAAACAAAATCTAATGATTTTAGATAATTCCGCCCATCTTCTTATTAGTTTGAAGGACTTTTGCAGGAATTCCAGCAACAGTCATATTTTCTGCTACGTCATTTAACACTACAGACCCCATGCCCACTACGGCTCCTTTTCCTACCTTCGTATATTGCTTCAACTGAGCCCCTATTCCCAATACTACTCCATCTCCAATCTCGCAGCTTCCACCTATCACAGTTCCTGCAACAATAAAGCAATTCCTTCCAATATGAGTATTATGGGCAATATGAACTAGGCCATCAATCTTAGTTCCACTCTCTATTATGGTATCGTCAAATACTCCCCTATCTACCTCAGTATTGGGACCAATATCTACATTATCTCCGATGGTTACTCCTCCAAAATGAGGGAAATGAAGCAAGGTTCCATCATAATCTTGAACATAATTAAATCCTTCCTTTCCAATGATAGCAGATGTATGTATTGAGCATCCTTTTCCAATGGTAATCTTTGGAGGATTTGGAGCCTTAAATAATTGAGTTATTACCCTAACAAATTCTAGTTTTGGATTTTTGACCACAATAAGAGTTTTAGTTTGCCCATTAAGCAATAAATTCCTACCTATTATAACTATTTTTGATGTAGTTTCCATTAAATATTCCTTGGTCGTTGCAAAAGTAAGTTCATTTTCTAAAGCAGATTTTGCTGAATTACATCCAGAAATTTTTATATCTCCATCTCCGCAGTATCCTGTTGAACAGTATTTTAATAGAAAATTAACAACATCTCGAACTGTTAGATTCTCATTTATTGGAGGATTCATTTAGATTATCACGCGAATCGGCTCAAATCTCTCGGCCAGCCCCTTTCCAAATATCTCCAAACCATTAGCCTGTAGGGTTCCCATTATAGCTTCTGGTAGCATATATGGCTTTTTCTTATAAATAATGTATTCCTTTGCAGCCCTTATCTTCCTAAGAGCATCCTGTTTTGAAACTCGAATATAAGAAGGTGTAGAAGAAAATCCATAATCTGATGAAGGACAAGAATAACCTAAAATCGCCGTATCTCTAAAGGCTCTTCGTGTCTCTTCAAAGATAACCTGATGGTCTTGATTTGAGGTATATGAATTATGAGTAAATACTGTAGAATAATCGTTTTTATGCTCCTTATAAAGAATATCAAGTATATCCTGTCTATTAAAAAACCCCATAGTCGGCTCAAAATTAAGCATCTCATAATTCTTAATTCCCAAGGTCTTCATTGCCCTTTTGTGAGGCTCTATTAAGCTTTCACCAGTATAACTTTTCCATGCGAAGGTTAAAACTCTAATATCATCACATGAAAGCATTTCCCGAGTAAGTTTACTAATAGTCGCACCCATTCCAAGTTCAGCATCGTCCGGATGAGCCCCAAGTATCAATATGCGACCCGAGATAAACATTTCTTTATTTACAACCTCATAGTATAAAGTAGAAGAGGAATACAGATTACTTCTAGTATAATAAGTGCTGCAAGTATCCAAGAATTATCTTCATGGGGTGGCAACTCGACCAATTAGTCTTTCCTCTCTAATTCGGGCACATAGGGATGTCCATCTGCACACCAACTCTTCCTACCTGTCTCAAAATCTAATTGCCAATAGGAGCCGCACTTTGGGCATACATCAGAATCATCTATTAGGAGTCCCATATACTAACCTTGTATGTTTACCTATATAAGTCTTTAGTAGCCCAGAGCCTAGTTTTATCAAGCCACTTGAGTCTATAACCTCGGTCTTTAAACCAGTCTTCTAACTCCAATTTGCGCTCTTCAATATGTAGTTCTACAATCCAATTCTGAACTAGATGACCCATAAGCTGACTACCCTTTAGAACCTCAAATTCTGCCCCTTCAACATCAATCTTTACTAAATCTACAGTTTTATGGTAGAAGTATTGAATCATAAGATTATCAAGTGTGGTTGTAGAAACTTCTATTGCCTTTCCTTCTGATATTTTACGGATGCTATTCATATCCGATGCAGATAGAGATAAATAAAAGTTAATTTTGCCTACCTGTGCCATAATAGCCTTTTGTATACATATAATATTTTTTTTATGTTTCATATTCCTCTTTAGAATGGCAAAAGTTCTTGGTGTTGGTTCTATAGCCAGAGCCAAACTAGCAGTTTTAGCTAAAAGACCAGTATAACGGCCTATATTAGCTCCAATATCTATAGCTGTTCTTGAATGCAAAGAAAGCATTATCTTTACCACTTCTGGCTCGGCCAATCCTGTATAACTCATTAGTTCTGGAACTCTTAGAATATTTATTAGAAAGATAAAGACTGTCCAACTATTCCAATTTCTACTTCTAAGAAAATTATTTCGGCGTGACTTACCCAAAATTGGGCGTAATAGAACTCGAATACAAACGAGTCCAAATTGAGCAACTAAATAAAAAACACGAGACATCATAATGCTAATGCCTCAAAAACCCAATATCTTAGAAACCCCCATGAAGCTCCTCCAAGGTAAAAGAAGGAGAAGAATAAACCTACTAATCCCCAATGCAATTGCCAAGGTTTTTTAAGCTTTAGAAGTTGCCTCAAATACAGTAAAGAAAGGGGTATAAGCTCTGTTTTTAGACTTAAAGGCGAATGTAATATAAATGGATTTATAATAAATAAGAGTGAACCTGAAGTTACAGCACAGGCCAGAAGCGTGTAAAGAACTCCATGACCTGCATATTTCTTATGTAGCTTAAGATTCAGAGCCCTTGCATTGCCCCTCCAAAAGAGCTTCTTGACTTCATCCAATAGGGACGGAGTTCGGATATGCCAAGCCCAAGGTCTATTATAATCAACAAATCCCTTATAGCCCATTTCTGCCAATTGTAGGTAAAAATCAATATCTTCGCCACCATGAACGAATCTTTCATCCATAAAGACTTTCTCAACTGCTTCTGGATTCATTAGAGTACAAATTGTAGCATTTCCAATACCTATCTTATTTCCATCTGGTGTCATTCCCTTAACAGCATGATAATATCTTGGAACCAGCATCTTATCGGCAGGATTTTGCCACCCTTCCCAATTAGGTGTAAAATCTGCATTAAGCTCTGCAGTAGCTATATTATCTTGTCTCTTTAATCCGAAGATGAGCCTTCTGAAAAAGTCACTTGGAATCATCACATCAGAATCTAAAAATAGCCAATAATCAGCATTAAAGGTCTTTTGCTCCTTTATGGCTTCATAAATAGCCCTATTTCGTGCCGATGCTAATCCTTTGCCCTCGTGTTTAATAACCTTAATTGGCGGCCAAATTTGAGCTAAAGTTTTAAGGCTTCTATCTATAGAGCCGCCATCAATAACAATAACTTTCAGTTCTATTTCCATAGCTGCTAAATCAAGATGCACAAGTGTTGCCCAAAGAGTTTTATTGCTATTTAAAGTCGGTATAAGAACTATAAGCTTATTTATCATTTTTATAGCTTCCTATAAATATCTAAAAGCTCCAAAGCAACCTTATTTCTATCATGATTTATTCTAACATAAGCAGCATCATTTAACCCACATTGTTGCCTAAATTCAAAATCTAAAAGGTCTTCTACATGGTCTGCACTATGCCTATAATCGATAGTAGCAAGCCCCATAGATTGGGCTTCTAAACAGGTTTTTGAAAAAGATGGAATAGTAAATCTATCTATGTAAATATCATATTGTCTAAATAAGTCTGGCATT
>VBPW01000082.1:0-3828 GCA_005877305.1 Nitrososphaerota archaeon | reverse complement strand
TGTGCTTGATGAAAGAAATAAAGAGCCCGAAGTGGTCCTTTAATTTTTTGTGCTCCACGATATGAAAATCGATTAATATCTATTGGAGTTGGCAAATATAAAGCATCAGACCTTAAGCTTTTAGTTCTATTTTCTATATCTGGAGTAGCATAAATAACTTTTGTAGCATTATTAATACTTGACTTAATTAGTCGGCCCCACTTTCCATCAAGACCCCATCTGACTTCACTACCATGACAATGAAGAACATCTATATGCTTTCTAAGAAGCTGAACCATCCAAGCATCCTGCATAGCTCCATTAACATGAATTATACCCTTGGCCTTTAGAGCATTCCAAGTAACTCCTAAAGTCTTTGAAAGTATGCCTCTACTCCGTGTAAGCAATTGAATATTTATTCCTTGTTGCTTCAAAACTTCTGATAACTCATATCCAACATAGGCAGCATCATTCAGCATTGTTATCTTCATTTATGTATTATCGCCTTTAAATGTACTTTAAATTCCTCAAAATTGAACCTTTCTGCTAAATCAGACATCTCACGAGCATATTCTGAAGACCATCCAAGATAAATAGCAACTGTAATTAAATCGGCCTTCGTTTCAAGGTCATTTGTTCTCCATTCATTGGGAACAATGTCTCTATGACCGCTAGAATCGGGAGTTATAGGTATCAAGCCTGCGCTCATACCTTCTACTGTAGAGATTCCAAAATGAGCATAAGAAGTCTGTAATAGAACCTTCGATTCTCTCATTAAGGCTTGCTTCTCTTTCTGAGAGATATTAATATGTAGATGAATTCTATCCCAAACTCCTAAAGACTTTGCTGTTGTCCTGATTTTCTCTATCTCAAGCTGTGATAGTTCTGCAAAAGGAGTATTTCCTACTAGATGAAATTGAATATTTTTAGGAGTCTTACTTGCCAACAGGGGAATTTCAGTAAGATTCTTTTCCTCTGCAATCCTAGAAATAACTAAAACCCAATCCTTCCTATCCTCATTAGAAGATAAAGGCCGATAAGTCCATGTATCTACAGGCGGGTATAATATTATAGCATCCTTATTATAGGATTCCTTTATGATGGATTGAGAGAACCTACTATCGGCCAAAATAATACCCTTTGGAGTTCCAGCAGCCCACTTGAATATCTTCCAATAAGCTTTCCCTAAAAGACTACCATATTTCTCTGCAAGCATCTCAGATGTGGGCGGCGTATGCAGACAGACAAAATCGGCCTTCATCCAAGGACTGATTCCATAAGCATCAATTACTAGGTCGCATTCCTTCCTCAGTTCTTTAAGAGGACGGAATGAAAGACTTCTATAAAGTCCATACTTCCCAAACCCGTCAAATTCCTCATTCAAAATAACCTGATGTCCAAGTTCTCCAAGAGCCCTTATAATGCCATCTACATACATCTCTCCACCACCAAGATATTGACTTCTTTTTCTGAACATCACACCAATCTTCATTATACCATTCCAAGCCTATATGATGGAAGTCGTTTACTTATTAAGGTCATATCCCGAGTCAATGGTGGCCCCTTATAGTCTTGTAGAGTCATTGGCTCGATTTTAGGTGAAACTATCCTTGCCAATTCCCACATAGAAATTCTTCTATCTCCAGTTATATGAACTATTCCAAATAATTTATCTTCCTTAATGAGTCCAACTAGGATTTTTGCTACATCATTTGCAAACAAATATGTTCCAAATCTATCAGAAAAGGCTTTGGGATAAGCCCAAGGTTCCATCGGTTTAAAATTAACCCTTGCTATAAGAAAATCCTTTATGTTTTCCCTTACAACCTCTTCTGCAAGCATTTTAGTATATCCATAAAAATTCTTAGGGTCTGGTAAGTCATCTTCTGAATAATTACCGCGTTCTCCATCAAAAATACAGGGTGTTCCTATGTAAACAAATTTAGGAGCTAAATTAATTCTATCAAATATAGAAGTATCATTAAGAGCCCTAACTAGATTCTGTGTTCCCATTACATTAACACGATGAGCTAAAATTGGATTACTTTCACATTTTGGAACTGATGTAATAGCAGCCGTATGAATTATAACATCTGGAACAAACGCAGACATATATTTATTAACTTCTTTTCTATCTACAATATCTAATTCATGATGAGTTGGAGCCTTAACTATAAATGTATCTACATCATTAGATAAAAATCGTAGAAGACTTCGACCTAGAGCCCCCGAGCCTCCGGTTAATAGAACCCTATAAGGCATTTTTAAGAAGCTCCTGTATTTCTAAGGATGTAAGCTGCCGCGTCCCATCACTAGTATATTCTTCACGAGTTTTATAGCCTAAAGGATAACCATGAGGATTTATAACAAAATATTTATTATCCCAAGTTTTTGTAGTTCGAAACATTTCATCCTCTGTTATAAGACATTCATTAAGTTTTTCGACAGGTCTGATTCCCACAATTTCTATAGGATAATTAGGACCACCTATAGCCTTTGCAAGTTCAAGCATTGTACAGGCAGGAAGTTCTGGAATTAGAATTCTATTTGAATCCTTATAAAATAATGCTGTAAGAACTAATTCAATAGCCTCATTAGAAGTAATCCAAAACCGTGTCATTTTTGGATGTGTTATAGGTAAAGGCTTTCTCTCTTTTATTAAAGTTCTAAAATAAGGAATAACACTATCCCGACTTCCAGCCACATTTCCATGTCTGACAACATTAAATATTGTTGTTGAATCAAATTCTTGCGATATAAAGACCTTCTCTGCAATGCCCTTCGCCATACCATAAACACTAATAGGTTTTGCTGCCTTATCGGTGCTGATAAATACTGCCCTTTCAACGCCCTTAACTGAACAAGCTCTATGAACATTTTCAGTTCCTAAAAGGTCTGTTTTTACAGTTTCCATAGGAAACTCTTCACAAGCTGTTATTATCTTAAAGGCAGCAGCATGGAAAAGAAGGTCAATATCTGCAACCGATTCTTCAACTCTAAGATAATCCCTAACATCTCCAAGAATAAATTTGAGTCTTGGGTCTGAAAATTCTCGTCTCATTTGAGCTTGCTTAGTTTGGTCACGACTAAAAATTACAAGCTTATTGAGCTTAGATTCCAGTAAAACCTTAGTCATAAAATGACCAAAAGAACCAGTTCCTCCCGTTATCATAACATTCTTTCCTGTAAATCCAGATAAATCCATTAAGAAAGTCTCCTTGTTATAGCCCTTAAAATCATAACTAGAGCAATTCCGGGTAGATATTTTGGACTTGAAAGAGCTACTTGAATTATCTTCTTTTCATTCTTTCCTCTATTTCCCATTGGCCCATATAACATATTTAACATTCTAAATCCTTTGCTCGCATAATATACCTGTTTAACCATGTATTTAAGGTTATAACTTGGCTCATGTTTAATTGAAGACTCCTTTATATAGTCTATCTGTAATCCTGCAAATCTAGCTCTTTGTTCAAATTCTACATCATCGCAGAAAATATAGTTAGGATTAAAGTCTCCTAGCCCTTCTAAAGCTGACCTAGAAAAGAAGGTTAGTCTAGGTACATTTGTTCTAACCATATATATACATCTTCCAAAGTAGGTTTTTGGTGGAGTTTCGGCTATCGGAACCCCTATAATATCTCCAACTAAGTCTAGACATTCAGAAATAAGATAGGAACTTGGCCGTTCATCGTCTTCCAAGAAGAGGATGAAATCTCCATGACTCTGTTTGAATCCCAAATTCCGTTTTTGTGCAGGATTATTTCCTCTAGTCTCAACTATAACCTCAATTGGACGATAAGTCTGTTCATTAACAGTTCTAAGACAACTAATAAGCTTCTCGGGTCT
>VBPW01000008.1 GCA_005877305.1 Nitrososphaerota archaeon | reverse complement strand
CGGGCAAAGTTGCAACAAGTCTCCAACCTCGCAAGATCATTTCTTCAACTTGATCAAGCTTTGTTATGATCTGAGTTGCATGATGTTGCGTGTATGTTAAATCATGTGTTGCAAGTTCTGATTTTGTTTCAAGTGTTTGCATTTCCAACATGTCTGCAGTTTTCATTTCAAGATCCAGAAATTCCTGACTTCGCTTGAATGCACTTCGCATTTCTTTGACAAGTGCATTTGGAAGTACTCCCTTGTTTGTTGTGTATCTTGCTTCCATGTTTCCTTTGTGTCCCATAAAGAAGACACGAAAGTCGTGAGCTATCTTTCCTCTTGATTCAGCTATTAGTAGCTGAGTATCAAAGTATGCTCGAAGCACATACGGTCTCCATTGGAATCTTGGTCTGAAAGATAACAAAATCAAAAGGCTGGGGAATTTCATAGTCTGCCTGCTTTAGTGTTTTAGATGAAAATAAGCAACTCCAACATCTCACTCTCACATCATAACGTAGTTGTGTCGCCTTTTTTATTCGTAAACGGGGGGCGGAATTAAGATTGAAGGAGATAACAAATGGCTAACTTTGATTGAAAATGAAAGTAAAAAATTACAAACAGAAAGTTAAAGTAATTTGAAACCACCTAACATTATCGTGTCTCTGCTGGAGAATAAGGACATATACAACATCCTTACGACATGGGCTATAGAAAAAACTCTTCTTGATCTTGGAAAACCAACCTATGATAGCTTGATGTAGGCGAAGCCAAGGCTAAGGACGTTGCTGGTGGTGTGGACAAGACTGGGCTGGTTGCTGTCTTGCAATGTTGAGGCTGTAAAAAAAACTTGGACTAAATTCTAAAAAATACAAAAATTTTGAAAGGGTTTTTGTAGCGAGCCTTACAGGACTCAAACCTTCCATGGGTTCAAACCAGTAAGGTCTAAATCCTTTCTGATTCAGACTTGTGAAATAAATTGATCCTCTTACCTATCACATTTACTAAAACAATGAAAACTGTCCATGCTATAAGAGAACTTGCCATAGCTGCTTGATATGGTTCTATGGCATAATGGAGAAATTGGTAGTGTGTAAAGATCTTTGTCACAGCATAGAATGCTTCTGAGGCAGAAATTGCAATTACAAGCTTTTTTATGTCCTGCTTGATGAGGGCAGTATTTTTTTTGCCTGTTATGGGATCATGATACCTAAATCTGTTATCAACATAAAATGCAATTGCAAAAAACGGAATGTCAACACTATATTCTGATAGCAGGGCAACTATTGCATTTACAAGACTGTTGTTGTCATACCGAGAATAAAGTTGAGCACCAAGAGCACCTGAAAAAAAACCAGCCACACCAGCTATGATGAGGTTCTTGTTAAAGAATACCATATCTCTATATCTGTTCAAAAATTTGTCTAGTGGTTCTATTGATGCCAAACGTAGAGATTTAGATGAACAGGAATTATAGAGTAAGCATGTATTTTCTAATTACTCACCATATGAGATAATTCTCATTTAAGGAATTATTTTAACAAAACCGTTAAGAATGTCTCCATTTTTTTCTTGTAAGCAAACTCGTTTAGTTGCTCTTCTATGGAACTGACAATTACATCGTATGCATTTCCATATAGATCCTTTAACACCTCTTTTAGATATTCTGGGTGCTCATAACAATCAGGTATGTAAGATTGATATTTTTTGTATATCCTATTAACTACCTTTTCATATACAGGTTTTCCCATATCAAGAAGTGTTTTTTCAATGGCAAGTGCAGTTAATGCTTTCATGGTATCAGACGGATCAAGCACTTGGCATAATCCCCTTTGGAGCTATCATATAACTGTGAAGATCAATGGGTCTAATTAGATCCGGTGTGTCAATCACATTACAGACACCCTTTACATTCTCAATTTTATCTTCACACAAATCATAACGCGGTCATTACGCTAGTTATTGCGAAAATTTTATCATATCTATTAAATAGTCAACCTGCAAATTAATGCAACGATATTGGATCTGAAATTTTTATCAATATATATTATCATACTGGCTAGCCTTTTAATTCTGGGAAATTCTGGATCAGTGAACTTCAGTTCCTATGGTGATTCCACAAATGTATCAAAACAAGAAGTAACTGCAAAAGTTTTACAGTTTGTAACCAACAGTAAAGAAGGAAGTGGACATATTGTAACCATTCCCACAGATGATCTTATTTTCAAGATACTGCCAAAGTATGATGAAAATGGAAGAGTAATATCCATATCTTTAGCAAAAGACACAAGATTCGACTACCTCTATAGACAAGTTGGCTTTACTGAGAAATCTCAGACAACTGCATTTGTTTATCCTATTTTTACTCAGGCAGCGTATTCAAAAAATAGTTTTTATGAATACTATACCAAAAAATGCGATTCCAGATGTTTGACCGTTAATATTCCAAATGATTTCAAGGGAACATATTCATCAAGTATAGTGGGCAGTTTTGTCTTGTCTGCATTAAACTATGCTTATATCACGGACGTTGACATCGATAAAAATCCCGACATACTAAAACAATACAAGCGAGTAATAATTTTGCATAGCGAATATGTGACAAAAAAAGAGTTTGATGCAATAACAAATCATCCCGGCGTTGTTTTCCTATATCCAAATGCACTTTATGCAGAAGTCAAAACCGACTATGATAAGAATACGATCACACTGATTAAAGGACATGCTTATCCTGACGCTAATATCACAAATGGTTTTGGCTGGAGTCAGGATAATTCAAGATATGAATATAATGTAGAATGTAGTGATTGGAATTTTTACAAAAAGAAAAATTACTCAATGTTAAATTGCTATCCAGAGTACATGCTGATTCATGATCCTCAGCTATTAAAAACATTAAACAGCAAAGATCCTACTGCCTTACTGGAGGATGTTTCTAATTGGTTAAGATATAACAAAGATCCCAAAATGATTGATATCATGCTTGACGATTTTGACGTTACAGGAGAAAATATTCCATCATGGGTTTCCAATCCTGCCATCTGGTTGATAAACGGAGAGATAACCAGAGATGATTTTAACAATCTCATAGATTATCTTTATCAAAATAAGATAATACAATGAATGCATATTGATCTTAAACTCTCTCCAACAAATCATAACGTTCGATATTATCTAACTTCTGTTTTCGTGCGTGGAGGGGGGGGGGGTTTTGCATTTTTACTCTTTGTCGATAAACTCGTTTGCTTGTCTGTTTTAAATTAGAATAAAAAATTGGGAAAGGGTTTTTGAAATAACCCTAATCACCTTATGATTTTACGGTGCGGAAAGCGACAAATCGAACCCTATGTGGGATCAAACACCCACCAGTCCATCTTCTGATTTTAGTAAATGTGAGAGGTCAAAAATAGATCTACGCTGAATCTTGAATCCATTTATAGCATCATTAGCTAATCTTCTAAATGCCACTTGAATTCGATACAAAAATGTTGTTTTATCTTGGTATAATAGTAGTTGGAATTTTTATACTGCCCATTGAATCAGATCCGCCTGTGTATCTTATAGGCGGTATTGTTCTGATAATAATCGGATTTATTCTGGTCTATGTTAAGGTAAAAAGGTAATTTTTTATTTTTATTAAAGTTAGATTGATTTGAATTTAGATTGTGTTCTAAGTGTCTCTGCTAGTTTTGCAAATATTTCATTAACACCTACATCATTGAAATTAATTGTCACATTTTCTCTCATAATCTGTTTTTCAAACTTTTCTTTAATTGCAAAAATTACAGAACCCCAGTGAAGTATTCCCTTTAATTTTTCTTGAATTATTGATTCTGTATCTGGTAAAGCACCCCACTGGAATACAATGCCTTTTGCCCAACTTATTGTAGGTATTCCACCGCCTATGGCTCGATTTTGAGAAGCTACCATCTGAACAAAATCGTCAAATCTGTGTTCTATGATTTCATGAATTACAAGCCTTTTCCAGGGTTCGATTATTATCTCCAAATTCATTCTTCTGTTATGTTGTGATTTATTTAAAATGGGTATATGCTAGGAAAAATTTCAAAAATGTCATGATTATATTTTTAAAAATATCATAAAATACGATTAGTAAAATACTTATCATTAGTGGCCAAAAATCAAACGTCTTTTTATACTCCTCAAACTTTTGGAAGGGCGGAAATCTGACTCGGATAATAAATCACCTAATGATTGGCAAGAATTCATGGTCGGCGTTCCTTCCTTTTCTCGTTTTATTGGAAGTATTACGGAGTTACGATCAAACAAGACTTCCCAGCACCGATGAAAGATGGATTTAAATACCATATCTGTTTTTTGTTGATTAGGTAATTTAAAAATGCAAGATTGGACTCAAGCGGGCGTATACATTCCTTTGGCAGTAGGATTGATTCCTGGATTCGTTTACTGGTGTATAATTACCGCTCGTAGAAGCAGAAGATAGATCGTAAAAATCTTCGTTTTCTTTTTCTATATTTTGAAGTAACGGGAGTTTAGTAAAACCTTCTAATTCTCATTGTTTAGATTATGATATACATTATATGATTAATCACTAAAGTATTATGGATATTGTATGAAGACTGCTTTTGTACTTGCACTTTTGTTGGTATTTTCATTATTTTCATCTAATCTAGTATGGGCACAAACACTTCCGTCAAACACTAGTTTAACTGTGGAAGTATTACCGGCGTATAGCTATAGAGCTGATGACGGTACAACGGTAGTACTTGGTGAGGTTGTAAACCATAATAGCTTTCCAATCACAAATGTGAAAATTGGCATTTCTTTTTTGGGTGAAAATGATAATACATTAGAATACAAAACCGGCTCTACTCTGCTTAAAGTTGTACCAGGGAATGGAAAGGCTCCATTTTCTGTTTCGTCAACAAAACCAGATCCAGCTATTACAAAGATCCAAACTAATGTCGCTGGGTTCATCTCTTCGTCAACACGACAACAAGTCCTAAGTATTAATCCAGGTCATCTACAAATCGCATCACAACTTTCACTTTCCGGAACTATAAAAAATGGCGGAACAATGACATCTTCTGGAACCAAAATTTATCTGATTTCATATGATGCATTTCAAAGAGTTGTTGCAATATCTAATGCAGAACCAATTGATATTGGTCCAGGAACAACAGCTAGCTTCAGCATATCGTCTACTCCAAATTTACATGCAAAATCATACAAACTTGTTGCAGAATCTGATAACTACCAGTCAACTATTACCGATGTAACAGATGTAACTGCAATATTGCCAGTTATAATTAGCGGTACATTAGTTGCAGATCCACAGGGCAACAAATATTCTACAATACCTGTTGGAGCTCCAGTCAAAATAACAAGTGAATTAAGATATCTTGCTAATCAACTAAATCAAGCATATGTTTACTATGTACAAGTAAAAAATTTTGCAGGTCAAGTTGAATTTATTGGAAAATATAAAGGAATATTTCTTGGCGAAAGTGATAACGCATCTGTAACTTGGAATCCAACTATTGATGGACCATATTTTATAGAGACTTATGTGTGGGATTCTGATAACATTCCGCTTGCACCTCCAGGCAATATAATAAACGTTGTACTTGTGAAATCTCAACACAGTTAATTTAACCCAAAACAAAATGTATTCATGCCAAAATTCCATCTAGTTGCACTTGGTGGTACATTTGACATTTTACACAAAGGTCACCTTGCCTTGCTACAAACGGCATTCTCAATTTCATCTGAAGTTATAATCGGTCTTACTAGTGATGAATTTGCTACAAAAAAAGGAAAGGATCTTTTACACACTTATTCTCAAAGGCATCAATCATTAGAATCAGCAATAAAGAAGAATTTTTCAAATTCTCGATATGAAATAAGTAAACTTGACAATGACTTTGGACCTGCAGTACTAGAAAAAGGAGTAGAAGCACTGGTTGTAAGTGAAGAAACCATAGGACAAGGTAAGATACTAAATAAATTAAGAAATGAAAGACGACTTCCTCCAGCAGAGATTGTAAGTGTTCCTATGGTCCTTGCAACTGATGGTAAACACATCTCAACAACACGGATAAAGAACTCTGAGATTGACTCCGAAGGTAACTTGCTCTGAATTGACAAACAACTTTTCGATCTTTGAGTAAGTGGGCTAAAACAGGAAATTTCTAAAACCATACATTGAAAGAAATTACTAATCAGATGTTAAGAAAGATGTCAAATGATATCACTGATCTAAAAGAAGGTCTAAATCCTGAAAATATTGCATTATGGTACAAAAAAGTAATAGATGAAGCAAAAGATATGGCCCCACCATGGCTTGTAGATAAGATAAAGGTAAAACAAGATCCGATACTTTACATGAAGTTTAATTTGGATATTTCAAAACGTGCCGTGAGATATCTTATGATCGCAATAGAGAATCACATTGATGAAATGCCATATTCAACTAGACTGTATTTTCTTAAAGTGCAGGAAATCCTAACGTCAGAAATGGATAAGGCTCTAGTATAACTCAATCTTTTGTTATCTCTACTATATTTTCAAAAACTTCCGTATTTGTTACCCTATTTGTTTTTTCAACAACTGATTGAATAAAATCAGCAAAAGATTCAGCCTCAGATTTATCTTTTAAAAGGATACTATGTGCAGATTTATCCCTCAAAGAAACAATAATTTCATTATCGATTATTTCTAAAATACCTGCAATGAATGTTTCTTTGTTGTCTTTTACATAAATAAGGCTCGAAAGTTTCTGAGCTTCATACTTATCTTCGCAGATAATTTTCTTTTTCATGTGACTACTCAAACAAAAATTTTTCTACTTGATCTTTTGCTTTTTCTCTTTTTTTCTTAAACTCTGTAATGAAAGGTTTTGCCGTATCTTTGAGATCGCACTTACATTCTCCACATAAAAGCTCCCCGCCTTTGCACTTTCTTGCTCTTTCGTCAGACTCTTTTTCAGATTCGAAAAAGTAGCGTAAGTACCAAAAAACAGGGCAGATGTTAAAATTAGCTCCTAGTTTTCGTTGCAATTCAACAGTGGGTTGCCCTCCTGTAAACGAATTTGAAATTTTTTTATCAATTATTTCTTCTTCATCTGTTGTAAAGATGGCAGTTTCAGGAATTGATGATGACATTTTTCCATTCATTCCAAGACCTGGAAGAAACTTGGAATGAATCTGAGCTGGTTTTGGATATCCAATTTTTTCTGCAATGTCTCTAGTAACACGCCAATACGGATCTTGATCAATAGCAGCAGGTATGAGAACAGGTGTAGGTTTTCCCTCAATAACTGATGGAAGAAAACATGGCGCTGCTTGTAGTGGAGGAAAACCAATCATTCCAATATTTGTAGAATTTTGAAAACCAAATACTGCTTTTACGGTGGAATAAGTTATTCTTTTTGCAATTTCAAGTGAAATTGGATAAATCTTTTTGATGTCTTTTGTATCGATAAGAATTTTTGTTTTCTTAGGGTCAAAACCTACTGCGATTATATCCAAAATATTTTCTTTAGTGTACTTAGAGACGTCATCAAATGATTTTTCATCACTATAAAGAAATTTTTCATCATCGGTAATTTGAAAAATCAAGTTTACATCAAATTTGTCTTGGAGATACTTTGTAAAGATCCAAGGAAGTAAATGTCCCATGTGGACTAGACCTGAAGGACCGCGTCCTGTGTAAAGATAGAATTTGTTTCCCTTTTCATATTCAGTTAAAATCTTGTCTAAATCTCTGTGACTAAAAAAATACCCTAGTTTCAACATTGGATGTAATTCGCCAGTGATTTTTTCTATTCTTTTTTGTAATTCTGGTGAAATTTTTTCGGTTCCAAATTTTTGTACAAGTTTTTCATAATCAACGTCTCCTTCTACACTCCATGGCGTAACTGTGAATTCGTCAACTGACATTCATCATTCAGTTAGGTTAAGGTTTAAAAAGTCTTTTTGGCTCTTTGTGATAATGTCACAAGTTCTTCATCCAATAGAACATAAGATTCTCAAATCATTACTTGAAAAACAAAACCTAACACCAGAAGAACTTTGCGAGAAAACACAACTATCGATAGATCAGGTGAGACGTGGCATTGAGTGGCTTAAGTTCAAAGATCTAGTTCAAGTTAATGAATCGGAGAAAAATTTTGTTGCACTAGGAAAAAGGGGAAATGAAGCGTTCGAGAAGGAATTGCCAGAACGCCAACTTGTTAATTATCTCAAATCATTATCTGGCTTTTCTTGTGAAATTAGTGAGGCAAAGAACCAACTAAAAAATGAATTTAGTCCGGCCATTTCAAATGCAAAGAAAAACGGTTGGATAGAAATTTATGAAAATAGAATTTTACTTAAAGGCTATCATGATGCTACTCCAGAAGAACGAACTATCAAATTAATTGCATCCAAGAGTCCTGCTATATCACCAGTAGATGAAATAGAAGATAATAGTACACTTGACTCGCTGAAAAAAAGACCTGATTTTCTCATCTTTACTTCGACAAAATATGTTACAGTAAATCTTACTGAAAAAGGAATAGAAACAGCAAAGAACGTATCAACTCATACAAAGGAGTTTACAGTAGATAATATTCTTGTAGGAAAAACAAGAGCAATTGACGTAGAAGCTCCCGCACCTATAGTTTTTGCTGCAAGATCTCATCCACTTCAAGATGTAATTAATGAAATAAGGGAAATTTTCGTCGGTCTTGGGTTTACTGAAGTTGTTGGTAATCTAGTTCAATCAAGCTTTTGGAATTTTGATGCACTTTTTACTCCTCAAGATCATCCTGCAAGGGAAATGCAAGATACATTTTATATCAGAAGTTTATGTGCAAAAACTGTTGCTACTAAAAATCAAATTTCAAATGTATCGCAAACTCACAGAAAGGGATGGAGATATGATTGGAAACTAGATGAAGCAAAAAGATTGGTTTTACGTACTCACACAACATGTGTAACTATACAGACACTAGCAGATACGAAACCAGACGAGGCAAGAATATTTTCTATTGGTAGAGTCTTTAGAAATGAAAAAGTCAGCTTCAAACATCTTGTTGAGTTTAACCAGGTAGAGGGAGTAGTGATTGGTAAAAATGTCACATTAAGAGATTTGATGGGATTACAAAAGGAGTTTTATCTGAAGATGGGCATGAAAAAAATAAAATTTTGGCCTACTTTCTTTCCTTACACTGAACCATCTTTACAGTCAATGGTATACAACGAAAAGCTTGGAAAATGGGTAGAGCTTTTCGGTATGGGCATTTTTAGACCTGAAGTAACAAAACCACTCGGTATAAAAAATCCAGTGCTCGCATGGGGAGGTGGAATTGAAAGAATTGCCATGCTCAAATATGGATTGGAGGATGTGCGTGATCTTTACAATAACAACCTTGGTTGGTTGAGGAACGTACCAAAATGCCAGTAGTAACTTTGTATTTTGATAGGCTTGAAAGAATTTTTGGTAAAAAACTATCGAAAGATAGAATCATTTCAATACTACCTTTAATCGGGTTGGATATTGAAGAAGAAACAAAAGATCATGTTAATGTAGAATACAGTCCTAACAGGCCCGATTATTCTACAGATTATGGAATTGTGTCTAGCCTGCAAGGTCTTCTTGGGATAAAAACCGGAATGCCAAAATTAAAAATCAAAAAAGGAAAAGATGCTATAATAGTAAATCAATCTGTGAGAAAGATAAGACCTTTTGTAACTGCTATAGAAGCAAAAAATGGAAAGCTTGACGAAGAAACTATACAACAACTGGAAAGAACCAGAAATTCATCCCTCTTGAATCATCTCATGAAAAATCAATATCTGAAATTCTTGAGAAAGATGAAATGGGGATAAAGTATGGACATTTACTAGGTAATTCTGAAAAAGTACCAATTATTTTAGATTCAAAGAATAACGCGGTATCTTTTCCACCAATAATAAATTCAGATCGAACGAAGATTTCAAAAAACACTAGAAATCTACTCATAGAAGTTACAGCACAAGAAAAAAATGCTGCTGAAGACACTCTTGCAGTAATAGCAAACGTACTTCAAGATGCTGGTTTTAAATTATTTTCTATAAAAATTTCTGGTGCAAACAATTCTACTCCATTGTTGAAACCCAAGAATATGATCCTTGATGCTGATCTAGTAAACAAAATACTTGGCATAAAAATTTCAGTACCTAAAATGATATCAGCACTTCGAAAAAGCAGATTAGATGTACAAAGTAGAGGTAAAAAAATTATCTGTACCATTCCCCGATACAGGACCGATATTTTTGGGGAAATGGACCTTGTTGAAGAAGTAGCACTTGGATATGGTATAGAAAACCTAGAACCAACAATTCCTGAATCTATTTCTGTTGGTCAAAAAGCTAAGATCACAACAACACTAGATGCAATAAATTCTATAATGATCGGTCTTGGATTTTCCGAAGTGATGAATTTCGGTCTTATCAGTCAACGAGTTTTATGTGATTATACAAAAAGGGATTCATCAAAGATTGTTTCAGTTTCTGATTCTAAAAGTCAGGAACATACTATTTTACGAAATGCCTTATTGCCAGGTCTAATTGACACACTGTCAAGAAATATTCATGAATCGTATCCGCAAAAGCTCTTTGAGACTGGTGTAGTATTTTTACAAAAAAATGACGAGATTAAGGAAGAAATCCACCTTGCATGTGTTAGAGCCCATAATGACGTCAGCTTTACAGAAATAAAATCAGTTTTACAGTCTTTTCTTAAATCAACATTTGATCTTGTATGTAGAACTCCTACTTCTACTAATCCTATGTTTTTAGTTGGTAGCACTGCTGATGTGTTTGTTTTCAATGACAAAGTTGGTGAAATAGGGGTGATTTCTCCTGAAGTGATAGATAATTTCAAAATGCGGATCCCTATTACGGGTTTTGAGATAAAACTCAATGGATTAATATTAAACAAATAACAACTTCTTTTTGCCCCAAAAGCACGCAGACGGACTGGGATGATAAAACATGATTTTTGGTCCACCCAGCCGTGCGACATGGGCACCCCGGTATAAGAACAAGACGAGGGTTGGCTAATGCTACCGATGACTTTTTGTGGGTCAGAACCGGGGAACATTTACTAAATTTTACTGTGAACAATATTGTAAATTCAAAAAGCGATTCTCGCTTTTTTATTCGGTCCCATTTTTTGTCTAGTTATAAATAGTGATGTTTTTTCTATTGGCGAATCGTAAAAACTTCCCATAGATCTATTGATATATTTGCGTTGTATAGGTATTATATGGCAACTGCATATGTGTTAATAAATTGCGAACTTGGTTCTGAAGAATCTATTATCGGCCAGTTGAAAGCAATTCCGGGTGTCAAAGAAGTACATGGTACCTTTGGTGCCTATGATATTTTGGCCAAGATAGAATCGCCAACAGTAGAAGCTTTACGAGAAGTAATAACTTGGAAAATTCGTAAAATCGAAAAGATTCGTTCCACTCTAACGTTGATGGGAATAGAAGGCCAAAGTTAACTCATTACATTTTTTGTGGATTGGGTAGAAACAATTCATCTTTTAAATTTGAATTGTTTTGTAATCTCACAAACCGTTTATCCTTTTTTTCTTTATTTGATGACATGTCATAAAGCAAAGACCTTTTAATTCTAATGTAATTTTTGCAAATATGCTTGTACATTTTATTTTTCTTGTAAAAGAAGACGATTTAGAAAAAAGATCTTGGGAATTTGAATATGTTTCTAAGATGGCACAATTTTATAAAAGATGGATTGAAAAGACCTTCTCAAAACAAGTAGATGTACTATCAGACCAAATGATAGTAAAATCTGGTCGTTCTTTTAATTTGGTTAATGTTCCCGCCCTTCTTGAAGATCATAGAAAAAGAGGTGAAGATATTTTTCACTTTTATCTGACCTATTTTAGATCTCTATGGACAGATTGTACCTGTGAAGGGTATTTTGCAGAAAATTTTGGTATGGTGTGGTGGGAAAGAAACGACATAAAAGACGATATTTCCTTTCTCATGGAGAAAAACTGTGTTAAAGTTTCACATGAACTTGCTCATGAGTTTTTAAGACAGACTGGTAACAAAAATTACAAGGAACTTGTGCATGAAGTTTGGGACAAGCACATTTTTGCATTATTACCTTTTGAATATTATGATGAAAATTTTGTAAAAACAAACAAACATCCAATTTTTGCAACAATTGATATCTCTGACTTCGGGTTATAGTAAAATCACCCGTTTCTTTTAATCTTAAAATTTTACATTAAATTAATGTTAAGTTGTAGAGGAGAATGTAAAACCAAGTTTAAACTATCGCTTGGGAAAACTATCTTTCGTTACATGAATGGACAAAAAAGATGTGGCGTTTGTGGGGTCTATTTCAGATGGGATGGATCAAAATGTCCTTGCTGTAGTGCTGTATTACATATTCGACCACGACATTCTAGAGCCAAAGAAAAATATTATGAAAAAGATCGTATAAAATGGCTGTAAAAGACTATAAGTAGGTCTTTGAAATTTTTTTGTGTGCCGGAATTCATCTGCCCAGATTGTGGGAAAAAACTATTTCATGAAAATGAAACAACGCTAAATGTTGAGAAACAAGTACACGCAAAATTTTGTTCAGCTAAAAAGGCGCACTAGCACTTTGTTACAGAATATATTCTGTTTTCAAAGCTTGCTGTTTTGAATTCTATCTTATTTTCTGGGTCTTTTCTACGTGCCTTACTTAGTTTCTCCAAATTTACTAATGCTTCTCCATCGAAACCTACTGAAGATCCAAAAATTCCATCTGTCAAAAGATTTCCATGTTCCCCTTTCTTTATATCATCTACAATTTCATAGAATTTTATAGCCTCTTTTTTGGATATTGGGCCACCAGTTGATTTGTTAAAACCTACTGCAACATACATCCCATTATTTTTTACAGCTACTGGCACCTTGTGCACTTTACCAGATGAACCAGGGATTTTTTCATTAAGTAAAATCTCACACTTGTGGAACATGCTTGAGATGTAAGCAAAAAAACGATAATTAGCGTAAAGGCCAGAGGAATCTTCCGCACAATCAACAAAAACTCTGTGAAGCAACTCAAGGGCAGTGTCATTCATGCTTTGCAGACGATCTTCAATTCTACCCTTCTTAATAAGATCGGAACTACAATCCTGCGCTACTTTTTCCAGTATAAAATGTTGCAGGTTATAGTTTTTCAGTGTAGAGCCATATGTACCAGTTTTGGAACCACCAAAACTTGGAAAATTACTGCGACTCAAAAATAGTTACCTCCAGTACATTTTATGTTAACTTCAAACATCCCCAATACCTTTTAGTGATGTGCTTTTAGCTTATAACTGTTCGCTAAAATAAAAAAATGAAAAATGGTGGGGCCGACCGGAGTTGAACCGGTGACACACGGGTCACTACAGCTCCAAACTGTACATCATCCTTTCGTCAGTGAAGCTAGTTGAACCACTGGAGCCCTTAGCGGTGATCATGCGATCTATCCTGTCGCCATACCTGGCTAGGCTACGACCCCACGTAATGAACATAAAACCACTTGAATTTTAATTTACTTAACTGCTGAAGATTTATTTGTTATGACTCGATCCAATTCGTTAGTGTGGGTGTCGAAATTTATCTCGAAATTATTTCAATCGATTTGCTGATAAAAGTTGAGGATGATGAATAGAGGAGGGAAATCACTTTCTTAATGAGAATGAACCTAATCCAATATAGAGGAATTTCCTAAAATGGTTAGACCTATCGTACTTTTACTTGGCGCTATCCCAGTTTTGGCAGCAATTTTTATTGTAGTTCCACAACTCATCAGACCAGAAATTCCTACATCTGCAGTAAATTCGGACGATGTAATTTCACTCGAATATAGTAAACAACATTTAAC
>VBPW01000007.1:26645-37466 GCA_005877305.1 Nitrososphaerota archaeon | reverse complement strand
TCTAATTTCTCTGTGTTCTTCAAAAAAATATTCTATCATCTGAGATCCTTTCTTTGCAGGATCAATAAACACGTCAAGATTTGTAATTGTTTCTTTGACGTCCCCTCTCTCTATAGATGTCCTGATAGCTTGTATTGCTTCACTTATTTCTTTGAGGTGTTGAACTAGTATAGGGCTCTTTTTCTTTGTACCAAGAAGGCCTTTTTTTTCTACTCCGATTTTTCTTGCTAATTCTGGAATAATTTCATATTCGTCTATTTTCTGGAATCCTATGTGTTTTTCATTTTTAATAATCAGTCCCTTTTCAATTAATTTTCTTGCAGCATCCTCAATCTCTGCCTTGCCCATCATTGTAGTCCAGACAATTTGACCTACTCGGTGGTAACCTTGTCTTATGGATTCTAAAACAACAACTTCTACTATTCTTCTAAACCCTTCGTCTGCTTTGACATTTTCAAAGTCTTTATCTCTAACAGCCTTCTTTGCATTTTTTACATCAATTTCAATTGAGCGCTTGAGTGCATCAAGAGCTTCAGGTATGTGATTTAGGATAGAATGATAACATGCCTTGTTATACCACGCCATGCCATCTGTGGGATCTGAATCAATTGCCTTTTCTACACATTCCAAGGCTTTTTCGTAATTTTTTTGCCTGTAAAAAATTAGACCCTTCAAGTTCCATGCATCTGCATTAGTAACATCGATTTGATGTGCTTTGTTGTATGCTTCCATTGCTCTTGAATGATCATCCATGTGAAAATGAGCATATCCCAATTTTAATAGGGAATCAACATGTCCAGGATCAATTCTCAGCGCATCCTCAAAGGCCTGTACAGCTTCTTCCATTCTTTCATCTGCCATCATGGCAATCCCTTTTTTGAAAAGCTTATTTCTTGAATAATCTGAATCCGTCAACTTTGATTCTTTCTTAGAGTTTTCACTAAACTCGATCTCGTTTTCTACCGTAGAATCTATTTTTGGTTCCTTCGGCTTGTCTTTGAATAACTTCCTCAAGGATAATATAATAGGTGATTTTGCCAGATAAATACTATTCCGGATATGTTTATTGTTGATTTTTCTTGATCTCATTCGTAAACTGTCTTTATATCATATGGAAAATACAAAAATACTCAATGATTACACCTAGGATATGTCAGACGGAGGGAGAACACTTGAAATTACAGGGATTTCTCCATTTAGACTTTCGTCGGGCGTCTTTGAAGTTCAAATTGTCATCTGTGACAGTCCACCATCAGCTGAGGAAATTACAAGAAAAAGTTTTCCTTTGTTATGGAAAGACAATTTTCATCTGAGAGTAAAAGATAAAAAATTTACCCAAGTTTTAGGCAGTGAAAAAAACCCACTACCTGAATCAATTTTTCAACGAAGTTCGGTGTGGGTTATAATTACTGATCAATTCTCTTCAATTCATACTATTTTTGAAACTGAAATTCCACAAGCCTATACAAGAAAAGCGCCAGAAACTACAGAACATGTAAAACCGGTAACAAGTGAGTCCGTTTCTCGTCCCCCAGTAAGAATAGAGCCCGAACGAATTTTAGGAGAAAGAGGATTTCGAGGACCTACTGGTCTTCCAGGTCCACCAGGAGATAAAGGAGAGCCTGGTCCAAGAGGTTCACCAGGTGACAAAGGTGACAAAGGTGACAAAGGTGAACAAGGACCACGTGGCGATAAAGGATTAACTGGTGACAAAGGTCCACTTGGTGATAAAGGTGATAAAGGTGATAAAGGCGATAAGGGGCTTACTGGAGATCCAGGTCCAATTGGTGATAAAGGACCTACCGGGCCACCAGGTCCATTGGGTGACAAAGGACCGATAGGTCCACAAGGCCGACAAGGTGATAAGGGACTGACAGGTCCACAAGGTCCACCTGGTGATAAGGGTCCACAAGGTCCACAAGGTCCAGCTGGAGAAAAAGGACTTACAGGAGTTCCAGGTCCACAAGGTGATAGGGGACCGCGAGGTTTGCCAGGTTCTCCTGGTGAACAAGGTCCACGAGGTCTTCAGGGTCCACCTGGTGATAAGGGTACACAAGGTCCACAAGGTCCACAAGGCCCACAGGGTGAACGAGGTCCACAAGGGATTCAAGGGTTACAAGGAGAACAAGGTCCGCAAGGTCCACCAGGTTTACAAGGTCCACGAGGTCCACCAGGCCCACCAGGTGATAAAGGCCCTACAGGATTTTCTGAACAAGAAAGAGCAATGTTAACACAACTGCTTGAAATCCTTACGTCAAAGAACTTGATTACAACAGAACAGCAGATAAAATTACTTAGCTACTTGTATTAGGGAGTATATTCAAATAACTGCAAGAGTATTTCCGCTTAATGAGTCATCCAAAAGAAAAGATAGATTTCAAAATGTTAGATCATGAACGAACAGGAAATGAATATGTATCATTCAAACTTGAAGATGGTACTATCGTTAAGGTTAAAGTGGATTTGGATAGGGTAGGAATTGCAACCAATTACAAAAATCCTGATGGTACTTCACATTATGCAATTAACACATCGGTAAAAATACAGTTATTCCAAACGAAAGAAAATTTTCAATGGAGTCTGATGCAATAAAAGGAAAATCATCTGTACCTCCAGGACAGATGTTTACATAATAGTTTATTCTAAAAATAATCAAATTATCGCCTACGAAGAAGCGATAACTTGTTTTAGATCAGAACTATCTTCTTCTTCGTTTTGCTGCTTTCTTTTTACCTGATCTCTTTGGAGCTGATCTTCGCTTTGCAGCTTTTCTAGATCGTTTTTTTGTTGCCATTGGAAAAATGTACAATTTACTTGCATTTCTATGGTTAAACTAAAATAAATTACACTAAATGATGTACATTCAATACATACTTTTTTTCATAAAACAATATTTCTGATCGCATTTTCATCAATAAACTGATTCAGCTGACGGTCTTCTACCTTGCAACCAAGATTTTTTTCCACATTGTGTGCATTTATACTGTCTCCTTCGTTTGTATGTTGGAATTTCTGGCATGAAAATAATTTCTTGTTTCGTTTTCGTCATACAATTTGTGCACCATCTATCTTCGTATTCTACATCCATGATTAAGAAAAATTACTCGCAGAATAAAGTATTTGCTTACGTGCCTCTGTTTTTTACTATTGTTAAAACATCCTCATCTTGTAAGACATGACTCACACCTACTCTTTGACCGCCAAACTTGACACTTTTGCCCCATACTAGAGCATATTTGAAATCTTTTTTCATATCTCGATGTAGCTTGTTACAAATATCTAAAACAGTAGAATCATTTCTTGTTATGAGAGGTTCTTTGTAATCTGTCTCGCCACCTTTTGGCCTCATGTAAATCCTGATAAAATCTAATTTTTCATAAATTGCATCTTTAAGAGCTGCTATGTTGATATCTGCATCTGCAGAAATTGGTATGATCTTTGCTTTTATGTTGTGTTGTAGCTCATTTAAAAATCCCTGGTTTACAAGATCAATTTTGTTCATTACTGTAAGGGATTGGACATATGTCTTGTTACCTGAAACAAAATCTACAAGCTGTTCTGAATCAATATCTTCTCTTATCAGTACTCTTCCATTGTTTACTCCATAAACTCGCAAGATATCTTTTAGTAGACTAATTGACATTTTAGTCAAAGGTACCTGTTGATTAACTGAGAGTCCTCCATCTGATGTTTTTTCTATTACTATGTTTGGAGGTTTTTGATCTAATCTGATACCTATGTTTGCAAGCTCTGTTCTAATTACTTCGTCATGATATGGCTGGAAAACATCAAGAATAATTAAGACGATGTCTGCACTTTTTGCAACTGCTAATACTCTTTTTCCTAATCCTTTTCCAGTGGATGCCCCTTTGATAATTCCAGGTAAATCCAATATCTGAATTTTTGCACCTCGGTATTCCATCATTCCTGGAATTACAGTAGTGGTGGTAAATTGAAATGCGGCAACAGCTGATTTTGCACCAGTGATTCTGTTTAACAAAGTGGATTTTCCAACACTTGGTAATCCAATAAAAACAACAGTTGCATCACCAGTTCGTTTGATATCAAAACCAATTGAACTGCCAGAGGATTTTGATTTTGCGTCTTCTTGTTCACGCTTTAGCTTCGCAAGTTTTGCTTTAAGCAGTCCTACATGATGTTCTGTTGCCTTGTTAATCTGCGTCTTTGCCATTTCATCTTTTATGGCTTGGATTTTTTCTGGAATTCCCATCCTAACTCACTATGTGTCTAGTTTTACTGAATAAAATCCTACTTCCCTTCTTGATATAATAGATTCTTGTTATTGGAATGGTTTCAAAATTATCCGATATTTCTATGAATTCTGGTAAGGTAACTTCCTTTATGATATTGAAATCAAGATATCCAACTATGTATGAGTTGGGATTGTCTGCATATTTTGCTTTGCTGAAAATTTCTGCAAGTTTACCTTTTCGTGGCATGTTTTGTTTATTGTAAAATAGTATTTTAGCTAGGAGTTATTATGCCCAATATCATATCTGACTTGATGCACCCAAAAATCTTTGCATTAGATATTGATGGAACCATTACTGATACAAAGGGTGGCAGAGTTGATCTTGATGCACTTGCGGCACTCAGATACATGGAAAAACTCGGACACAAAGTAATTTTTGTTACAGGTAGATCATCTGTTGAAGCATACGTGTTATCGGTATTTGGTGGCACAACGCGTATTTCAGTAGGTGAAAACGGAGGTGCTGTAACATATGGTCCGTCTGAACACAAGCTGTTGGGAAACAAAGAAGAATGCCTGCAAGCCTTCGAATTTCTGAAGACAAAAATTTCTCAAATAGAGATAAAAAATGTATTTCCGCGGATGACAGAAGTTGTTCTTGAACGAAATTTTGATATTACTTTGGCAAAAAAAATTGTTACTCAAAACAACTTTCCAGTTGAACTTTCTGATAGTCACTATGCGTTTCATATTAATTCAAAGGGCATAAACAAAGCAAAGGGGCTTCAAGAGGTAATGGACATGTTTTCAGCCACGAAAGATGATGTCATATCAATAGGTGATAGCGAAACTGATGTTCCATTGTTCAAGGCAACGGCATTGAGCGTGGCTTTGGGGAATGCTGCAGAAGATGTTAAATCACAAGCAACAATGACTGTAGCAGGAAATGCTGGTGACGGAGTTATTGAGGCGCTGGAGTATATTGAACTTCAATTATCAAGGGAGTAGGATATATGACGCTTAGACTGTTATTTGATGAAATTAGATCAAGCCTAAAACAGATTTCTGACGAACTCAATTATCCTCAAGTTGATTTCGAAGTATCTGAGGCATCAAGATCTGAATTTGGTGATGTAAGCTGTAATATTACATTCTTGCTTGCAAAGAATCTCAAGAAAAGGCCTTTTGAGATTGCAGAGATTATTTCAAAAGAATACAGGAAGAACACTGGTAAGTTTGTAAAGGAAGTAACTGCTCATCCATCAGGATATGTGAACTTTGTTGCAAATTTTGTTGAATTAAATAATTCTACAATAAAATCGGCAGCACAAAAAAAATATGGTGACATTAATGTTGGAAAAAATTTGAAAATTGTAGTAGAACACACTAGCGTAAATCCAAACAAGGCATTACATGTAGGTCATGTGAGAAATATCATCATAGGTGACACAATTTCAAGAATATTACATAAAGCACAGTATGATGTGAGGGTGCTAAACTATGTTGATGATTCTGGTTTACAAGTTGCAGACATTATAGTAGGTTTCAAATATGGTGGATTTTCTCCAGAACCACCAAAAGATCAAAAATTTGATCATTATTGTGGAGATGTAGTTTATGTTAATGTCACAGAAAAATATGAAACTGATCCAAATCTAGTAGAGAAAAGAACTCAAGTGCTCAAGGAATTAGAAGAAGGTACTTCTGAGATTGCCAAGTTTGCTAATGAAATCACGAGAAAGGTTCTTGATGAACAACTAAAGACTTGTTGCCGCCTTGGAGTTACATACGATTGCTTGAATTTTGAATCACAGATTGTCAGGTCAAATCTATGGAAAACAGTGTTTGAAAAGATGAAATTAATGGGTATAGTTTACCTTGAAAAGGAAGGCAAGAATGAAGGCTGTTGGGTTATAAAATCTGCAGATGAGGAAGACAAGGTTCTGGTTCGAAGCAATGGTGTAGCGACATACATTGCAAAAGACATCCCATATGCAGCATGGAAGCTTGGAATGCTTGAAGATCCATTTTATTATAAAAAATATGCAGAGCAGATAAATGGACGAGTTCTATGGGAAACGACACTTGAAAAGACTGGAAACAAACTTGATTTTACGGGTGAAAAAGTGATAACTGTTATTGATTCACGCCAATCTCGCTTACAAAAAATAATTACAAAGATAATGTCTGACTTCAAGTCACAGGCAGAGGCATATTTTCATTTAGGTTATGAATCTGTAACTCTGAGTGGAAAAACTGCAAAGACCCTTGGTGTGGATACTGTTGGCAAGCAGATGCAAATGTCAGGGCGTAAAGGAATCTATGTCAACGCTGATTATATTTTGGATATACTTGGTGTAAAAACATATGAAGAAGCAAAGAAGAGAAACCCAGAACTTGATGAGCTTTCACTAGTAGAGATATCAGAACAAGTTGCCGTGGGCGCACTTCGTTATGCAATGATAAAACAAGATCTTGATAAAAAAATTACATTTGATTTGACTGAATCTCTTAGCTTAGAAGGTGATACTGGTCCTTATATCCAATATGCATATGCAAGGGCTGCAAGAATTTTAGAAAAAGCTGAAGATGAACCCCAATTTGATGTATCATTTACGGATCTTGTAACCAAATATGAATTAAATCTAGTTAAGGCAATTGGGAAGTTTGACATTCAGATAGAAGATGCTGCAAAAAATTTGTCACCAAAAATAATTGCACGTTATTGTTATGATCTTGCGGTTACATTTAATGCCTTTTACGAACATGTAAAGGTCCTAACTGCGGAACACAAATCCCTGATAAATGAGAGGCTTTGCATTGTGTATTGCTTCAAAGAAACACTTGCTAAAGCGCTTGATTTACTTGGGATTAGTTCTCCCTTTAGAATGTAACAGGTAAATTCTTATCCATATGGTATAGCTTTATTTCTGTGAAGAAAATAAAACAAAATTCTTACGTCTTATTTTTTTATAATGATTCAAAAAAATGGTTAATGAAGGTATCAAAAAAACAGCAGTTTCATACTCATGTTGGTGTAATTAATCACAAAGATGTCATAGGAAAGGAATTTGGTTCCACAATTAAAACAAACAAAGGGAAATACATCTATTTGTTTGAACCCACAATCCATGATTACATTATGAAAAGTCAACGTAGCACTCAGATAGTATATCCAAAAGATCTAGGGTATATTTCGGCAAGAACTGGACTGCAAAGTGGACAGAAAGCTGTAGAGATTGGAACTGGAAGCGGTTCTCTTACTACGTTTCTTGCAAGTATTGTTAAACCGCGAGGGCATGTATACACTTTTGATGTGGATCCAAATTTTATGGAAGTCGCAAGAAAAAATATCGAAAAAGCAGGCGTTGCAAAATTTGTAACAATGGAAAAACTGGACATAAAATCAGTAAAGAAAGTTCCAATTACTGATGCTGATATAGTTGTAGTAGACTTGGGTGATCCTTGGTCTGTAGTGCCTCAAGCAAGAAAGATGCTTAAAGGAAGTGGAGCGTTTGTTGCAATATGTCCTACTATGAATCAACTAGAAAAACTCGCAACTTCTCTTAACGAAAATGACTTTTATGATATTGAATGTACAGAACAAATTGTCAGAACTATTGAAGCAAGAGAGGGAAAAACTAGACATTCATTTCGTAGTATAGGTCATACCACATACGTTGCCTTTGCACGAAAAGTTTCAAGCCCAAGAGCATTAAAGAATAGATTCCATAAAGAGGACATTGAATTAGAAGATTCAGTAGAGTAATTAAACCTCAAGTGGCGACAAGAGTAATCCTCTAGTTTCTAACAAGGAAAGTTTATTCACTCAAAAAGAAGATTACCGGTGTTGGCAAATAAGATTTTACAGGCTGCTATAGTAAAAAATTTTATTCCACCAAGAAAGTTTTCATCACGAAAGGGTGACAACGGGAAGGTTCTGGTTCTCGGTGGTAGCTACTTCTATCACGGGGCTCCTGTACTTTCATCACTTGCGGCATTACGGTGCGGAACAGATTTGGTGTACACCTGTGTTCCAAAAATAAATGTACAAGCAACTAGAGCAATATCACCAAATCTTATTGTACTTCCTTTAGTTGATTCAAAGCTTACAAGAGGTGTTGTGCACAAACTTCTTGGTGTCATACCAAAAGAACTAGATTCAGCTACAATAGGAATGGGCTTGGCAATACAAGATATTGAGGCATTAAAGTTACTTGTGACCTCACTTTTGAATAAAGATGTAAGATTATCCCTTGATGCAAGTGCCTTGGTACATGATATCTTGCCTATAATTAAAAATAAAAAAGTCATAGTCACTCCACATGCAGGTGAATTCAAAAGATTGTTTGTGGAACTTCCCTCAGATTCTAAAAAAGAGAGAATTTCGACTGTGGAAAAACACGCCAAAGAAAATGGTCTTACAATATTGCTAAAGGGACCTACTGACATTGTCAGTGATGGGCAAAAGACGTATCTGAATGTAAAAAATACGCCAGCAATGACTGTTGGTGGAACAGGAGATGTACTCTCTGGGGTGGTTGCAGCAATGTTGTCAAAAAATCGTGATCCTCTAGAGTCTGCTGCAGCCGCAGTTTTTATAAACGGAAAGGCAGGAATGCTTGCCCAAAGAAAACATGGATTACACATTGTAGCAACGGATCTCTTAGAATTTATTTCTGATGCAATGAAACCATTTGACAGGATAAAGTGACCTTGATACAAGTACTTCAATATGTAGATAACAACATGAAAGGACTCATTTCAGATCTTCAAACTTTAATTAAACAACCTAGCGTTTCTGCAAAAAATGAAGGTCTTGAAGAATGTGCTAGGCTTGTAGGGAAAATAATGAGAAATTCAGGAATTCATTCCGAAATACTTTATCTTAGAAAAGGAATTCCGCCGGTTGTATATGGAGAGGTAAGATCCAAACAAAATCCAAAGAAAACACTCCTATTTTACAATCATTATGATGTACAGCCTGCTGAACCATTTGATCTTTGGGATGACAAACCGTTTAGTGGTAAAATTAAAGGAAACAAGATCTTCGGACGTGGGTCTGCTGATGACAAAGGTGAGTTAATTACTAGAATAAAAGCGGTTGAATCTTATCTCAAAACACAAGGTGACGTACCATGCAATGTGAAATTCCTAGTTGAAGGAGAAGAAGAAATCGGGAGTATGCATGTTGAAAGATATCTAAAAAAATATAAAAAAAAATTTTCATGCGATGGGGTCATTTGGGAATTTGGATATATTGATGCTAAGGATAGACCAATAATCAGTCTTGGAATGAAAGGCTTACTTTATGTTGAACTTTCTGTGATAGAATCAATACGTGATGCACATTCTAGTCTTGCTGTTTTGATTGAAAACCCGGCGTGGCGACTTTTGGAAGCATTAAAAACACTTCGGGATGCTAGTGGAAAAATACTCATCAAGGACTGGTATAAAGAAGTAGATTCTTTTACAAAAGAGGAGCTCAAACTAATTCAATCTGAACCATTTGATGAAAAAGAATTCAAAAAGGAATATGGAATCAAAAAGTTTGTGGCAAATAAGGCAGGGATTGCAGCTAGAAAGGCCTTGGTCGGTGAACCAACATGTAATATTGCAGGTTTTGTTTCTGGATATACAGGTCCTGGTGCAAAGACTGTACTTCCTTCACAGGCACTTGTAAAAATTGATTTTAGACTTGTACCAAAGATGGAACCGCTAAAGCAACTTGCCAGACTTAAACGTCATCTCAGATCAAAAGGATTTGGCGATATTAAGATAAGAATGATTCATGGGGAAGCTGCATCTAAAACAAAGATCTTTGATCCATTTGTTTCTAAAGTAAGAGAAGCCGCAAATGAATCATTTGGAAAATCTATAGTAAGTGTTTCTTCTGCAGGGTCTGGGCCAATGTACTCTTTCGCAAAGATTCTTTGTGCTCCATGCATCTCAATTGGGAGCACCTACATATTCTCTAGGATTCATTCACCAAATGAATTTGCAAGAATAGACCTGCTTAACAAGGCAACAAAGTGTGTTTGCAGAATAATGGATAAGTTCAATCAAGTTTAACAAATTCTAATAAAATACAAAATTCTTTTTTGAATTGAAATTATTGTATTGTAAATAGGAGTACGCAGTTTTAATTGGCAGTGTCCTATAGCCCGCACCTGTGGAATCATCTTTGTTATAGATTTTTGAGCCACTTTGATAATGTATTGATCAGAGGGTAGTTGATGTTGGGTAATCACACTATTGCCACTAGAGTCTTTTTCATGAGTTTGGTAGTTTTTGATGGTTGTTTGCCACGATCCATTTGCATCAGTTAACTTTTTTTCTATTTCTTAGAACAATCGATCATAATTCCAATTTCCCCTCAAGAGAAAGGACTTTATTGTCCTCGTTTTGCACAGAATTTATGGCTTATGTGTATATGCCAGGTGCTACCGCAGTCGGTATAACTTACGATGGTGGCGTGGTCTTGGCAAGTGAAAGAAGAATAGCATATGGCAACTTTCTTGTAAGCAAGTCTACGAAAAAAACATTCAGAATAACAGATTATGTTGGTGCTTGTTGTGCTGGATTAGTAGCTGATATGCAAGTTTTAG
>VBPW01000007.1:0-26639 GCA_005877305.1 Nitrososphaerota archaeon | reverse complement strand
TGATGTCATCATTAATGTATGAAAGACGATACTATCCATTACTTACTCAAGTTATTGTAGGTGGAGTTGATGGAGAATCAGCGATTTATACTTTGGATCCATTAGGTTCCGTTTTACCTGATGACTACGCTGCAGTGGGAACTGGTGCAGAAATGGCACTAGGAGTTCTTGATCAGGAATTCAAACAAGGAATAAAAGAAAAAGAAGCTGTAACCCTAGCAGTAAAATCTATCCGTTCTGCTATTATGAGAGATACTGCAAGCGGTGACGGAATTGATGTACTAGTAGTTGACAAAAGCGGTTGCAGAGAATTTACTGAAAAATAGTTATTTCTTTACTTCTTTAGCTGCTTCCCAAAATCTATCTGAAATATAATGCAGATTTTTTACTACTTCCCCTTTTGTAATACTAGGCAATTCATCACTTGATACCAACGATCTGCCTACAGCCAGGAATTTGTTGCGGGTTTCTTCCACCACGCATACTATTTGATCTTTATCAAACTTGGTAAAATTTTTGATGCCAGGCCTCATTACATTTGCTCCGTTACAGACAAATTTTATTGCACCACTATCTACAACAACTTTTGGAAATTTCTCAAGTAGAGCAGTCTCAGATAAAAAAGGTAAATAGATCTCCATAAACTTTATTGCAGTAAAACCCTCGCCTGTTATTAGGCTGACGTCGTCGTCAATTTCATGAGTCATAAGAGTTTTAGTTTTGGGCATTTCTATATTCCATTGAGAATGAATTTCTTCTAATGTCTCTGCGGTTTTACTTTTAGATAATAAGTTTGATTTCAACGTCTTGCCATTTCCTGTCTTATGTCTAACAAATCTCTTAGTATGGAACTGGCCGTTTCCATCCCTCCAGCTCCACGACCAATAATTGTTTGTTGACCAGAGTGTTCAGAATTGAATGTTATTGCATTTAATGTGCCATTTACACATAATGGATCATCAAGAGGTATTTGTTGTGGTGAGACCATCAAATCCTTGTTACATGAAGCAATTAGTTTTACTGCAGAATTATTAGAAGCAGCTTTTTTGATATCTGATGTGGTAACATTACGAATTCCTATGCGCTTGATGTCTTTTATTGTAACTTTCATGTCCATTATCCAATTAGCTAATATGACAAGTTTGGCTGCAGCGTCAAACCCGTCTATATCTAAAGATTCATCTGCTTCAACATATCCTCTTTTCTTTGCATCTGCTAGTGCGGCCTTGAAAGTCATTCCGTTAGCCATGTTAGTTAGAATGTAATTTGTTGTACCGTTTAAGATTCCTTGAAAGGATACGATCCTTTCTCCTCTTAGACTATTCTTTGCGTAATCCAAAATTGGTGTACCACCACCAACAGTTCCACTAAATTTTAGTAGAACTTGATTATATGTTGCAAGTTCTATCAATGAAGGAAAAGCAAGAGCAAGTGGTCCCTTGTTTACCGTAATAACATGTAAACCATTTTTCATTGCGTTTACTATGTGTGACATTCCGGGTTCAGCATCTTTGTAGTTACTTGGCGTAGTTTCTATTAAGACCTCTGCATCCATCCCCTTGATCATTTCTAATCCATTTGCATCTTTCTCTTTATTGTGATATTTCCTTATGCTACCATATTTTTTTTTAATTTCTAAAAGTCTGTTAAGGTCAAGACCAGCTGAAGATGCAGCGGTTCCTTTACTATCAAAAATACCTACTACTCGAGGTTTTAGACCATGAAGTGCATAAAGATCTTCTGATCTTGAAAGTAGAAGCTTTGCAAAACTCTGACCTACAACTCCAAAACCACATAATATTATACGCAACATTCAACAAACATAATTCGGTATTAATTAGTATATTTCCTTCATTAACAAGTAAATATAACTTCGTAGATATTACTAAACCCATACTTAAGCGAATATTAGCAACATTGAGGTTGAAGAGAAAAGAGTTTTTTGTTAATCATTAAAAATGGATTTCCGCCTTTCCTTCCTATTTTGGGACACAAACTATGCAATCATCCATATATGCTAACTTGTTATGGAAGGTATGAAGGAAAAACTAGATCCGATGAGAATTCTTGATGGGATAATAGCCGACTTGAAAAATCGATCTCAAAACCAAGATGAAATAGGTGATTCGATAGTACTATCCAAACTTGCAGACAAGATAACACAAGTCAAAAAGCAATATTTGTTTGAAATAGCAGGGCAAGAATATGCTACTATTATTTCAAGACAGTAAAAAAGCAAAGGCGTTATTGTGCATGATTTTGCGCTATACTACGTTATGTGATACGTTATAATTTGTTGTAAACAGATCAAGAATGGATTTATCTACATCAATAAGTACCAAAAATTGTGGAAAAATCCCAAAAGGTTTCACTAATTGCTATGGCAATTGCGTTGTTTAGCATCGGATTATTACTGGTAAATAATTTAAGCCTACAATCGGATTTAAGAAATTTAAACATGAAACTAAGCGAACAGAGTGAGATACTAAAATCCTCAAACTCTGAACTGCAAACAAGTCATGCACTTATAGAAAGTCAAAATGAACACATTACTAAGATAGACCATCTTATATCTATACAAAATGAAAGTATTTTCCAACTAGGCCATATCACATCTATACAAAATGAAAGTATTACACAACTACAAGATAAAATTAGATCAATTGATAATAGAACAAATTCACCAGTAAACAATCCAGTACCACCGAAATCTCTAGGCTTGGTAGGTTGGTGGTCAGGAGATGGTCATGCTACTGATTCAACGGGTATCCATCCTGGTACGATATCAGACAGCGTGACATTCACTTCTGGAAAGCTTGGTCTAGCGTTTAGTCTTAACGGAATAGATAGTTATGTTAGTCTAGGTGCTCTTGGAATAAATAACGAAAATAATGCATTTTCAATAACTAGTTGGATAAAACCTGATCTAACAACAGTCAAAGATACTCTTTCCCACAGAATAGTTGCGGAAGGTGCTAACACAACAGGTTTTGGCAACGGCGAGTTTTTCACGAACATTAGTCTAGCTAGCTTCAAGGGACCTGGTGCTATTGAAGTCCAAATCGGCGCAACACAGACGTGGTCTCAAGAAGAATTTACTAATCCTGTAATAACTCCTGGTAAATGGACTTTTGTTGCTGTAACGTATGATGGTAGCAAAACACCTGATGGAATCAAAGTCTATGTTGATGGAATAAAACAAGCAACAGTGTCGGCTGGAAGTGGATTTACAGGAACATCTATTCCTAGAGATGAATGGTCCATTGGCGCAGATAGTTCAGGATCCAATCATTCCTATTTCTTCGCTGGAAGTATTGATGAAACAAAAATCTTTGACTGTGTGCTCACTTATACAGGCATCCAAGAAGAGTTCCATGGACACAGCGTTAACAAGTGCTAATAAACATTAATTCCTAAACTAAATCTCATCTTTTCCAAAATAACTCAATGATGGTAGTACAGATTCATTTTTCTGTATTACTCGATTTATGAATTGTGAGATTACTTTATTAGAGTATAGAAAATTCAAGACTCCATGAGACAAAAAAAACTTCTTTATGCAGGTATATGCGTAGCTACTGTCGTTGCTGGAATAATCATTATTCTCACACAATTTCCAAGTATATCTAATCAATCAACTAATAATACTGATCAATCACAAATTTCTCCACTTGATCTTGATTTTTCATATGAAGAAGCAAACTCGAATTTGAAAGCAACTTTACTCTCTCATGACATTAATATGTCAAAACCATTAAGGTTTAGTAGCCAATCAGATATCAATCGATATTGTAACTTTTTCTCTAATGAAAAAAGACAAGCGCTTGTGAAATACTGTACCTCAAGTGAGATTAAGGATAAAAATGGAAATTTTCTTGGAAATATCAACATGGTAGGTTCAACACGGGCACCTGGTTTAGTTATATCTGCTCTACATTCAGACCCACTGTTAAGTAATTTGAATGATGTAAAAATCATCTTTGAAGCCGTAATTAATGAAACTATTTGTACTTGTTGGGATCAAGTAAAACCAGGTGGATATTCTACTCTATCTGACATGATTAATGCTCAACGTGATTTCCAAATTACAGGAAAGCAACCCACAAGTGCAAGTAATACAATTCCTCTTGGCACTGAACACTTTCGAATCGAACTCACTACAAATCAACAAGGGTATGTCTGGAAATTGTTAGTAGCTAGATGATGATTAGAAGCTTTGCTATATTTCTTGGTTCATTAAGGTTGACGTACTCATTTAATCCCTGATGATAGCCCTCTGTGTTTGTATTGTTTGAATATTTGGGATTGTTATTACTTGGATTTGCCGCTGGAATTATTGGTTCAATGATTGGACTTGGAGGCGGATTTGTTGTTGTACCAATTTTGACATTTTTTGGATTTTCACCTCAACTTGCAGCAAGTAATAGCCTTTTTGCTGCTTTCAGTAATGCCGTAGCATCTACCGCCTCTTATGCAAAACAAAGGCGTATAGAATATTCACTTGGCTTGAAGCTTGGATTACTTTCAATTCCAGGTACAATCCTTGGGGCATACATTTCAGATGAGATTACCTCTTCGTTGTTTAAGATATTATTTGGTGTTGTACTTTTAGCATCAAGCTTGTACATTTTTTCAAAACGCAAGATAGAGCCTAAAACCTACAATCTTTCAAAACAAATCATGGTCTTGGCAATTGGTGCAAGCTTTTTTGCAGGAATAATTTCAAGCTTGTTTGGTATAGGAGGTGGAGTTGTATTTGTCCCTCTGATGGTAATAGCAATTGGCCTTTCAATGAAAATGGCAGCTGCCACTTCACAGTTTATATTGTTATTTGCGTCTGCCTCTGGAATGATTGCACACACCCTTCTTGGCCATCCGGATTTTTATCAAGCTCTTTTTCTTTCAATAGGTGCGTTCGTAGGAGGACTTGTTGGTAGCAGACTTTCACTACAGATAGAAGAGAAAAAATTAAAAATTATCGTTACTGTGGTCCTTGTCATTACGGCAATCAAACTTTTTATTGATTCCATGGGGGCTCCTTTTTGATTTGGTACAAGTTACGTTTTGATACCACAACAAGTTCGCCATTATCCTTTGAACCTTCAAAATCTATTGCTAAAAGACCATAATTTTCGTTAATGTCAGTTTTTTCAGATATTTTAAATTTGATCTTCAAATTCTCATTGGTATAAAGAGGTTTTAGAAATCTGGCATGTCTGTTTTTCCATCCTGAATCCCCATCCATGCCATAAAAAATCAATAAATTCCCATACATCTCTTTTAATCTTGTAAATTCGCCTTCTATTCTTCCAAGAATTGCTCTACCAGAAATTATTGTACTAGTCTCTTTTTTCATATTTTCATTATTTTCATATAATACATTTTTTATTTTAGAAAATGCAAGATAACTTTCAAGTTCAGATAGCGAAATTTTGCATTCTGAAAAAAATTCGTCATCTACTTTGAGTTCTAAAAATCTCTTCATTAGGATCTTATTTCATCTGGACAGTAGATCACTTCTGAGCTGGATATTGCATTTCCAGATGCGAAATATTTTATTGCGTTAAAAATTCTTTCATTATTTGGTTCTGTTCCATCTATGCTTCCAGGCAAAATTAAGAATGTTCTTAGATTTGATTTGAGAACGTCACTTAGTTCTTGATTTACTGTTGTAACAAATGGTCGAAGAGCTCCTCGAAACACTTCTACTCTTGTCCTGTCAGAACCAGACACTTTTGATCCTGAAGGCAAGTCAGGACCTATGATGACTATTGTGCCTAACTTTCCTTTGAAAAGTGGTGGATTCTTTGAACCACCCGGTACAAAAATGTTAAGGGATTCTTGTTCTACTATGGCTGGTGCATTTATGAATTTGTCAACAAGTGCATCCCATTCTGATCTTGATAACGCTGTCAATTTTGCAAAAGAAGGAATTTTGCCGGTTACATGAATTACAATTGTAATTTTCCCTGAGTTGTTCTTGTTCCTGCTTTGAGCTATTTTTTGATAATACGATAACAACTTTTCCACCATTTTTTTCTATACTTTGGGCAAGAAATTCTACACGCAATATGTCGGAGCTTTCGGTAATATCTGCAGTAAACACGACAACTTTTTCATTAAAGGCAATTTGTGATTCTGGAATAGAGGACGAAATGTGTGGCTTGACTGGGTAAAATACTCTATCTCCAGGTATGACTTTGCCATTGAGAATTTTTGATATCTGTTCGTCACAAAGAGACAATACAGTTTCTGCGACTTGGGACTGTGTCAAAAATTGTTCGTCAGCTATCATTTTGCTTGTATTGTTCTGAATTTTTTCTGCTATTTGCTGAATCTTCGAAAGCAAGGCAGATATTGTTTTGTTAAGTTTTTCTATTTCGACTTCAGATGTTATATTTTTCAGTTTTGCCAATTTTGTAGTTGCATTTTTAATTCCTTCTCTTACTGTTTGCTCCTCTTCTCCCATCAAAGGCAATATGTCATTATTGACCTCTTCTACTTCTTGTGGGGTCAAGTTTTCAAAGCCACTGACCCTCATAAATTCTGCAGCAGCTTTAGGATATACTGTTTTGTAAATTCTGTCAGAATGGACGGGACCTGGATTTGTTGCTATAGAAATAATTCCTTTATCAGTTAGTTCCCAAGACATTGCCTCTGCAAGTCTATTTTTTGCTCCTTGTGAAGCTGTATACGGACTCCTAAATCTATATGGTCTTTGTTCAAGGGGACGCTCTTCTGTAAAAAATGTTGAAATGGTAATAATTTTGGATCCTGTTTTCATTGCTTTGAGTGCTTGAACGGATGTCCAAAAGGTTCCAGTAAGATGTATTGCAACTGTACTTTTAAATTCAGTAATAGGAGAGTTTGCAAAACAAGTTACTGGCCCGGAAACACCTGCATTATTAACTAGAATGTCTACACTTCCAGATGATTTTAATTCATCAAACATCCGTGATACGCCTTCTTCATCACTGACATCAACACCAGCAAAAATTTTAACAAATGCATTACTATTTACTTTACCAATAATTTCTCTCAAACCCCTTGCAGTTTCTTCAAGGGGTTCCTTTCTTCTTCCAAGGATAACAATACTTGCACCATTTTCAGCGAATTTGACCGCTATTGCCTTTCCAATTCCAGTTCCGCTACCAGTGATAACAGCAACTTTTCCTTGAAATTTTAGCATTGACAGAATTTGGCTATATTTTTCGAGTATTTATTCCGATTGTTCTATTTTGTATCAATGTGCTGTTTTAAAACTAATATTTATTTGAGGGTAAAATTTATCTTGACGCATGCACGATTCTGAGCAAGATACTTTTGTACAAAAAAACAAAAATGAACAATTCTGCGATCTTTTGGAAACAATAGGAATAGAAGCCGAGACAAAAGAAATTGGTACTGATGACGTTGAAAAAGGCGATTATTATAGCGGAAGTTTTACCAATTCTCCAATTATGACTACAAACCATGGTTGCATTAAAATAAAAAATGCCAACATTGACGTTGTGCAGGTAATTCAAAAAGGTTAGATGGATTTAATGCAAGACATTAATCCTTTACCATGGGGCGCACAAGATCGTTTTCAAGCTCATTTTATAGTTAAAGGAAATATAGACCAAAGCGATGATAGTTTTCTAGTTGAATCAAAACTAAAAACTCAAGATCATTTTGGCTCTAAAAAAGTGGTAAGTGTAGAATGGGTTGGAGGAAAAATAGCTAATATTCTAAATGCTGATAACGAACTTGCTGACATGATCAAAAAACTATCTTACCATGACGCCTTCATTTGGGTAGATCCAACAAAAAGTGGCGTTAGAATACATGGCAAGTGGAAAAGCAGCCATGATCTTGGAGTTTCAAAAGAACAATTTGCAGTTTATGACAGAATTGCATCACATATTAAAAAAAATCTCTAAGCTCGCCACCAATCTAAAGCCAAGCAATCTACTTTTTTTTCACCTCTTGGAATTGCTAAGATAAATTGCTTCCTTACCGTTGTTGCTAATCTGCCTGCTAATACTACACTTGTAGCAGAGACAGTGTCACTTGTATTGTATACTTGAACAAGATATGGGGCATGATCGATACCTGGACCTTTTTGATATACTGCAAAATCACAACCAAATTTAATTCCCGGATTTACAATGTAGCCCTTGTCTCTAAAATCCTTGTAGACAACATATTTTTTGTCAAAGTTGTGGTATTCGTTTCTGCAGATTTCAAGTAGATTATTTTCGGTTAGGGGTTTTTTTGCTTTGAATACCTTGATCTTAGATTTTTGGATTAGATAGTATCCCTCTATAAGATCTAAAATCAATGGTACGTTAATTTCATCTGGTTTTGGTTTTGTTATACCAATTGGTTTTCCATAATATCCGTTCATAAATAGAGAACGTGAATCTTGTATGTTCCAGATTACTATTCTGTTTTCTATTAATTCGCCTTTCAATCTATAAACTCAAAGCCAATACAATACAAGAATCAGAAACTTCAAGACATTTGTCAGACATCTCTTCAATTGCCTCGACAACATCTTTAAGAAGTAGGAGCTCTCTTGTATTTGCAATTTCGTCTAGAACTTTGATGGTAAGTTCACGGTATTTTTCATCAACACTGCGTTCTATTTTTTGGGCTTCTTGTGCAAGATCAATTGCTACAGTAGGATTCCCACTTAGTGCACGTACTATTTCATTTAGCTTGTATATTTGGTCTACAGCAAGTGCAATTAAATCTGAAATATCTTTGTCAAGTTTCTCTTTTTTTAGAGTGACAGCTTTGATGTTTGATAATTTGAAAGCAATTCCTGTAATGAATCCTGCAATCTCATCTGTGGTATAGGCAGTGTGTAAGAGGTTTTCTCTATTCATCATCAGACCGCCAACATCAGCGATTTCTCTTGTTATCTTTCGACGTAACGCTTCAACCTCGTCTTCTGTATTCTTTATTCTCTCAAGTGCTTGTTTAATTTCGGCCTTATCTGGCTTTATTATAAGACCTGGCAGAGTGGAAAGATCTCTTACAGCGTTAAGGATTCTGTTTATTTCATCTTGTAAAACTGCAAGCGCTTTTCGTTTCGCTTGTACCTCTAATTCCCCACTATACATCCAGACGTTGTTCTTAATGGTAGCAGCTAATAATCCTTACGACAAATTCGATGTTAAATATAGTTCTGCTTCTCTTCCTGAATTACTCTTTTTTGCCCCTTATACAAAGAAATTATCTCTTGATCAGTAGTGGCATTTTCAGGAGTTTTTTCTACTCGTATCCTACCGGTAAACTTTGGGAAACGAAGTGCCAGTCCACTTCCCTTTCTAATTACATCCATAGCTGTTTTATGTATTGGGCTAAGTGTTATTTCTGAAGCTACTATTTCAATTACTACTTCGGGTTCAAACCAGATATCTGCTTCAAGCCCGCTTTCAATTCTTGGATTTTTTTTTATGGTTATCTTGTCAGAGAGGATCTGATAAAACTGGTCCAGACTTTCATCAGTAAAACCAGTTCCAACTTTACAGATACTAGGGAAGGTATCGGTTTTATCATTATAAGTTGCAAGTAGCAATGCACCATATTTTCCTGTCCTTCTACCACGCCCATAAAATGCTCCTATGACAACAAGATCCAAACTATCTCCTAATTCATTTCTATATTCACGTTTGAGTTTGAGCCAATTACTTCCTCTAGCACCTGCCTTGTAAGTAGCTTCAAGTTGTTTTAACATCAATCCTTCACAACCTGAATTGATTGCGTTTTCAAGCATTTCCTCTACATCATCATCAGTTTTTACAATTGACATGGGCATGAGTTTTGCAAAGGAATCTTCTTTTACTAATTTTTCAAGTAATTTCCGTCGTTCTTTGTAGGGTAGGTCAAGACAGCTTTTTCCATCCATAAACATTACATCAAAAAAATTCACAGTAATAGGATATTGTGAAACCGCTTTAGCTACACCGTATTTTCGTCTGCGATGCATAAGTTCCTGAAAAGGAAGAAACTCTCCAGAATCTTCGTTTATTGCAACAGCTTCAGCTTCTAAAATTGCTTCTGCCGCATTAATTGTTCTACTGATTTTTTCAACAATATCCGGATAATAGTTTGTAATGTTTTCTAGACTTCTGGAATAAAGAATTATTTTTTCCTCTTGAATATGAATTTGTACACGTTCTCCATCTAGTTTGTATTCCGCTGCAAATTCTGAACCCATTTTCTCATGTGCCTCTTGAGGGCTTTTGACTCTTTCAGCAAGCATTGGTCTCACAGGACTAAACACTGAGACTTGGAAATTTTTTATTGCGTCTATTCCATTCTTTGCAACAGCGGTAGCAACCTTGCCCAAATCACTTGATACATTATATGCATGTTCTAATGCTTCACGATTTTCTTTTGATCCTGTAAACGCAATTGCAAGAGAGTCTAAGATTGTAAAATCAGCAATACCCAACCGTAAAGAGCTTGTGATTATCTTGACAATAAAACCAGCTTCAATTGGGGTTGCATCATTTAGAAGACTGGAGATGTATTTCATTTTCATATCTTGGGAACGAGATCCTTTCAGCTCAGCAATCTTGTACAATGTATCATAAACTCTTTCAACCGTAATATCTTGGGTAAGAAATGTAGTTTGTGTTTTTTGTTCTAAAATTTTTGAAGCAGCTTGACCAAAATCACCTAACTTGTTATATTCTTGTTGTATTTTTTTTACTGGTATCCCTGCTGATTTTGATATGGCTTTTATTGCAATTTTTTCAGCAATACCCATCTCTATTCCTTCATGATCAGGTCTTAATTTTCCCTGTAAAAGGTAAACTACTTCTGAAATGATTTCCGGAGGCGTAATTTTGAACAGATCTACTAGATATTTTGTTAACTCCAATCGTTTTGTGGTACTCTCCATAAATTTTAGAGTCTCTGCTACAAATGAAAACTTCATCTGTCGATTTTTACCAATTGTGGAATAAAAGGTTGAGTTATTTTAAACTAAGATTTGCTTTAATCTTAAGCCTTATTTCAGGTGATCTTTTAACAAGTATAGAATGGAAATCAGTCAGTTCTTCCGAATATAGATATCTTTTGTTTCTTGCCAAAAATCCATCAAAGAAAACTCCTGAAATATATCCAAGATATAGACCATAGGCAAAATCTTCTAAGACAGTTATCTCTGAGGCAAACGATTTTGCTTCAGATAAAACCACGTTAGGATAATCAAGTGCGTATACTATGGCATCATTGAGATTTTTTTCCTCAATTACGTCTAATCCCATACAAAAACCAAGACTAGCAAATATTTAGGATTTCTGTACGTTTGTTCGTTTATGAAAACGATCTTGGCTTTACCAAATCATCTGTAGAAGAGTTTGAGGTTAACATGTCAGTTCCTTTGCCTTTGAACTTTCTAAACAATGAACATATTTAGAATTTGTTTTAATGGGTTTGTTATTTCGTTAATGATTTAAACATTTTTTAATTGACTATTTTCTAAACTTTCATAAGGTTTGATTTTGTTTTTCATATAAGGAATTAGTTTTCCTAAATCTACTATCGCATCATCAATTTTATCCCTCTGGTACTTGCTAAGTTTAGAGCCCATTCTTTGCTCATATTCTGAAATTTCTAGAAAAAGTTTTTGACCTTTATCCATAAGTTCATGTGCTTTTTTAACAGGGTCTGGATGATTGTTCCAACTCCAGTTAAGTCTTGTAATTTCTTCAGATAATTCAAAAGTTTTTATAACTTTAAGTAGACCTTCTTCATCAAAATATTCTGTCATATATAATTAGACATTTAGAAACGGTTTTTAAATACTTGTACGCCTCCAGCAAGAACAACACATTATACATCTAGTCATAAACAACTTTTTAGGCATGAAAAGGGGAGTATCTTTTTACTCTTTGTCGATAAACTCGTTTATGGGTACAACATGATAAAAGGGTAGTTTGTGCCACTATTTCGTTTATAAATAGGTCATTACAAAAAAATTGTTATGGGTGGAGCAAAAAAAAAATCTCCTGCACAAGCTGAAAAATCACAGGCAGCTGAAGCCGCAAAGAAAGAAGGAGGCTCAAAGAAAGGAGACAAGAAAGACCAAAAATCAAAAACTAGTATCTCTGTAATAATTGATGAGAACCAAGCAATGAATTTTATTAAAAACTCCAAAGTTTTCACGGTACAAGAAATGTCACGACAAACAGGAGTAAAGGTTTCTACAGCAAATGCCTTTTTACTAAAGTTATTAAAAAATGGCGCAATTAAAAGAATAAGTGGATACAGCGGGCATCACATCTATCAACCTGTTTGAGTTATAGAAAATATATCTCCTGGCTTTATTTCGTTAAGAGCATCAATGTTTGATGTTATCTTCCCTATGATGGTCATTGATTTGGAAGATTCTAAATCATTTAAGAAAAAACAGATGGAACCGTTTGCCGCCATAAATGCAATATCACCTTTTTTGAATTGAGTTCGTAGTTTTTCTCCGCCTATATTTATCTGAGTTTCCATGTATGCAAAGCTGTTGCCCATCATATGCGCATTTCCCTCTAGCGGCATGGATCTGATGAGGCTACCAACTGTTTTTGGAGCAAGATGGCGCTTTAGCTCAAAATTCAATTCTGACTTGCCTCTTATCTTTAAAATTGCTCCGATCCTTGAAACTGACCCTGAGCTCATTTTTCAAGAGGAGGATTATGAATTATATAACGTTTGTTTAAACATTTGTTGATGTCTGAGGAACCTGAAGAGATTATTGCAGATACTGAGGAAGTTGCTGTAGAGCCAGAAGAAGTAGAGCCTGTAATCGTTGTCGAAACCGTTGAAGCTGAGGTGACTGAGGAAGGGGAAGAAAAAGTATTAAAGAAAGAAAAAAAGGCAAAAAAGGGTGATCTTACTCCAGAAGAACTCGCCGAACAGGAAAGGCTACAAAAAATTATTGATGCAAGAGAGATAATAGAAATTGATCCAATCCATGTGCCAATAGAATATGAAACCACAAGCAAGGGTAAGATAATGATAGGTCCGCCTACACTAACTCGCTTTGAAAAAGCCAGGATTTTGGGTGCAAGAGCTTTACAACTATCACTTGGAGCACCCCCATTCATATCAATTCCAAAAGAAGTTGCAACTTCACTTGATCTAGCTTATACCGAACTTGAAAAACGGGTTATCCCAATTACCATACGAAGAGTGTTACCAAATGGGGATTTCCAGAATATTCCAATCGATCTTTTTAATTAATGGATGAATCATCGATAAGACTTTAATAGAATGCATAATTTTTGGTGATGTGAATGAGTTTGTTGAGTGAAATAGAAAAAGGTACTCAGCTTCTTGATAGTAATTCATTTTCAGATGACGGGAGAGTATTGATAATAAGGGAACAACCCATGATGGAATGTGCACTTGATGTGTTAACAAATCTTGGAAATTCTGGTAAAGTCACACTCAAAGCTAAAGGTGATTTAATTCCTACCGCAGTTGCAGTAGCTAATATTGTAACAGAAAATATGATGAAGGGGAATTCAAAAATTAGAGACATTGTAGTAGACAGTGAAAGTGGGCCAGGTAGATATGGGGTTACTTTGGTTTCTACTATAAAAATTATAATTACAAAAACAAACTAAAACGAAGTTCCAGGGCCCTTTAACAACATATTTTCACATTCCTTGCATACTGCTTCGTCGATATTTGTTTCCAAATTGTGATGAATGTCACATATTAGCAAACTAGATTTTATGTAGTTGCACAGACCAATGAACTTTGAAAGACTGGAAGGTGTGTATGCCATATTTGATGCAAGATTACTACAAATATCGTTAATCATTTCCGATACTTCTTTTACCTCAAGAAGCTTGCTTATGAGAATCGGATCTCCTCTAGTGCCTCTTACATAATTGCTTATTGCAGCCTGGGTGACACCTAAAAGTTTAGAAACTTCTTCTTCACGTATGCCGTGTTCCTCAATGAGCTTTTTTGCAAGTATGGCCCGTAAGGCAGGTATCAGTGTCTTTGTTTCAATTTCTGCAGGAAGTAGCATAATAAAATTGCCTCTATAAAATATTTAAAGGTAATCTTATCTGTCAAGATAACTTATTTTAACGTGAAAATCAGATCTGGGTGTTGCAAGAAATTTGTTCAAACCTTCAAAAACTCATCTCTGACGCAGTAAGTGATTGCAAGTCGGATTGTATGGCACTTTCGGGAGGGCTTGACAGCTCAATTTTGGCTTTTTGTCTAAATGACAAAAAAATAAAGGCGTTTACTACTATTACAAAGGATTTTCCTTCTACAGATTTAGTTTACTCACAACTAGTGGCAAAACAAATTGGATTACCATTAGAGGTACAAACAGCATCAATTGAACAATTGCTATTTGCTATTGATAAGACAATAAAGATCCTCAAGGTCTTCAATCCGATAGAAATCCGTAATGCGATTGTTATGTATTTAACAATTAACATGATTAAGGAAAAAGGATATTCTAGTATTATTACAGGTGATGGTGCTGATGAACTTTTTGCTGGTTATAATTTTTTTCAAAGGATGACAGGTGCAGAATTACAACAAGATTTGGAAAGAATTTGGCAAGTAATGCATTTTCCTACCAAGATGATTGGTAATTCGATGGATGTTGATGTTGAAATGCCATTTCTTAACGATACGGTTGTAGAATATGCAAAATCAATATCGACGGATCTAAAAGTACATGAAGAAAAAGGGAAAAAATTTGGAAAATGGATTCTAAGAAAGGCTTTCGAAAGAACAATTCCTGAAACAATTGCTTGGAGAGAAAAATCCGCAATGCAAGATGGTTCAGGGACAACAGGTTTGACATCTTTTTTTAGTAATCTTATTTCTGACTCCGTATCTAAAGACAAGCTTTTACTTTATCTTGAAAACGAAAAAGTTAGGCTAGGATCAAAAGAATCTCTTTATTATTATGAGATATACCGCAAGTATTATGATCCGCCTGCGTTTTTAGGAGTATCAAAGTCCAGGTGTCCGGAATGTAATGGTGTCATCCATACGGATTCACATTTTTGTCGCATGTGCGGAAGTTTTCCTATCTAATCTTTTTTCCACTTGTTTGGCTTTTTAACAAAAATACGCTTACATCCATGGCAACAAAAATAGTACTTTTTTCCTTTGTATTCGTGTAATAGCGCCAAGGTCTCATCAAGCTCAATTCCACAAACAGGATCTACTGGCATATGTCACATCGATATCTTTTCTATTTAATACTATGCAAAACGATTATTTCAATTTCTTATGAAATTTCTTGTTTTGATTATGAAGTAAGTTTCTTTATCAGTTCTATAAATTCTGCATCTGATAATGGTGAAAATTTAACTAATTCAAGATTTTCATTAACATGATTTTCAGATTTTTGTCCTACAAGTGGAGATATTATTCCAGGTGTAGATCTTACAAATTGTAGAGCTCTATGTGCAGGTTTTACCAGTCCTCCAAATTCAGGTATCATATTTGGTCCAAGAAGCTTTGCCTGCATCAAGGGAACACTTGCAAAAACTCCAATTCCAAGATTGATTGCAGTTTCTAATATTGAGGTTTCAGAACCATTTACAATTTGATTTTTCAAAATTAAAGCTTGATCAAGATACATGTTGTAAGGAAGTTGAATGAATCTAAATCCATGTTCATTTCCTCCAACTTCTTTTGCAAGCCTAACTATATCTGATAATAAGATGTGCTGTGGATGTTCCTTTGGAACTCTAAAACAGTCCCATGTAGCCATTCCATAATATCTTACTGTTGTTGCTTTTCTTTGTATTTCATAAAACTCAAAAACATCTTTTAATTTCTTCATGAATTCTTCTTTTGAAATATCTTGCAGCTGACCTTCTGCTGCATTATGAAGATAAATTAGATCAACGCAATCTAATCCTAGATTTTTTAAACTTTGAGTTAGCTGTTGTTCTAGATATGGCACAGTCATACAATGATATCCAGAAGAAATATCGTCAGATCTTATTATGCCAGGTTTAACTAACGTATTGTGAATGTATTCCAATAATTCTTCATTAATATCTCCATCATTTGTCACGTAGCCATTTTTTGTGCTGATGAACAACTCATCTCTTTTGGCTTTGTTTTCTTCTACTAATTCTGATACTGCCTTGCCAACGGATCTTTCTGCTTTTTGAGATCTATAATTTATTGCAGTATCGATTACATTTATTGCTGAAAGAACTGATTTTTTAATGGCTTCCTTTACTAGTTCATCTGTTTTATTATCGACATTTCCGAGATATGTCCCAATACCTATTGATGATAGAGTTAGCCCATTGAATTGTTTAAAATGATTCTTTGCTGCAAGCTGGCTCTTTTTTGCAAAATTGGACGTTCCTTCTGGTGTTGCATAGCCTGTAATCATAAGGTAGCTTTTCTCATGGTTGATTTAATTGTAATGTGTTTCATTTTGACAAAAAAAGAAAACTTAGTACCAATAATAATCCTGTGATCCTACTATATGATACAAACAAACCCATTGTTGGTACAATTTTATCAATATCATCAAAATTTTGTTTTAATCTTAGACCAGATTTAATTAGTAATGGAATTGTAAACAAAGTTATCAGAGAAAGAATTGGAAGTACATGTAATACTATTCCTGATACAATGATCCCATACACAATAATAGGGAAAATCCACACTGCATTAGATGCCTTTTTTTTACCTAGCATGATGACAAGGGTTTTTCTACCACCTGCTTTGTCAGCATCAAAATCAGGAAATGAATTAACAAATAATACTAGAGAGGATAAAATACCAACAACAATTCCACCAAGTATAGGTTCCATTGTTATATGAGAAGTTTGAACAAAAAAGGTTCCCAGTACAATCATGGAACCTTTTATGGCTACAAAAATTTCACCTAGACCTGAATTAACAATCTTTGTAGAGTAAAAGTAAATGGAAATGATAGCAAAAGCAAGAATAACTGCAATGGTTATCCCTTTTTCAAAAATAAAATAGCCACCAACAGATGAACCTATGATTAGAAAAATTAACCCCACTCTGTAAACCTCATTTGGTTGCAGTAAACCTTCGGGTAAAACACCAGTGCCCCCACTAAATTTAGTCCTTTTTGTTTTCGTATCTATATCGCGCTTGAAGTCCCAATAATCATTAAGTAAATCAACGCTTGCATGCAAAGCGATGACTCCGACAAAAGTCAGACCAGCATAAACAAGATCGATGGTTTGATTTTGCCACCAATTAATAGCAAGGCCTAAACAAACTGCAATCACCGATGCAAGTAGAAATTTTACTCTGATTACTCTAAACCAACTAGATAACATTACACTAGTGACTCATCACTTACACTAATTGGTTTTCTGCCCATAAAACCTTCGTCTTTTCCATGCCAAAATTTTATTTCAGTTTCTCCCTCTTTCCAACAAAGCCAGACATCTTCTTCAAATCTTTTGGATGGAAAGTCTAATAACCCTTCATCTATGCTTTTAACCATTACTCCCATTTTTTCCAATTCTTCGAATGATTTGTACAAGTTGGATATAGCAGAATTAAGTTCCTGTTTTTTAATTACATAATCTTCAAAGTTTGACATGTATCTTGGATTGTTTTCCATCTCGTTTTGAATTTTGAAAACTTCGTTTTTCATGCTTTCAATATTTTTAAACTTTTGAATTACAACCGGAAGAATTTCATTTGCATCTTTTAATGTAAAATATGAAAACATTAGTAAATTACGATAGTCCTAGTTAAAAGTATATGTAGTTTCACAATTATTTTTTAGTTCAACTTGATGATATTATTTCTGCAATCATTCTTGATGCCAAGTGAGACGTCCTATCCCTGATGTCATAACTGGGACAAACCTCCATTATGTCTATACCTATTATCCTTTTTGCAAGTGATTTAAGTAAATAAATTACTTCAGTATTGCGCAAACCCATTGGAACAGGAACCGATACACCAGGTGCATATGCCGGATCTATTGCATCCATATCAAAAGATACATATACTTTTTTTCCAATTTTATCTAACATCATTTTTTCAGTTTTTAATATCCCGTTTTTTACTATATCAAGAGGCGTAATTACTGTAATGCTATATTTTTTCATGTTTTCGATTTCTTCTTGCTCAGGTGTTCTAATCCCTATCTGTAGACTTGATTTTGTATCAATATGTGGTAATGAATCATAAAAGACAGAACCATAATAATTTCGAGTAGACCCAATAAAATCAGGATGAGCATCAAAATACACCAAAGAAACTGGTCCAAGTTTTTTTGAAATCGATTTGATAATTTCTAAAGAAATCGAATGGTCTCCTCCTAAAGATATTGGAATTTTAGATCCTGAAATTATCTTATTGATGACATTGCCTACATCAGTTTTTTTGACATTACCATAGTCAAAAATTTTCTTTTTTATTCCTGAAATTGGTAAGCCTAGAGATATTTGCCCATTCCGTGTGTATGTGTCTCTGATTGAAGAAATTTCACGAATTTTATCAGGTGCCTCAGATGACCCTTTTCTTAGTGCATTAGATTTTGATTCATCTGGAATTCCAACGATGACTATGTCAGATTCGTCAAAATTATCTGTATTTGCCCAACAAATCTTCACTTGTATAATCAGAATTAGTAGTTATAAAAAATTTTTTTACACCAGAAATCCACTATTATAGATTAATTTGCACATTTTTCATGAAATGGTCTAATTCAAGTTTGTAGGTATTAGAATATGAAATTCTTAACACTTGCCTAGTCATTCAGATTCTGCACAGATCTTGCCCTACGCGATTTTCTATCATTCGTTTAGAAAATTATCCTAGATAATGTCACCAACAATGATTCTTTGAGTTTTACCTTTATTTGATATGACAAGTGCTCCGTCATCATCAACTCTGAGTGCTCTTCCCCTTAACATTCCATTAGGTAAAGTAATAGTAATTGATTTACCTATGGTTGAAGATCTCTTTGTCCATTGCTGTATTAGAAATTGTGGTTCTTTTTCTAGTGAAATCTGATAAAGTCTTTCAAGCTCAAAAAGAAATCTTTGAACCAATTTTATAGGACTCACATTTTCATTTTTCTTAAGAAGTGTTGTGGCCAGAAGCATCAACCAATATGCCAGCAACTTTTTTACCATTGACTGTCACATCATTAGACCACTTTAGCTCTGGCTTTATTTTCAAAATCCGTTCAATTGCAATAGCAAGAGCAAGAGACGAAATTAACGGAAATAGAGTAGACATGGAAATATCAAATTCTGGGTGCAAAATCAACGACAACCAAATTCCACCACTTGGTGAAACCCACTTTCTATCTAGTCTTCCTCTCCCATGTGTCTGTTTTTCTGAAATTATTATTGTTCCATTTTCTATCTTTTTTGAAGCAAGTCCAATTGCAAAATTTTGTGTAGAATCGATGGTATGAAAATAGTAAATTCGTTTACCAAAGACCTTTGTCTCAAGACCATCACTTATTTCCCAGGGGAGAAGTAGTTCTGTTGTTTTGATTAATTTGTATCCAAGCTTTGGTTTTGAATCAATTTTGTATCCTAAAGATTGCAATTTTTTGATATGTTTCCAAACTGCAGCACGACTTAGCTTCAGTAAACCACTCAAGTCTTGACCTGATAGGTATTCAAACTTGTGAGATTTGAGTAGCGTTACTATTTTGACAAGAGATGTATTGTCAAATGAGGTGTACACATTGGCTCTAATGCATTAGAGTAATTATTGTTATTATTCTTGTTATTCGTTTAATAAATTCTGTATTTTCTCTTCAAGAAGATCGTTCTGACCAAAGGTTACGTCTCGCAAGATACCTTTTTTATCAATGAGAATAGAAGACGGTGTTCCTCTTAATGCATATTCTTCAAAAGTTTCAGCGGAGTGCTCTTTACTTTTCAGATTTTGTTCGATCCTCTCAATTATCTCTGCTTTGGAATGTTCATCATAGGAATTAAAGTCTGGAACATTTGCATCAATAAAATCAGTTATTCTTTCTTGATTTATCATGCCTGTTTCTTTTACTAGTGAATCCATTCCAACTGGAAAAGGGATTTTATATGGCAATATATTTTCAGATACTGATTGTCCATATTGGCCAAGTGCCTTGAGAGTTTCTCCGATCACTTCTCCTTTTAAAAGTAAAAGTTCTAGATTTTGTAATGTGTTTTTACCAAAATCCTCAAAGGCTGTTGCCATCCCTAGTACCGTTACTCCTTCCTTGTGATATTTGGTGTAAATGTCAATTGCTTGAGGAATTCCATAAAGAAAACAGCCAGGACAATTAACCTGGAAAACTTCCACTAGTACCACGTTATCCTTTTCCTTATCAATGTTAGTTGACAGACCTTGAACCCATTTTGATATTTTTAAATTAGGCGCCTTTGAACCTATTTTTGCAACCATAAAGTAATTTCTTAGATCTGGTATCGTTTTAAAAACTATCTATTTGTTTTGAAAAAGACTAATTACTAGAATCCACAAAGTTACGCAATTCTTTTATATGGCCTGACAATAGTCAGGTTAATGTCGTCAAAGTTAATGTTAGTACTGTTTGTTATGGCAGTCCTTATGACATCAATTGTAGCAGCTACAATTCCTGCTGCAAGTGCTCTTACAAGCCGAAACAGCTTCAATGATAACCACTATACGGCATCTCGTTCCGGAGGCCCAAAAATTTGCGGTGATCATAGGTGTGCTCCAGGAGAGTTTGAGAAAATGCAGGAAGCTCTTGCTCAAGCACAGATGAAAGGTAAGACTGGTACTACTGCGCCTACCACACCAACACCACCAACACCAACACCACCAACAACTATGCCATCAATGAATGGTACATCAACAACTATGCCAGCAATGTCTGTTTGTCCAACGGTGAAGGGCACTCTTATTAATGCAGGAGTACCATCCACTGTAATTGCAAAAGTAATGGCTGATCTTGGCTGTAGTTAATAAAAACCTTTTTTCTTTTTATTCATGAGATTTGGTTAAGGAAACTTCTGATTCCCATATTATTTGGTTTGAAATGTTCAATTATTTCTTGTTAAGAAGTTTGGATGTTTTCACTTTATCTAGAGAACAAGCGCTAGAAATTTACGTCAAAGCCGCTCATATCACCTGGACCTCCATCACCATGACCCACATCGCCTCCGCCATAGTCAGAACTTCCAGTATCATGACCAGAATCTGAGGTATGTGCATCTCCATACATCTGCGTATCAGGAATGAAGCTTGACATGGCCATGCCCATAAAACCCATCATGGTAGCAAACATCATCATATCCATTATTCCTAAAAACATCATTGAAGGAATAATCGAACGATTATGATCGATGTATTGTTGTAATTTTTGCTTATCTCCGCTCTTCCAAATAGTTACCATGCTGCTCCAATTTTTCTCAAGCTCAAATTTTCTCTCTTCCAATTCCTTCTCACCTTTTTCAGTTAGGTTCAGTTCTTTTTTTGGACCAAAGAATCCTTTTTTTTCACTAAGTACAATAAGACCTCTATTTTCTAATCTCTGAAGTATTTCATTTAGTTCGTTTGTAGAATTTTTTGTAACCTTTGCGATTTTATCAAATTTTTTAGCACCATTGACTATGGCACTTAGAACTATGACATCATTAGGTTCTTGTTCCATGTTTGTTTTAACTAAAAATCACCCTATAAATTAATCTTCGACAAGATATTAAACTAATTAGTTGTAAATATAGCATGGAAAAAGACACACATACTGATGATCAGATAAAAAAATTCTATGAACTAAAAAATATAGCTGTGATAGGAATGTCAACAAATCCCGAAAAAGCTGCACATTATGTGCCAAAATATCTTGATGAAAGGGGATACAACATAATTCCAATGAATCCCACGGCTGATGAAATTTTAGGTAAAAAATGTTATCATGAACTATCAGATATACCTTATAACATCGATATTGTTGATGTATTTAGGCCGTCAGAACAGGTTCTACCTGTGATTAGTGAAGCAATAAAACTAAAACCAAAAGTAATATGGTTACAGGAAGGAATACACAACTTGGAAGCCGAATCTCTCGCACAAAAAGCTGGCATTGAAGTTGTTTTTAATAGATGTATGTTAGCTGAACATCGGCGTCTCTTTTAAGACATGTCTGAGGTTAAATTTTCTGATTTTTATGAATCTCTTGTAAAATTGGCAAAATCATTTGAACAAAAAAACATGCTTTTAAAAATTCAACCTGATTTGGAGGCAAACATAATTAGAATTTATGGAGAAAAAACAGATTCTCTAGCACTAGCCAAGGCAGGATTGGAGGGAATTTCTGAACTTGCTTATACTACGGCAGAACATCATCCGTATTGGAATCTTGCATACAATTCATCTCAAATATTGAAACTCGTACTTGAAAAATGGAATGACAAATTAACAAAGGAAGAACTTGATGAAATTTTATGGTATGTAGATGAAATTAAGAATGCTACTAGAAAAATTGAAGAAAAATAACAATTTTCTAACCTAGGTTTTCTTCGGCAGAGATAAATATTCAAATTTCTGTGATCAAATCATGCCAATTCGAATTGGCCTTATTGGTAAGACAAATACTGGTAAGACTACATTTTTTAACGCTGCAACTCTTTCTCATTCTGAAATCTCTACCTATCCTTTCACAACAAAAAAACCGGAAAGAGCTATGGGTAATGCAATAACTCCTTGTGTTCACACTGAATTTAATGTTCAAGACCAACCACAAAATTCAAAATGTCTTGACGGTTGGCGCTTTATCCCAATTGAGCTAATCGACCTTCCAGGTTTGATAAAAGATGCTTGGGCTGGAAAAGGACTCGGTAACCAATTCCTGTCTGTTGCAACCCAATCTGATGCATTATTACATGTTATCGATGTTTCAGGAAGTGTTGATGCCTCTGGAAAGATTACGGAGGTAGGACAGGGTGACCCAATTGCCGATGTTGCAGACATTGAAGAAGAACTGATAATGTGGTATCTTAAACTTCTAGAGGGTAACCGTGATAAAATTTCAAAACTCATTCATTCAGAAACAGAACCAATGATTGCATTGGCAGATATATTTCGGGGAATTGGAGTAAAAGAAAGTCATGTAAAAGAAGCACTAAAGATTACGGGACTAGAAAACAAAGATTTTGATAATTTTGATATGGACGATAGCAAAAAATTTGCCGCATGCCTACGTCATGTATCCAAGCCTACTTTGATAGTTGCAAACAAGATTGATCTTCCCGGTGCAGACAAAAATTTTGACAGATTACGAGAGAAATATGTTAACACAATAATTATTCCTGCCAGTGCAGACAGTGAGCTTTCTCTAAGAAGGGCAGAACAGAAAGGCTTGATAAAATATGTTCCCGGTTCAGAGCAGTTTGAAATTCTACGTAAAGACGAATTAAACAAAAAGTGCTAAAAATGAATTCGATATATCCAGTAGCAAATCCTGAAAAACTGTCAGATAAAAAAGGAAGAGTGTTACCGGATCTTATTTTACTCAAAGATGGGTCTACTGTGGAAGATTTGGCAAGAGAAATCCATTCTGATTTGACAAAGGGGTTACTTTATGCAAAAGATGTAAGATATGGTGTAAGATTACCCACTGGTTATCAATTGCGTGACAGAGATGTTGTATCTCTTATTAGTGCTATGACAAAAAAATCCTAACTTTCTGTACCCATTTTTTCTTGTTTTAACAAAAGGGTTTTGTTTTTGTGATCTATTAACACTATTCCCATATTCGATATTTGTTTCCTGATTTCGTCGGCTTTTTGATATTGTTTTTGTTCCCTAAACTCGTTACGTTTTTTGATAAGTTCATTTATGGTATTTCTTTCTTCATCTGAGATTTTGGATATTCTTAATCCTAGGATTTCTAACATGGTTTCAAATGCCGGTACAATATTTTTTGCAAATAACTGAGAAATGTCTTGAGATGCAGCAAAGTTATTAACTTCCTTGACAAGCCTAAAAAACGCATTAAATGCAAGAGGGATATTAAAATCAGAATTTAATGCATCGTTAAACTCTTGTTTGATAGAATCAACCTTTTTCATAAAAAATTCACTAAAGCGAGATGGTCTAACTGACCCATCTTTTTCTGGTGAATTTAATTCGGCATAGCAGTTTTCAACCTGATGCCATTTTACTATTGTCTCTTTTAGAATTTCTTCGGAATAATCAATTGGTTTTGAATAATGCCCAGAAAGGCAAAATAGTCTGATTATATTTGGGCCCCAATTTTTTAAGACATGATCAATGGATTTTGTATTGCCCAAAGATTTTGACATTTTTTCACCGTTTATTGTAACCATGCCAACATGCATCCAGATTTTAGCAAAATTTTTCCCTGTATGAGATTCAGATTGTGCAATTTCATTTTCATGATGAGGAAAAATGAGATCTCTTCCTCCACCATGAATTTCAAAATTCTCTCCTAGATATTTCAGACTCATTGCTGAACACTCTATATGCCAACCAGGTCTTCCATTTCCCCATGGGCTTGGCCAATTTGGTTGGTCATCAGCAAACTTCCAAAGCGCAAAATCTAGTGGATCATTTTTCGTTTCATCGACCTCAATTCTTGCGCCTGATATAAAATCCTCAATTCTCTTCTTTGAGAGTTTTCCATATTCTTTGAATTTTGATACAGAAAAATATATGCCGTTTTTTGATGCATATGCATAATTTTTGTCTATAAGATCCTTGATTAACTCTATCATTTCTGGTATGTTGTCTGTTGCTTTTGGATGCTCGGTAGCTCTTTTGATATTCAGTCTGTCAAAATCTTCGAAATAACGAGTAATGAATTTTGAACTAAGTTCTAATGGCGAGATATTTTCTTCTTTTGCACGATTTATTATTTTATCATCTACATCTGTAAAATTTTGAATAAATTTGACTTTAATTCCTTGGGATTCTAGAAATCTTCTTAGTGTATCAAATACTATAATAGTTCTAGCATGACCTATGTGGCTCTCATCATAGACAGTAACACCACAAAGGTAAATTCTAACTGTTCCAGTAACATCTAACTCCTTTTCTTTTGCTGTTAGGGTATCAAAAATCTTCAAATTAAATCATGTGTTTTAAATTTGGCAAATCTTTGGTGTTATCCTCTTGTGTTCGTTATTTTTGTACATTTTGTAGATTTTATCAACAGACGAATTATCAATACCTGTAAAGTTAACCGTCTCTTGAACTGAAAAATTTTTGTCAAACAAGCAATGAAGAATTGAATCCACCTCTTCATAACTTAAACCAATTTCAGTCTCTGCAATATGCCCTTCCCAAAGACCTGGGCTACTTTTCTTTGAAATTATTGAATCAGAAATCCCAAGAAATTTTGCAAACTGTCGAATTTGAGTTTTGTAAAGTGATGCAATTGGTAACAGATCTGCAGCACCGTCTCCGAATTTTGTGAAATACCCTATGAGAAATTCGCTTTTGTCACTGGATCCTAGTACGAGATATTTTTTAGCATTCGCATAATAATACAAAATGTTTGCTCTGATTCTTGCGCTGAGGTTTCCATACGCAAAGGGATTGGGTTCTAAATATTTTGAATATTCTTTATTGATAAAACCAATATCGATTAATTTGTATTCAATACCCAGCTTGTCTACAAGCTTTATCGCATCTTCTGTATCAATTTTAGGTGTAACCTTGGAATCAGGCATTAAAAGTGCAAGGGACTTGCCTTTGAGAAATTTAGAGCATAAAACTGCAATCACTGCTGAGTCTATTCCTCCACTTAAACCAAAAACTACTCCAAATGCCTGTCTTTGAGAAACTTCTTCTACAAGAAACGAGCCAATTTTATTTTGCATGGCATCATAGTCTTGTTTTTTAATATTTTCTATGATATCTTGATTCAACGATTTTTAAACCGAGATTACGGAATTAAACTTATCATACATCAATGTATATGCCGTCGCTTTTTGCTTCGACATTGTAAGTTTTTAGCTTGACTCCTTTGATATAATCTAGTAATTCCCCTGTCTTGATGTTATAATGCCAAAAATGTAATGGGCATTCGACAACATCACCTTCTAATTTTCCAGGAACAAGCGAACCATCTTGGTGTACACATATGGCATCAAGGGCATGAAATCCGTTTTGGTTAAAGATTGCAATACGTTTTCCATCTATGACAAATTCCTTGCCCTTTCCTGGCGCAACGTCATTCTTTTCAGCAACTTTTTTCCATGCCATAAATTTAAAACAAAATTTTGATCAATATTTAGATTGTCATTGTGATACTATTTTATAGCCCTAATATTTGATTCCTCATATGAGTAAGGTAAAGGATCCAAGTCTTGCAGAACAAGGAAAGACTTCACATGAATGGGCTAAAAATCATATGAAAATTCTAACTAATACTATTGATCGTCTTAAACGATCACAACCATTACGAGGTATTAGACTAGGTATTTGCCTACATATTACAAAAGAGACATCAGTTTTAATCATGGGTGCAAAAGAACTTGGAGCTGAAGTAAGTGCATGTGGCGCAAACCCACTTTCTACCCAAGATGATATTGCAGCTTTTCTTGATGAAAATGGAATTAACATCTATGCGTGGGCAGGTCAAACTCCAGAGGAATATGATTGGTGCATTGAACAAATGCTAAGCC
>VBPW01000006.1 GCA_005877305.1 Nitrososphaerota archaeon | reverse complement strand
CCATTTATCTTTGTTAACATTTTCAGATTTTGAGGGTCAGGCACTTCATCTGCAGTAGTAATCCATGGACCACATGGAGCAAAGGTATCAAATCCTTTTGCACGAGTAAATTGTTTGTCCTTTGCTTGAATATCACGAGCGGTGGCATCATTTAAAATCATATATCCAAAAATTGCATCCTTGGCTTCGTTTTCTGTGATGTTTTTACAATTTTTTCCAATAATCAAAGCCAGCTCTATCTCATAATCAAGCTTTGATACGAACGAGGGACAGATTATTTCCGAGGTAGCTCCGTTGAGAGTCGATCTTGGTTTTATTATGATAGCTGGCTCATCTGGTGGTATAAGATTTTGTTCTTTTGCATGATCTTTGTAGTTGAATGCAAGACAAATTATCTTAGAAGGATTTGGTATTGGTGCAAGAAATTTAAAATCTGAAAGATTTTGCGTGAAATTCAATTTTGATATTTTAGATTTTATTTCGTCATACCATCCATCAAAAAGAAAATCTTTGATGTTCTGTGGTATGGGGATTCCTGTCTGAGATGTAATACCTTCTTTTGTAATTACACTCTTACCATTTACAAAACCATATGTTTCCATATTGTTTGCTAACAACCTTGCAATTTTCATTTTTTTTCACTTGTGAGTATAGATTGCTTGCATTGCAGAATCTTTTCTGCAATATCCAAATCTGACAAATTGAATTTCTGCACCCTCATTTAATTCTAAGTAGTGGCTTTCAGTGTAAGCTTGTTTGGTTTCAAGACTATACTCGTTAAATTTTTCATTTACAAAGAGAGTTTTTGGTATCAAAATGTTTAGTTTTACCGCACTTTTTTGTGGAATCCATTGAATCTTAGGGAATTCTGCTTTGAAATCATTACCAGTATATTCTGCTTCTATTTCTGATCCTATTTTCGTTATTTTTACATTATAGAGTTCGATCAGTCTAATCTGGTCTCTGACCTTGAGAGTTTTTGCATCCTCACCTGAGATGTAAAAATTACCATCAAGTTCCACTCGTCTCTTCCCCATGTCTCTTTGTGGATGATTAGGAAGTTCAACTTCTGTAAGTTTGTTATTCTTTACTATAATTTTTACAGGTCCAGTAACCATAAACAACCTAATACTTGTTACATCAATTATTTTTCGGTTAAAGGATTCTAGAGTATCAAATGGAGCAAGGGTATCTGATTTTGTAAAGCCCAATGAAAGGACGAACTTTCTAATTGCTTCTGGTACAATTCCCCTTCTACGTAATGCCTCAAGAGTAGGAAGTCTAGGATCATCATACCCTGATACTTTTCCGTCCTGAACTAGTGGTTTTAGAATTCTTTTTGAGACAGGCATTCCTTCAAATTCTAATCTTGAAAATTCAAACATCTTTGGTTTTCTCATTCCAAGCTTGTCTAAAATCGTATAGTAGAGTTCATTTCTAAGCTCGTACTCTTTTGTCCTAAATGCATGAGTTACTCCATCTATGCTGTCCTCTATGGCAACTGCAAAGTCATAGTTTGGCCAGACTCTGTACTTGTCTATAAGCAACGGATGAATTTCATCTATTATCCTAAACATGGCCGGATCCCGCATTACTGTATTTTCAGATTGCATGTCACCGCGGAATCTTACGATTGCTTCTCCAGGTTTGTATTTTTCAAACATATCGTGCCATCTTTTGATATTTTGATCATGATCCCCTGCACGACACTTACAAGCTTTCATCTCGCGTCGGTTCTTGCTTATTGTCTCTTTGTCACATGTACAAACATATGCGTTACCTGATTCGATCATCTCCAATCCTTTTTTGTATATTAACTCCATATCGTCTGAAGTATTCTTGATTTGATCATATTTCACCCCAAGCCAGTCAAGCCCAACTTTTATTGCAGCATAATATTCCAGTCTCTCATTTTCGGGATTTGTATCATCAAATCGTAGTATTAGTTTTCCACCGTACATCTTAGCATATTCTTCATCGATGATGGCAGCTTTTGCATGACCAATATGTGGATAGCCGTTTGGTTCTGGAGGAAATCTTGTTATCACTTTACCATTTTCTGCTCCGTCAAGTGGTGGAAGACCAACTCTTTCCTGTTTTGGTTTTACTACTAGTAATTCTGGAAAGCTACTTTCAAGCTCAGACTTTTGTTCAGATAACGAAAGCTTGTTGATGTCTGAGACAATCTCTGAAATTAATGGCATTATCTCTTTTGCTTTGCTTCTAAGGTCTGGCCTTGAACCGAGTATTTTTGATATTACTGCATCATTGCGAGTTTTTCCTTCATGTTCGGAGGCATTTTGTAAAGCTATTCCTCTGATAGCCTTCTTGACATCATCTTTCAATTACTGACTCCTCTCTACTACAAAATCTAAAAGTGACAAGAGTTCATTTTTTGCCGAACCCTTGTAGTTTGATAATGATTTTTTTGCCGCATTAGAATATTGTATGGCCTTTTTCCTGACCGCGGTTTCTATTCCCATCGATGAAATTATCCTGACTGCATTTTCAAGCTCTTTTTTTGATATGGCAGAATTTCCAAATGCGTTTAGAATTATTTCCTTTTTCTTGCCACTTACTTTGTTTATTGCAAGAAGAATGGGCAATGATTTTTTACCTTCACGCAAATCGTTTCCAACTGGTTTTTTTGTAATTTTTGAATCTCCGATTATGCCAATTAGATCATCAACTATTTGAAATGCGACGCCTAGATTTTTTCCAAAAGAAGAAAGATTTGTAACATCTCGGGTTTTCGTATTTGCACTTATTGCCCCCATTGCACACGCAGCAGCAAATAATGCTGATGTCTTTTTTTCTATCATCATGATGTATTGTTCTTCTGTAGGAATTTTTTGGGATTTGGCCATCATTATATCTAGTGCCTGACCTTCACATACATCAGTACATGCCTTGGCAAGATTGGAAACAAGTGCAAGGCGCACATCTTTTGGCATCTTTGGATCTCCATGCGAAATGGTTTCAAATGCTTTAGAAAACAAGACGTCTCCAGCCAAAATGCCTACCGGTATTCCAAATTTTTTGTGTGTGGTGGACACTCCATGTCTTATCTCGTCATTATCCATGATGTCATCGTGGATTAGCGTGAAATTGTGAACCATTTCTATCGCTGCAGCTGACGGCAATGCTTGTTTTATGGTGCCGCCAAGAATTTCACAGCTCTTTATGACCATATATGGTCGCAGTCTTTTTCCACCGTATTCTATGAGATATGATGCTGCCTTGTAGATCTCTTCTGGATTGCCATGAAGACTAGAGAGAAGAAATGAATTTACTTTTTTTGCAGTCTTTGATATAGAATTAAACGACATTAGTTTTTCAACTCCAATTTGTTGTCAGGAAAATGATGCCTGAGTGGTTTTTCAAGAATTTGCTTGACATCATTTCTAACCCACATTTTCAAAATTGAATTGTGTTGTGGAAGAATATCTTTTTTGGATTCTGACAAAAAGTACAATGCAACGATCATCCACGGACAATAGATTTGCGGCGATTTTTTAATGTCGTTTAGAAGATTATCTAGTGTGATCCATTTTATGTCATTGATTTCTTCTTTTACTAATTTTATTTTTGTAGGATCCTCAACTATGCCAATCAAAGTTCCACATACCTCGTTTTCAGAACCAACGTCCTTGTATGGCACGTGATACTCAAATTTGAACAAATAATCAAGCTTGCAAGATATACCCAATTCCTCTGGCAACCTTCTTTCTGCAGACGAAACGTATGTTTCTGATTGTCTGGGGTGACTTGCTACCGTTCCATCCCAGTCACCAGGCCATAGCATCTTGTCCATGCTGCGCTGTGTTAGAAGCAACTTTCCCTCCTTGTTGAACAATAGAATTGTAAAAGCTCTGTGCAACTTACCATTTGGCAGATGACACTTTACCTTTTCCTCAGTTCCTATTGGTTTGTCATTACTGTCTACCAGAATCAAATATTCCATGTCTGTCCTTTTATCCTCTGAATATAGTTCCTTCAAATTTTTTTCCTTTTATAGCGTTTACAATTCTCTCAGGTTTGTTACCATTTACCAAAAACACGTCAATTCCACCCTTTGAAATCATCATAGCCTCTTTTATTTTACGAGTCATGCCTCCAGTTACGTCCATTTCTACCTCTGAGATGGCTGTCTCCTGACCCTTTATCTCATACAAGAGCTTTTTTGTCTTCATATCGGAATATACTCCATCCACATTTAACACGAAAATTGCCAACCTTGGTTTTAGAATTTTTGCTAAAATTTCCATAATTCTGTCTCCAGATAAAATATAGAACTTGTTTTTACCATGCCATAATACATCACCATATGATACAGGAACAAGTCCATCTTTGGCAATTCTTGCAATTTCTTTTACCTTCTTGGCATCAGCTTTATCACTAAACATAAAATCAGTTGGAGGCAGGCAGTAAGGAATTAATTCATTTTTTAAAAACGAATCCAATATTATCTTGTTCAACTCTACCATAGAATTTTTTACTACTGCTACACCCTTCTTACTATATTTTGCAGGTTTTGTGTGCATATCATATCTTACGGACCAATAATGACCAAATGATCCTCCCCCATGTACTATGATTATCGGCTCTCTTACTTTTTTTAATTGAGCAGCAATCTTGTTTATTGCAGAAATATTCGGAGTTAGAGGTTTTTGTTTATTTGTTATGATAGAACCTCCAAGCTTTATCAAAATCATATTTTTTTCAGCAATTCACTCGGTTTAAAAAGTATCTATCTGAAAGAAAACCAAAATTTCATTCCTAGGCACAAGATGGGCAAAACAAGTCCAAAAAAGATGTTTCATGTTTCTATAGCCTTTACAAATTGTATTTTTTGCAATTTTGTTCCTAGGTATATGCAAGCCCATTAAAATCGATTTTAGCAGAAAAACATTCGCTATGGGCTTTTAGATTAGATAGAGTTTTTTCACGATTAGATTTATCCACAAGTGCAATTATGCATCCGCCTCCTCCTGCACCAGTTATTTTTGCACCAAATGAAGTTTTTTTGGATTCTCTTATCAAGAATGCAAGCTTTTCAGTTGATATGTTTATCCGCTCAAGCAAATCCTGATTCTTTGACATTAACAAGCCAAGTGATTTCAGATCATTTTTTTCTAGAGCCACAAGAGCATTTTGAATTAGGATTGATTCTTGATCACAAAATGAAGCAAACAAGTCCTCATTATTTTCCCGGAATCTTCTTACGTTTTCAACAATCTCGCTGGTAAAATGTGCCTGTTTTGAATTTGCAATTACAAGATCAAAATTAGCTTTTGAGCTGATTTTTTTAAAACCATTTTTCATATCGTATTCCATCAGCCCCCCAAAAGTACAAACAGAACAGTCTGCACCTGAGGTATTTTCAAATATGATGCGTTCCGCTTCTATTGCAATTTTCAAAATTTCCTCTTTTGGGAGCTTTTCAAATAATCCCATAACTGATGCCGTAACTGCAACACAGCATGCAGACGAAGAACCAAGGCCAATGCCTACAGGAATCTCAGAGTCTATTTTTATCTCAATTCCAACATTTTTTCCCGATTTTTCTAATGCTTTTTTTGCAATATACAAAAATGGTTTCATTACATCCATGGATCTGTTTGGCGTTGACAGTGAATCCGTGCTTATTTCCACATTGCCAATATCGGATTTTATCTTGATCTTTTTTTCATCAATTATTTCTGATGTGGCTGTAATTCGCTTATCAATAGAGCAAAGTATCGCCTTTATACCGTACACAACAAAATGCTCGCCAAATAAAATGACCTTTCCAGGTGCTGAAGCGACAGATCTCATGAAAACACAATCGATGCATATCCTACCACGGAACTCTTGTCGCCTGTTACATCACCACTTGTAGCATACTTTAGCAGCCTTCCTTCTTTTGCTCCAAGCTCCTTACAGGCCATCATGGTAGACGCGATCGCTCCATATCCGCATGCACTAACTTGTTTTTCTTGTAAAATTCTGTAAAATCCATCTAAATCTAAATTTAAGATTGGTTCGATTAGGACAGAGTCCTGTTTGTGGGCAAAATTGTTTTCTTCATAATGTGTAAAATCAGAGGATCCAATAATCATAGTTTTTCGCATCTTTGCAATCTTTGCTATTGCAAAACCTACCTTTTTAGCAGTATTGTAGTCTTGTTGTATTAAAATTATAGGGAGGATTTTGAATTTATGAGAATAGATTTGTTGAAGCATTGGTATCTGAACTTCTAAACTATGATCTCTTGTATGGGAAAAAAAATCCAACTCTATATCTTTAGAAATTTTGTTTATCTCTATAGCGCATTCAGTTTCAACTTCTACTTCCCCAAGAGGAGTTTTCCATATGCCTTCCTTCATTACTGCAACGTTACAACCAAGTCCATAATGATTTGGACCAGTAATTATCACAAGCTCGGGTTTTTGTGATGATATAGCGTAAAAGGAATTTGTTGCTACGGGTCCAGAATACATGTAACCTGCATGTGGACAGATGATCCCAAAAATTTTTTCATCACTCAATGTTGGAGGAATTTTTCTAGGACCAAGCGGGTGTAAAAAACAATCATGTATAACAGTTTTTAATTCCTCTTTTTCTTTTGGATAGAACATGCCAGCAACAGCTGGTGTTCTTACCTGCATTACTTTATTGCCTCTGTGATCTACCGAATCGCGGTGTAAGTTTTTCTGATTCTTCTTCTAATTCTTCTTCTGTTATCTTGGTTTCAAAATCATCAATTTCATATTTCAGTGATTCACCTGCTTTAAGCTGGCCTTTTTGCAAAAGTATTTCTCTTGCTAAAAGCCAGTATATTGCAGCTAAAGATTTTCTTCCTCTATTATTTGCTGGAATAATAAGATCAATCTTGGATGTAATATTATCTGTGTTTGAAATGCCAATTACTGGAATACCTGCATTTGTTGCTTCAAGGATTGCTTGTTCATCAGTTTGTGGGTCAGAAACTAAAATGAGTTGTGGTTCTATGTAATATGGTAAAAGTGGATTTGTAAGAGTCCCAGGCATGAATCTTCCAAGCATGGGTGTTGCACCAGTTACCTCACAGAATTTTTCTATGGGCATAGTCGCATATTCCCTTCCAGAACATACTATTACTTTGGAAATTTCTGCCCTGTTTATGAATTTGGCAGCAGTTTGAATTCTTGCAAGAGTTTTCTTACTGTCAATTATGTAAAGTCCTTCATTAGTGGCCTTTGTAATAAACGGAATCATGAATTTTGTCTTGACTTGTGTTCCTACCCTTATACCGGTAGATAGAACATACTTTTCCATATGTTCGAATTCTTCTTGCTTACTCATGTTGTGTTTTTAAATCTCTGCCATTCCATGTATTAAATCATACTCTGTAACACGAAGCAATTCATTGAGCTTAGCAACTCTTTCGCCTCCAACCACTCCGACTTTTAACATCTTTGATTTTGTTGCAATTCCTATGTGGATTATATGTGAATCTATAGATTCTCCAGATCTGTGCGATGTGATCAGCTTTATCTTGTTTTTGTGAGCTTCATTTGAAAATTCAAGTGCATCGTAAAGGCTTCCTGCTTGGTTTACCTTCAAGATCGCCGCATTACATGCCTTTAATTTTGCTGCTTTTTTGAGGATTTCTGTGTTTGTAACAACCAAATCATCACCAGTTATCAAAACTTTAGGAAATTTTGAGGTCAAAATTGCCATTTCTTCAAAGGCCTCTTCATGAACTGCGTCCTCAGCATAAACAAGTTTGTATTTTTTTATTATTTCTGAAACAAATTCTATTTGTTCTTCAGGAGTGTTTTCAAAACCTTCTCTATCATAAACATATTTCTTTTTCTTTTCATTCCATTGAGTAGAAGATGCAAAATCTACACCAAGCGCAACTTCTTTTCCTAAAGTAAATCCTAAATTTTCGCAAGCCTTTGCAGAAAGTTCTAATGCCTTATGATTGTCTAGTTTAGGAGCCCATCCTCCTTCATCACCTCGTCCATTAGTAAATCCAGGATCGTTTTTTTGAAGAATTTTTCTTAGCTCCTTATGTACTGCAAAGTTTATCTCTATTGCATCACTTACCGTCTTTGATCCTTTGGCACAGATCAAAATCTCTTGAATGTCTGGAGTTCCCTGACCTGCATGTGCACCGCCACCTAAAATATTTCCAAGTGGAAAAGGAAATTTCAAATCAGTATCTTTTGTTAATAATTTGAACAGTGGTATGCCAAAGACTCTAGCTGCTGAATCTACGGAAGCAATAGTGACGGCAAAAGCCACTGATCCTCCTATCTTAGAGTAGTTAGCAGAGGGATCAATTTTCCTTATCATATCATGAATTGATTTCAAGTCAGACGAATCAAGTCCTATGAATTTTTTTAAATTTGAATTAAGGGCAACTAGGCTTTTTTCCGGATTGTTATTAGGAAAGCTTATTGCCTCATGCTTTCCAACACTGGCGCCTGAGGGAGCGCAAACTCTACCAAGATATGATTTATCTGACACAATATCGACTTCAATTGTTTTACTACCTCTACTATTGTAGAGTAGCCTTCCTTTTATGGAAGTAATTTTCGGCATCCTATTCTAGCTCAGATTGCACTTCTTGTTGTCTTCTTCGAATTGCTTCGTAGAATGGAATAACTTGGTGAATTGTTTCAACCGATGTTAACAACATAGTTCTGCAACAATATCTTTTGAATCCAAAAGAATCAAGAACTTTTGCGGGATCTTCTCCAGATTTTACTCTTGTTTGATAATCCCTAAATTTGTCAGCTATTAAATTTCCACAAGTAAAACATCTGACAGGAATTAACATATTTTCAAAAAGTAATCAAGGCTTATAAAAACCATGCATGGGTATTTGCATAATGCGGGAGTCGCCCAGCCTGGTCAAAGGCGCTAGCTTGAGGGGCTAGTATCTTAGGATTTCGAGGGTTCAAATCCCTTCTCCCGCACTAGAAAATTTTCTATAACAAACCAAATTTGATTTGCTTGATAAAAATAGATGTTAAGCCTAACAAATAAAATCAAAACTGATTGTTAAAAAAAATTATTTTTTAAACTTGTTAATTGAATCAATGAGCGCAGAACGCCTTATTTCCTCAGTTACAGCCGCTCTTGCATCCTCTATTAATATTCTATTTACATCAAGTTTTCTTCGGGTTTCATTTATCAATTTATCATAAATGGCAAAAGGATACAAGAAAAGATAGAGATTTTCCATTATCTCAAAGAATTTACTTGCATCCTTGACTTTTCCTGCTCTTATCGAGTCATACACTAGCCTCTTTAGTTCACCAATACAATCAAGCAAACCAAGTATGTATGATTCTCCCTTTACTCCAAGTGATTCTGCAGAAGGTATTTCTGATTTTTGTACTATTGCAAGAAACGCAAATGTTTCAACTAGTTCTTGCTCTGAAGTCATGATGTATCTGTACAATTCTACGTTTGATCTCTTTCTTATATCATCAAGTAATTTTTTTGCTTTGGCAGCTTTTTCTTTTCCATCCTTTATGTCTGATTTATGAACAGAAATTATTGCTTGGCTACACAAGATAATTACTTCACGTGTTCTCTTGATTATATATTCACGTGAGTTTCGAATATCTTCTAGTGATTTTGATATTTTGGATAAGGATAATTTGACATTCTTTAAGGACATGGAAGAATAGATAAAAAACTAGGATAAAGTCGTTTGGTAAAGCCCTTATTTGACAGTATTTTTGAATTATCACATGGATATAACAATCAAACAAATGATGCAGATAGAGGAAAACAGTCATCAGATGGGCTTTAAAAGAAATTTTATGATGGAAAATGCAGGAGCAGCTGTTGCAAGATTTCTGTCAGAAAAATTTCTAGATATTTCATCAAAAAAAATTCTAGTTTTTGCTGGACTTGGAAATAATGGAGGAGATGCTTTAGTAGTTGCAAGACATTTGGCTGGATTTGATTCTGATGTCAGAGTGATACTACTTGGAAGTTCAGACAAAATAAAAACAGAGGAAGCACGAACAAACTGGGCGATCCTTGAAAAAATGAATTCAATAGATTTGTTAATTTCATCTGATGTAAGTGGGCTCGATCTTAAAGCCGATGTTGTTGTTGATGGAATTTTGGGAACAGGAATTTCTGGTAAAATTAGAGAGCCTTATGCATCAGCAATTGATATGATAAACAAACTAATGGCATTCAAGATTGCTATAGATATTCCATCAGGTCTTGACCCTGATACTGGTAATACTAGTGATAAATGTGTCAAAGCGGATGTGACTATTACCTTCCACAAAATGAAAGTAGGTATACCAAAGAGAAAAGATGTGTGTGGAACTATTCTGGTTGAAAAAATTGGCATACCGACAGAGGCTGAGGTTGGTGTGCTATGAAAGTTTATCAAATAGAAGTTGGGAACATGCAAAATTTTACCTACATTTTAGAAGATGAGGATACTGATGACGCAATAGTTTTAGATCCTTCATGGGATATTGAGGAAATCCAAAAAGTAATCGAAAAGAACAATCTGAAGGTAAAATACATTGTAAATACACATCACCATTTTGATCACACGATAGGTAATGAAGCACTAGTAAAAATTACTGATGCAAAAATAATACAACATAATGCTTCTACATTAAAGAATGACATGACAGTATCAGATGGTGATAAAATAAAATTTGGAAATTCGGAGATTACTGTCTTTCATACACCAGGTCACTCAAAAGACAGTATCTGCTTAGTTAGTGATGGAAAAATTTTCTCTGGTGATACACTTTTTGTTGGTAATTGTGGCAGAGTTGATCTTCCTGGTGGAAGTGCAAAGGAACTCTACCATAGCTTGTTTGATATTATTTGTAAAATGGATGAGAAACTAGATCTCTATCCAGGTCATAATTATGGAAGCTCGCCTTCCTCTACATTAGGGAAAGAGAAAAAGACAAACTTTGTTTTACAACCCAGAACCGAACAAGAATTTCTCGAATTTATGAATAGTGATTAAAAATTGCAGGATATCGAAATTTTAGGAAACATCCAAAAGGGAATTGAATTTGTTAAAAAAATCGAAAATAAAAAATTTGTATTTTCATTGGTTATTTCGTATACTGCTACTTGTGAGATACCTGGAATTACAATTGCTGGGGCAAATCCTGATCTACTAAAGTTTACTGCAGCTGCAGATGCCGAGTTTCTTCATTATGGATATTGTAAATGCATTGATGTAATTCCGATGACTCCTGATGGAAAGCCAACACCTGCTCTGCTTACTAAAACTGCCCTAGAGGCTGCTAGCATACCTAGCTTTGTTGTTAATGCCGGAAGCAAGATTGTTCCAAAACTTCCATGTCTAGAAATTGGCTTGGAACCAGGAAAAAACATTGCACAAGAACCAGGACTTGATCAAGATTCGGTCAGAAAAGCTGTTGAATACGGAAGAATTGTAGGAAGATCTCTTGGTTCTTCAACAGACTGTCTAATAATTGGAGAAAGTATTCCGGGAGGTACAACCACTGCCCTTGCAGTAATGACTGGATTTGGAGTACAGGCTGCTGTAAGCAGTAGTATGCAAGAGAACCCATTGATGTTAAAAAAACAAACGGTACAAACTGCACTAAAAAGACTAGACTCTAAAGATCCGTTTGATGTGATCTCACAATTAGGAGATCCCATGATTCCGACTGTAGCAGGAATACTTGGGACAGCTTCAGAATCCACAAATGTAATTTTGGCAGGCGGCACTCAGATGGCAGCAGTTATAGCGTTCGCGAAACATATTGGTTTTAACGAAACAAATACTGCGCTAGGTACTACTTCATATATCATAAATGATAAAACGGCAAATCTTGTAGAATTAGTAAAACAAATCTCTGATATACCAATACTTGTTGCAAAACTAAAATTAGGCGAATCACAAATTTCTGGACTGCGATCTTATGCAGAAGGATTTGTAAAGGAAGGTGCGGGAGCTGGCGGTGCATCAATTGCATGTATGTTAAAAACTGGTATCGGATCAGAAAAATTACTCTTGTTAACAGAAAGAGAATACAATAGAGTCACTTCACAGTAACAGACTTTGCTAAATTCCTTGGGTAGTCTGGGTCTGTATCCTTTTCAAGAGCAGCGTAGTATGCCAACAGTTGAATTGGAATTATCTCAATAAGCGGAAATAATGCTTCATTTATTGTTGGTATCTCTATCCAGTAATCATAGACTTCATGTGGCTTATCAGAGATTCCGATTATTTTTGCACCGCGAGCTTTTATTTGATGAGCACTTGCTAAAGTATCTACATAAGTGGAATCATTGGGATTTATTATTATTACAAAGACATTAGAATCCATTAGTGCCAAGGGTCCATGTTTTAGCTCTCCACCTGGAAGCCCTTCTGCATGGATATACGTGAGCTCTTTTAGTTTTAATGATGCTTCTGAAGCAATCGCATAATGAATTCCTCTGCCAAGCACATAGATATCAGAAATAGTTTTGAGCTTTCTTGCAACATCCTGAATCTTGGTATGGTCAGAAAGTATCTTTGATACACATGCAGAAACATTCTCAAGATCTAATCCAATACAACCTCCACATAATTTGTCAGCAATTTTGTACAGAATAGAAAGTTGTGATGTGAAACTCTTCGTGGCAGCAACACCGATTTCAGGCCCACAGTTCAAACCAATAGAGATGGAGGACATTTGTACTAGCGATGAGGTCATTATGTTAACAATAGAAATGATTTTTGCTCCTTCTTTTTGGGCAATTTTTATAGCTTCTAAGACATCAGCACTCTCGCCACTTTGAGAAAGTGCGATAAGAATTGATTGTTGATCAAAATTATTTTGCGTTATAACTTGTACCACTTCCTGTCAAGTAAAGATTCTTTGCATGTTTTACAAACTCTGTGGTCAAATCAAGCTCCATCTTTGTGGTGTCTCCTGCCTTCAGTATGGTATCTGGCTGTTCAGAAATCTCTTTGAGGGTAAAGTGCGCGTAATCTCCTTTGTATGCATCAGCAAGTTCTTTTGAAACTTTAGTTATCTGATGTTGTACGGGATTGCCATCAAAGTCAAAGAATTGAATTCCATTTAGATTAATGATGACAAACTCTCGGTTATCAGGATAAATTACTTCGTCTGTGTGCTCTACAAATCCCAAAACATCACTTGAAATGAAATAGCCGTTTTTTCCAACTCCAATTATTAGTGGTTCATGAAACCTTGCTGCTGCAAGTGTACCATCTTCAAACACAACAACAAAAGCATAGTTTCCTTTCAAGGCTGCGACAGTTTGAATCATGGATTTTTTAATGTCTTTTGTCTGATCAAAATTGTGCTGCAAAAGATTTGCAATTACTTCACTATCTGTTTCACTTTTAAAGGAATATCCTTTTTGTTGCAAGTCTTTTTTTAATTCTGCAAAATTATCAATTATTCCATTATGTACTATGGCAACTTCGCCAGAACCTGATGGATGTGGGTGTGCATTTGTTTCAGTTACACCACCGTGTGTTGCCCATCTTGTATGTCCTATACCCACAGAACCAGATAGCATATCAAGCTTTACTGCATTGTTTACTTCTGCAACTTTTCCGACACCTTTTCTTACAGTAATTTGATTTCCTGAAATTGTGGCAACGCCTACACTGTCATATCCTCGATACTCCATGCGCTTTAGTCCTTTGACAAGGATAGGTGCAGCAGAACCGTCACCAAGATAACCAATAATTGAGCACATATTATGATCTTACATACTTTCGTAATAATAATAATTGCGTGTAAGTTATCTTACTCTTGTGGTTGTTCTGTTATAACAGATTCAACTTCCTGTTTTTTTGGTTGTCCATAGTCTATGCCTGGAGCCAAATGAATGTGGTTTTCTTCTTCTACTTTAACCGTGTATGAAGGAACTGTAACTATCCTATCTCCTATCATTACATGTCCATGTACCACTGCCTGTCTTGCTTGGTATGGACTTTTTATCAAACCTCTTTTCTGAACCATGGTTTGTAATCTACGTGACAGTAAATCAGTTACTTTCAAATTCAAAACGTCATCAAGTGTAGAGTTTTCTCTTACAAATCCTACTCTAGTTAGTGATTTCATTAAAGTTGGTTCTTTTTTTTCTCTTACTTCTTGAGTTAAAGCCAAAAGTGATCTGGCTTGTTTTCTTACTCGCGATAATTCTGTATGGGCTTTCCAAAGTTCCCTTTTATTTTTTAATCCAAAAGTTCCTAAAACATAAAGTTCCTCATTTAGTAAATCGTAGTTTAGTGGACGTTTTGGTTTTCTCCAAATTTTTCGTGGATTCTTAGGATCTCCCAACCAAATCACCTATTTTGTCGGTTTCTTCTCCGCAGGTTTTCCAGCAGCAGGTTTTGTATCTTTTGCTGGAGCAGCTGCTGGAGCAGCTGTACCCTTTGCTGGAGCAGCTGTACCCTTTGCTGCACCTTCTGCTGGAGCTACTGCACCTTCTGCTGGAGCTGCTGCACCTTCTGGAATTGCACCAGGTGGAAGAATTTTACCTCCTTTGCGAACTCCAACTGCACCGCCCTTCCTTCCAGTTGTACGGGTCCTCTGACCTCTAACTTTTAATCCATAAGTATGACGAAAGCCTCTCCAACTGTTTGTATTTTTTTCTCGTTCAACATCATTTCTAACATTAAATTCTATATCAGAAGTAATCAAGTGTAAGTTCTTTCCAGAATCAATATCTTTTCTTCTATTTAGAAACCAAGAGGGAATGTTAATTGATGACGGGTCTCTCATGACCTTTTCTATTTGCTCGACTTGAGATTCTGTGAGAAATCCGATATTGCTATTCTGGTCTATTTTAAGAACATCTAAGATGGCTTTAGCAAAGTTGTAGCCCATTCCTCTCACTTGACTAACTCCTATGATCATTTTTTTCGCTCCAGGAACATCCTTTCCTGCAATCCTAACAATGTGTCTGTATTCTTGTGAAGACAAGTAAAACAAAATTTCCTAAACCCCGATAAAAACCATGCTAAAGCAAACAATACTTTAAATCGCATTCAGGCTAATTTAGTATATTGACGCAGGAACTTGAAAATCTTGTAAGACGAAGCTATTCGTCAATTCCAAAATACACCGAAGTAATGGCAGGCCTTCCTGAAGATTATAAACAGATTAAGACTCTTGGTGATCTTTTAGAAATAAACTATAAGTTTGTAGGAGCTAAAGAACAACTTAGGCAAAATCTGATTTTAAAAATGCAAACAAACGGAATAAAATATCCTGAAATTATTGGATTTGAAGACGATGTAATTCCAGCACTGGATAGAGCAATCTTGGCATGTCACGATGTTATGTTAGTAGGGCAAATTGGCCAAGCAAAAACAAAGATTGCTCAAACCATTTCTAAGAATCTTTTATCACCAATTCCAGTTATCAAAGGAAGTATAACCAATGATACTCCAATGGATCTGCCTCAAGACGAAATGATTTCAGTATTAGAAGATAAAGAAAGTCCAGCATCTATTCTAAAATTTTACATGGACTCTGAAAGCATGGAAAAAATTCGTAACAACAAACTTGATACTAAAATTGATTGGGTTGAGGGTAAAGACAGGTACAAGTACGTACTTGCAACACCAGACATCTCAGTAAAAGATCTTGTTGGGCAGATAGACGCTATTAAAATTACAAAAAAAGGAACGGAGATGTATCAAATTGAATCTTATTCGCCAGGCCAGTTAATGCAAGCTAAACATGGCCTCTTTTGTATAGATGAATTGCCTGTACTTGATACAAGAAAACAGGTTGCATTACTTTCTGTTCTTCAGGAAGGTAGGTTTACAACTGGTGCTTATCCTGTGATATTTGAACCAAAGACTGTCTTCTTTGCTACTGCAAACCCTATTGATTATACACATTCTGGCAAAATAATAGAACCTCTTTATGACAGACTAAAAAGTCACATTCACACTCACTATCCAAAATCTATAGAAGAAGAAATGTTAATTATAATACAAGAAGCAAAAATTTCAAAATCATTTATTCCAATTTTTATGCTAAGAATTTTAGCAAGAATAATTCAGAATGCTAGGACAAGTAATGAAATCAATCAAGACAAGGGAGTAAGTGTACGTATAGGCATACATAGTCTAGAACTTTTAGTTGGTGAAGCTGAAAGAACACGTGCTATATCACATAAAATGTTGGCGATTCCAAGACCATCTGATATTTTTTGTATAAATCAAGCTACAAAGTTTGAACTTGCAGAAATGGATGATACAATTGTAAATAGAGAAAAGATTCTCAAAGATTTAATCTCTGTTTCTCTCAAGGAGACCTCACTTGAATACATAAAAGGAACAGATCTCTCCACTTTGGAGAAGATAAAGCAAGAATTTACTGGCAAGACCTTCCAAGTTTCTCAAAAAATTTTAGGATTAAACAGCATGCAAATTTCCTACGAAAATCAGCTAAGAAATTTTGAAACCATGCGAAATATCATAGAAACAATATATGAAAAAATATCTGGAGAACAAAAAGAGTTTGAGAAAAAAACTCTACAATATAACATACGAACTGAATCTATCACAATGTCAGAAAATGCAAAAAATGAACTTAGAGCAGCAATAACAGAGATGGTTTTGGAAGGATTATGCTGGTTAGAACCTAAAATCCTTGATAAGAAAGAGGCTGGTTTTGTTGCAGCCTAATACAAAAAACTTTGTTTATTTTTTAAATCAAGAGAATGAGAATAAAAAATCTGATACAGAAGTATCAAACAATATGTTTCAAAAGATTCTCCAAACTATGGCAAGGCAAGTACTAAAAGAAAAAACACCAAATGTTCAGGATCTTGATCGCATATTACAAGGGGTTATTCAACAATCCAATGAAAAATCAGTAGAAGAAAACCAAAAAGAAAAAGAAACAAGCATTCAGGGCTCAGGAGAACCAATCGCAAAATACCTACAAAAAATTGGGTATCTTAAAGACAAAAAAAAGTGGTTAACAAACAAAGCATTTTTTGAGATTGGTGGAAAACTCCTTCATGATGTAATGAAGTCAATTAGTGAGGGGGGATTTGGATTCCATGAAACAAAAAATGTTGGCACAGGCAGCATCATAATGGATACTACAAAAAAACTAGAAATTGGAGATGATATCAGAAATCTTAACGTTCCACAGACACTACTAAATGCGATTCAAAGAATTGCAAAAAAGTTTTCAGTGGTTAAATTTCCAATTACTCTAAATCTTGATGATTTTGAGGAATTTGAGACAATAGAAGAAAACAAAGTTGCTGTTGTATATTGCATTGATCTGAGCTCTACGATGAAGTATTCAGTCAGTTCAGGAGAAGGGAGTAGAATAGAAGCTGCAAAAAAAGCTCTTTGGGCGTTATATGTTCTAAACAAAAAATTCTTTCCTAGTGATTCTATTTACGTGGTGGGTTTTGGGTCCCTTGCTTCAGAAGTAATCCCTTACGACATTCCATATTTGAAAACATATGATGCGAATGACAACTTTTTGCACTATACAAATTATCAAGCAGCGCTTAGGTTAGCAATGAAAATTTTGAAACGCGATGGATCTAAAAATAAAAGAATCGTGATGATAACAGATGGTCAGCCAAGTGCTTGTTTTATTGACAATGAATCACAAAAAAAAGACATACTTTCAGATAAACCATACTCACACTTTTACAAGCCTGATGAATCTACGCTTTTGAAACTACAAAATGAACGTGATATCAGGTTGGACGTAGGAGGTGAGACGGTTTATCTTTGTTACAGGTATAGACAGGTTGATCCAGTCATTGATGCAAAAACTTTGTTTGAGGCAAAAAAATGTAAACGTGAGGGCATTGAAATTGATACTATTATGGTAAGTGAAGAAATTGAACTTTTGAGTTATGTAGAAGGATTAGAGAGACATCTTAAAGGAAGAGCATATTACATAAACCCAGAGAACATTGATAAGATATTGATTACCGATTTTATTTCAAACAAAAAGAAAATACTGAACTCCAAGCAGGCCTGGTAAAAATGAATGAAAATTTTGACAAACGAAAAATGATTGAAATTTTAGTAGATCCAAATGTATCTATTATATTATCAGAACTTGAAGATGGAGGCAAAGAATCTATCTATCTTACACAAAAATTGCAAATATCAGATATTGAGATAAAAAAAAGGTTAGCGTATGTAATACACCATGGTTTTGTGATGATAAATCAAGATGAAAATAAAACCATCTTCACAGCTGATAAGGAAAAATTAAATAAAATTATGGAGATGGACGAGAATTTCTCTGGTGTTGTAAACGGATTAACTGAGCTTGATCAATATCTTAACTAACATCAGTTTTACCACGATTTTTAACAAAATGCAATATTCCGATTGCTAGACCACTTAGTCCTGTTATAACTACAACAAAACCAAAAATATCTAATAGTGATATGTTCTGAGGATAATTCCCTATTATTGCCAAAACTTGAACTTCTCGCGGTCCTTGATTTTCAATTTGAATCTTGTATACACCACGCGTAGAGATAGGAAAAATTTCTTGAAATGGGTTTTTTGTTATTGACTTTGAGGTAATTATCTCATCTGCAGGATTAAAAACTGTCACTTTAATATTATTATCTTCTTTAAAGTCGGTAATTTGAATAGAATAAACTCCATTTTGATTCTTAGATGGATCAAGCTCTTTTGTTAGTGTCATTGATCCTCCAATCAATAGATTTTGTTGTTGGTTTGCAACATTTTCATTTATTAGTTGAGATTCGTAAATTGATAGTCCAATTCCTATAATTATCAAAATTGCACTAATTACAATAACGGGTTTGAATTTTTTCACAGCAAAAGTTGAGGATAACCCTAGTTAAAACTTGGGATTTGTTCTAAACTTAAGAAAAATGTAATAGACATTTTTAGTTGATAAATTCAATTTTTCGTATCTTCATAAAGTATAATTTATTCGACAACAATATTTGCAAGTTCATTCGATACAGTATTTGTGGAATAAATTTGCGCGCCCCTTTGACTTTTTCTCTTATTGTACTTCTCATGGTAACACTACTATCTGCCACTAATGTGCATGCTTATTCTGATCATCCTGATCTGTTTGTATCTGCAGAAAATAGCCTTTTTGAGAATCATTTTTCAGGAGCAATGGTCATCGGAGTAATTGTAAGAGACAGTCAGATTAATCCAATTGATCAACAACAAGGCGAGCCAAATGTTACATTAAATGGTAAGCAACTTAGGATGGTGCAAGGTTCTAGCGGGAACTGGTATGCATTTTTTGCTAACGTCGACAAAGCAAAGCAAGCAGATCAAATTTCTCTAACTGGAATGCAAGGTCAAAACTTGGATTTTGGAGTTTTTTGTGATAGAAGTACTGATCCATCCGTGCTGGGTGTTAGTTTCTCACAAACTGATGGTGTTGCTATTCCTGATTCTAACGGATTAACTGGTGCTACTCAAGGTACCGCGTCATTTAATTCGTGCACAGGTAATCTAACCCCTCCAATCACTAATCAAATGAGTGTGATTAGAAATCCACCTGGCATTAACACAAACCCTAAGGTGCAACCGGGTCAAATCGGAATAAATTCTAACGCATGGCCATTTATCCAACTTTTTACTTTTAGTAATAACGTAACTATAGAATATGATAAAGCTGGAGGCTCTGAAACTGTAAACCTAACTTATGATGACATGACAGACATTTCCTTGAAACTTGATCGGAGCGGCTATCCACAAAGCTCTGATGTCTTTGCAACAATAAATGATATGCAACTCAATGAAGATCCTACTTCTGTAGATACCTGGACATTCAACGTAAATTCACCTACAGCAACATTCTATAAAGCATTTCCAGAATCTGGTTCTGCTCCTGGAGGCGCAGCACTGGTAAATTTGTCCCCAAATCTTAGTAACCTTGGTTTCAGGGATAATGGTCATGTTGAAATGAATCTTGGTTCTGTTGCAGAATTGCGAACAAATCAACTTCAGACAGTATCATCGATCACTAACGGAGCAACTACTTATAATAAATTAGTTACATTTATAGAAACTTCTTCAAATTCAGGAATTTTTCAAAGCTCATTTAATAGTAAATCTACAATTGGGATTTTAAGTAATGCACCAAGATTTCAATCCGCTTCTATATCTTATAATTCCGGATCTATATCAATAATATCGAGAACCGCTACTGCAAGCCTATCTGTTAGTACACCTAGTGGACAATTTAATCCTGGTCAAAAAGAAATCATAACACTTGTAGATAGTAATCAAAACTTTAATGCAAAAATTGTTGAACACTTGGATGATTATAGAAGCTCTGCAATAATACCTACACTAAAGATTGGAAATCCAGTAACTTTGAGTAGTGCATCTGACGTAAAATTTTATCCTAGTTCAGCTGGCTTTGCTGGCGGTATATCAGCTTTATCTAGTATACCAGATATGAATTCTGCCAGATTAATAATTGATACAACTTCGCCTTCACTAAATGGACCATTTAAGAAAATTACGCTAAATCTTGGGATAACAAAACAAACTCTAAAAGATCTATTTATCGATGTGAGTCAACCAAACTCAGGTGGAACTAATTGGATAAATTATGATCTAAGATCATTTCAACAGCAACTTGGGGTTAATTCATTTTCAGATACAAGCATGACATTATACTTTGGAGCTTTAGGAAGTAACCCTGTTCAGATCCTACCTCAAGGTAGCATATCTTCTGGTAACGGGCTTGTGCAGATAAGCGATGCTAATGTAGCTGTTATAAATGCAATATCTGTATCATCTCCAGTATTTCTAGAAATTAATTTTGATACATCTGGTAATCCAGCAAATGGAGGAACAATCTCAAGTGAAACTGATACTCAACCAATTGTATTTGATTTGTTTTCTTTTGGAAATAAAAATGATCAAAAAATAAACAATGCCATTTACAGAGCTGAACTAGAAGAAACATCAAACAATTCCGGAACCTTTACGGGAACTATGGAATATGTAGTCATAAATCAATTAAACCAATATGATCCGAATTTTATCAAAACTCTTCGTACATTTAGTCATGATATAAAATTCCTTGTAAACGATCAATTAACAGATGATAAGGGAATCCATTTTTCAATTTCTGGTGTTTCAACTAGTGGCGGAAATACAATCGTGACTTCAAAATCTGATATTCAAACACATACAGGAATAGTTACACTTGATTCGCAAAGCTACAGACTTGGGCAGCCTGTTGTTATAACTCTAAACGATCCAGATCTTGGTACAGACCCCAACTCGATTCAGACATATACTACAGTAACAGTCCTGGCTCTACTGCAGATGACACAGTAGGAGATGCAAGTGGCAACATACTCTTAGAAGTTTGGATTAAAGGATTCAGATTTCATCACTGTACAGTAAGTGGTGTGACATATGAAGGGCTTGCCGCAACAGGATTTGCTCTTACTGAAACTGGTCCAGGAACTGGAATTTTCAAAGGAAGTTTCAAAATGCCTTCACAAATATGCAATGAAGATGGAACCGCACTTATCTCTCCAACAGGTGGAAGTGTTCAAGTATGGTATCATGATTTCAGAGATGCTTTAGGGCGATCAGTCGTTGTAGGTCTGACTTCTCAAACTCCACAATCTTCTCAAACCTCTACACAATCTTATTCAACTCAACAGTTAGCTGAAATTCCTACGCATAAAATTAGCATAAATCCAGAGATGACAGATAATTTAGACAGACCATTGTTTGAAAAACCTTCAGTAGGAAAAAATCTTAATTTTGTAACTGAGATTTCAAATAACGATAATCAAAAGACGCAAAGTTATTCTTATATTGTACAAGTAAAAGATGAGGACGACAAAGTTGTGTACCTCAACTTGATAGATGGAAATATTGACCCAGGTAGCAAAAAAACGGCAGAAATCTCTTGGATTCCTGAATTTCCAGGCAAATACACTATAGAAATTTTTGTATGGGACAAAATGGGAGTTGCATTACCACTTGCACAAAAAACAAAATATAGTGTGGATGTTGTTTCAAAATAACTATTTAAAGAACGTAGAATGTTACAAAATTTTTCAGTATTTTATTTTCGTTCTAGACGTATCTAAAAATTATATTTTTCTTTGTATGGAGAAACTGCACGTAATTCTTTTACCACTTTTTTTAAAACTTGAACAGTCTCATTAATTTCGTTCTCTGTGTTTGTTATTCCGATAGTTAAACGTAGAGATCCTGTTATCTGTTCATGAGAAAACCCCATGGCTTTTAGAACGTGAGATGCTTTTTGTACTTTGACTGAACAAGCTGAACCAGTTGACGCCGCAATTTTATTTTCATCAAGCTTGATTATTAGATCTTCGCCATTTAAACCAAGAAATGTAAAATGAATATTATTTGGTATCCTTTTTTCCGGATGTCCATTAAGTTTGGTGTGTGGAATTTCTTTTAAAACTTCAGAGACTAGCTCCATCCCTAAATTTCTAAAATATTCGTAGTTTTGTATCATGTTGTCTTTTGCAAGTTGGCATGCCATGCCAAAGCCTACTATGCTTGCCACATTTTCTGTTCCTGATCTTAGACCATTTTCTTGACCTCCGCCCAAGATGAGAGGATCTATTGTGACGCCTTTTCTAATGTATAGCGCACCGACTCCTTTTGGCCCATTTATCTTATGAGATGATATTGATAACAAGTCTAAGCCAAGTTCCTTTACATCGATTGGTATTTTTCCAACTGCCTGTACCGCATCTGTATGAAATGCAACTTTTTTTTCATGTGTAATTTTTCCAATTTCTTTGATTGGTTGAAGGGTACCAACTTCATTGTTTGCAAACATTATGCTGACAAGGCATGTATCAGACGATATTTCCTTTTCAACATCTTCAGGATTTACAAGACCATACTTGTCTACAGGTAGATATGTTATCTGAAAACCTTCTTCTTCAAGACGCTTACATGGCTCTAATATTGCATCATGTTCTATAGCTGACGTTATGATATGTTTGCCCTTATTATGATGTGTAATTCCATAAAGTGCAGTATTATTTGATTCCGTACCTCCAGACGTTATAAGAATTTCATTATTTTCTGCATTTATCAAAGACGCAATTCTTTTTCTTGCAGTTTGAATTGCCGTACTAGCAAGACGACCGTACTTGTGAATTGATGATGGATTTCCATACTGTTCTTTGAAATAAGGAATCATCTCTTCAATAACTTTTTCATGTACTGGAGTTGATGCAGCGTTATCGAGATATATCAATCCACTATCACGTTAAGTTTTCCTGGTCGGTAACCCTCTGGATCTACAATTACAGATATGAATCCAATTCGTTTTAGATTTTCAATAAGTTTTGATAACTTGGTTTGATCCGAAAGCAAACAAATTTCTTCACGTCCTACTTCAATTTTAGCAGTCCCGTTAAAATCACGCACGCGAACCTGTCGCACTCCAAAAAAATGTTTGACCATAATTTCTCCCATCTCGATTCTTGCTAGTCTTTCTACTGTCACTTCTTGTCCCCAAGGAATACGGGAAGCAAGACAGGAGTTTGATGGCCTATCATATACTGATAAACCAACTTTTTTTGCATCTTCTCTAATCTCATCTTTTGTAAACCCAATCTCCACAAGTGGACTCTTCACACCATTTTCTTTTAGAGCCTTTATTCCAGGTCTGTATTCTCCGAGATCATCAAGGTTAGTACCGTCCACTATGATATTTGCATTCTCTTTTTTGGAAATTTCTTTAAGATGTTCTGAGAGCTCTGTACGACAATGAAAACATCTATTGTTGTCATTTTTTACAAATTTAGGATTTTCAAGTTCATTATATTGAATCATAATATGTTTGATTCCGATTTCAGAACAAATTTTTTCTGCAGATTCTAATTCTTCATGTGCAAGTGTTTTATAATCAGCTGTTACTGCAATTGCTGAATTTCCAAGTGATTTATGTGCTGCATAAGCAACAAGTGCACTGTCTACTCCTCCTGATAGTGCAACAAGGACTTTGGCTTGTCCGTTAAACCAATTAATTAATTCATCAAGCTTCGTCATTTCAAATTCAACTTCTGTTTAATCTCAGTCCGAATAAACTCATTTGCATCTTTAAATGATATTGAGAGTGAATCTGCGACTGACTGTACATCCAATGCTTCCACTTTGAAGTGTTTTACAATATCTTGATTCTTTACCATTTTACATCTTACTGTAAAGCTTTTTCCATGAATTATTACAGGAACGGAAATCTTTACCCTCGGAACGACAAATCTAGCAGAGGATCTGATTCGAATTCCTAATGTTCCTGTTTCAGAGATTAGCGTATCAAGAACAGTATTCACTGAACTAGAATCACATATTATAGAAACTAGATTTGTGGGTCGGCCTTTTTTTGTTATAGCAGGAGCTACTGTAACGTCTTTTGCTCCTTTTGCAATTATCTTGTCAATCATATGACCTAAAACTTCACCAGAAACATCATCTAGATTTGTCTCAAGTATTTGAACGGTGTCTTGTTGAAATTGATCTGTTTTCTCAGCCTGTACAATTTTAAGTACATTTGGGAACCCATCAAAGTTTTTCTTGCCAGCACCATATCCGATAGATTTTACTCTGATTGAAGGATAAAATTCCGAACAACTATCTGCTAGATTGACAAGAAGACTTGCTCCAGTAGGCGTAGTGAGTTCTTCTTTAACTTGTCCTCCAGATATTACAATATCAGAATTTCGAAAAATTTCTAAAATTGCACTAGCAGGATTTGATACAATTCCATGTGAAAATGTAAGGGTGCCACCACCTACCGCTACCGGCATAGAAATTATTTCTTCTGAGAAAAAATTCAAATCGTCTAAAGCGATTGCAGATCCAATAATATCAACTACAGTATCGATACTTGACGCCTCATGAAAGTGAACAGATTCTACAGGTTCTCCATGAATTTTCGATTCTGCCTTTATCAGAGATCGAATACTTTCTTTCGCAAAAACTTTGGCTTGTTCTGAAAGACCAATTTTGTCTGAGGTTAGTAGTATGCATTCTTGAATATCAGTGCCTCTGCGCTCATGAGTATTTTCTTTTATGTCAAGTATAATTTGAGTTGCTTCTGTGCCATGCTTGACAATTTTTTCAAAGTCGGCTTTTTGGATTTTAGATCCCGGAAGATAATTCTCTGAGGTGTGTATGCCATTAATTACTTTTGATTTATTTGCACCTATGTTGATCAAAGCCGAAAGTAGCATATCTCCTGAAATTCCAGCAACCTGTGGATCTATTATTAACACCATAGAATTGTAAACTCATAAGAATGCATATAAATTGTAATTTTAATTCATGAGTGATTTCAAGTAATTTTTAACAAATTCAAAGGATTCATTTTATACAAATCTCCTTGCGACCTTTCAATAGTGAAGTTTAATTAACGATTAAATTCACGCCTGTTTATGATTACTATTGTAGGCTCTGGTAAAGTCGGCGGTGCCGCTGCGCTCTTTACTGCTCTAAGAAAACTTTCAGATGAAATTCTTCTTTTAGATGTAGTCCAAGGTCTTCCACAAGGAGAAGCAATGGATCTTAACCACATGCTTTCAGAAAAGGGAATTGATGTGAATATCCGTGGTTCAAACGATTATTCTGAAATGAAAGGTTCTGACATTGTTGTTGTTGTTGCAGGTTCTGGACGAAAACTAGGGATGACAAGAATGGATCTTTTAAAAATTAATGCCTCTATTGTCAAAGGCGTTGTAGAGAACATAAAAAAATACGCAAAGGATTCTATGATTATTCCAGTTACAAATCCTCTTGATCCAATGGTATATCTTACTTACAAAGTATCTGGATTTCAAAAGAACAGAGTATTTGGAATGGGTGGAATGCTTGATTTATCAAGATTTATGCAATTCATTCACCAGGCAACAGGTTTTTCTCGAGATTCGATACGAGCACTGGTAATAGGTGAGCATGGTGAGAATATGTTGCCACTTGCAAGATATTCAACTGTATCTGGAATTCAACTTACATCACTTCTCTCAAAACAAAAACTTGATGAGATTGTACAAGACACACGACATGTAGCATCCAAAGTCATAGAATTAAAAGGTGCGACTGTACATGCGCCTGGAAATGCAATTTCAGCTATAATTAAAGCCGTAGTTAGAGATACAAAACAGGTAATTCCAGTGGCAACGTATCTTGATGGAGAATATGGTTATTCCGATGTTACTATTGGTGTGCCTGCAGTTATTGGTAAAGGCGGTGTCGAAAAGATTATCGAATTAGATCTTGATTCTAAAGAAAAAGAATTGTTCAAAAAAGGAATAGAGAGCGTCAAGACAGCCATTTCTGACCTAGAACTCTGATTAAATTTTTAACTACAACAAGGATTACAATTATCATTGAACCTTATAGAAATACTAGAATCACTCAAGATTGGAAAGATCTCTGTGACTAAAGCACAAAAACTCCTTTCCATATACTCCATAGAAAAAATTGAAGATTTTGCAAAATTGGATGTGGGTAGGAAATTTAGGCGTGGTATTCCTGAAGTAATTTTTGCAGAAAAAAAACAACTAGTAGATTTAAAAAAAATATTACTTGCAGCCATTTCACGATCTGATCCTGTACTGGTATCAAGAATTCACAAAAATGATTTTAAAAAAATTATATCTTTTTCAAATGAAAATAAAATAAAAACCAAGCTTGGGAAAAATACCACCTCGATTATATTTTATAAAAAAATGACAAAAACTTCTGGAGGTCATGTTGGAATATTGACTGGAGGAACTTCTGACATTGGTGTAGCTGAAGAAGCCAGATTGATGGCAGAAGCAATGGGTTGTGTATGTACTTGCAGCTATGATGTGGGTATAGCAGGATTACATAGGCTTTTCCCTATAATAAAAAAAATGATAAGATCAGAGGTCAATGCAATTGTTGTTGTTGCTGGAATGGAAGGGGCTCTTGCCTCAATAGTTTCTTCTCTTGTAGATATACCAGTAATAGGAGTACCATCATCAGTTGGATATGGTTATGGAGAAAAAGGAGT
>VBPW01000005.1 GCA_005877305.1 Nitrososphaerota archaeon | reverse complement strand
GTAATCTTTGAATTCTTGTAGTAATTCTATTCTTCTTTAATAAATTTGCCAGTTTTGGATATGTTCACTACAAATCATACACATTCCAAATAATTAACGTTCCAAGGATTAAATATCCTAAAACGTACCCAAACTTGTTTGGCTGGACAAAAAATAGACGGCATTGCAGTTGCAAATTCGGTAAAAGAAAGAGTGCGAGCAGCAGCGGAGACATTAAGATCGGAAGGAATCAGGCCATGCCTTGCAACAGTTCTAGTTGGAGAAAACCCAGCTTCTACTATATATGTCACCAATAAACAAAAGGCATGCTTTGAAGTAGGAATTGAAACCAAAGACCACAAGCTGCCAGATTCATTTTCCCAGCAAGAAATGAACTCGTTAATTGATTTGCTAAACAAAGATGGTACCGTACATGGCATATTGGTGCAGCTCCCACTGCCAAAACAATTAGATGAATTTGCAACAACTTCAAGAATTTCTCCAATAAAAGATGTTGATGGTCTGACACCATACAATATAGGACTCTTAGCATCAGGAAGAGCAATTCTTAAACCATGCACGCCTTCAGGAATAATGGAGCTCTTTGACTATTACAAAATTGATTTATCAGGCAAAAACATTGTAATCATAAATCGTAGCCATCTTGTTGGAAAACCACTGTACCATCTAATGCTTGAAAAAAATGCCACAGTCACCACATGTCACTCTAAAACAAAGAACCTAAAACAGCACTGTCTTAGTACAGATATCATAATTACCGCAATAGGGGACAGGTCAAAATTTACACTCACTGCAGACATGATATCAGATGGCGCCATCGTAATCGATGTAGGAACAAGCAGACAGGATGGCAAGCTTGTAGGTGATATGGATTATGAGAATGTAATCAAAAAGGCATCATATGCTACCCCAGTTCCTGGTGGAGTTGGCCCAATGACTATAGCGATGCTTTTAAAAAACACTGTCACTGCTGCTTCAATTAGTAAAGGATTTGTCCCAAGTCGTTGAAAAAGCAAGACTGCGAAAGCAGCTTTTGGATGCACGTGATGCCTTGTCTTTGGATTTTATCAAAATTACAAGCAAGGAAATTCAAGACAACCTAAGAAAGGTCGATTTTTTCAGGAGCGCAAAAAGCATTGGCGCATATTATTCAATTGGAAGCGAGGTACAAACACAAGACATACTACAAGAGATTCTAAATGCAGGAAAACAGTTGGCGCTGCCCAAAGTTGTAAAAAATGATCTTGTCTTCAAAAAGATTACTAGTTTTTCTGATTTAGAACAAGGAAACTTTTCTGTCATGGAGCCAAAAGAAAAATGTGAGTCTGTAAAAAATTTGGATGTGATAATTATTCCTGCAATAGCTCTTACAAGAGACGGTTTCAGACTAGGATACGGGTTTGGATACTTTGACAGATTTTTACATGGTAAAAAATCAAAAATAATCGCACTATCATATGCAAAACAAATAGTCAAGTCGTTTCCTCGTGATGACCATGATGTTAAAATTAATTGCATAGTTACAGAGGACGAAGTTATTAGGACATGAGTCCTTTTTTTCCAATATCTTTTCTATAATACTTGGCAGGCCAAGATATTTTTTCCACTCTGGAATATGCATTTGAAATTGCAGATTGTAATGTGTCACCAAGTGCAGTGACCCCAAGCACCCTGCCTCCACTTGTTAGCACTTTGTAGTTATTGCGTATGGTTCCTGCGTGAAATACAAACGTGTCTTTGTCTTGGGTATCAAGACCTAGTATTTCCTCATTTTTTGGATAGGAATCAGGGTATCCTTTTGATGCAAGTACAACACATACAGCACTTTGCTTCTTCCATGAGATAGGCGGCATTTTAGACAAAGTTCCCTCCATACTTGCAATAATGTAATCGTACAAATCAGACTCCATTCGCATCATGATGGGTTGGCATTCTGGATCACCCATTCTTGCATTAAACTCCAAGACATACGGTTTGTTATCTTTTAGCATTATTCCAGCATACAAGAATCCCTTGAAAGGAATTCCTTCGTTTTTCATTGATTGAACAGTTTTGTCAATAACATTCTTTTGAATTTGTTCTGCCATAGAATCACCAATTACAGGAGTGGGAGAATATGCACCCATGCCCCCGGTGTTTGGACCTTTGTCATTGTCATAGATTCTTTTGTGATCTTGACTTGTAGCCATTGGAATTGCTACTGCACCATCCGCAAGTGCAATGTATGATGCTTCAATTCCGTTAATTCTTTCTTCCAAAATTATTTTTGATCCTGCAGTGCCAAAACTTTTCTCAACTAGCATCTTATCAATTGCAGATGCTGCTTCGTTAGAATCACTACAAACAATAACACCCTTTCCTGCTGCAAGACCATCTGCTTTTACTACAAGCGGAAAATTTACTGATTTTGCATATTCTTTTGCTTTTTTTGCATCATCAAAGATCTCAAATTGTGCAGTAAGTATTTTGTTTCGCTTCATAAAGTTTTTTGCCCACACTTTACTTGATTCAAGCTGTAAAGCTTTTTTTGTCGGACCAAATATCCTCAAGCCTTTTTTTGTAAATTCATCAACTATTCCAATGGATAATGGTACCTCAGGACCAACTACTGCCAAGCAGTTTTTTTCAGAGGCAAACTTGGCAAGATTTTCAATATCATCTGCTGGTATGGATATGTTGTTTGATGTGCCGCCATTTCCTGGAGCATAGAAAACTTTACCTACTTTTTTGCTTTGAGCGATTTTCCAGCCAAGCGCGTGTTCCCTGCCGCCAGAGCCTACAACTAAAACATCAGTCAACAAATTGCCTATATTTTTCTTGTATATAATCCAACATTGGTTTTAGAAATGTTGATTAAAGCTTATCCGAAGCTTGTACATAATGAATCAAATAGATCAGCAAAAATCAGTCTATCTTTTTGTACATGGAAGACATGACCTTGAAGCTGCTGCAACAAATGCACTAGTAGCAAATGGTTTTTCTAAAGACAAGATAACTCCTGCCAAACCAGACAAAGTTGGAAACGTTGGAGATTACATGGCAATGCTTTGGATGCCACCAAATCCAGACCACATCAAGATACAAAAGATAACAAAGGTAGAACAAGTAACACCAGAAGACATGACTGGACTATGGAAGGGCGTCTCAAAAGAAGACTTGTTCCAAATAAAACTATAGATCAGAAACAATTGCTGAAATAAAACTTTCAAACTCTGAATCTGCAAATTTTATTACTTCAACTTTGTTTTCTTGCTTGGCAACTTTGACAGATTTTAGATGGTAACATTCACCGCCTTTTTCCAAGACATTAAAAAAATAATCTTCACAAGAGCAAAATCCAATCTCTGGGTCAAGCCAGTGTTCGTTATCTTTTCCTACTACAGTCCATACCTTTCTCTTGCTTGGCTCAAAGTAATGTAGCTTTACTCCTCTTCCTGATACCACCGCATCAAGGTTTTCAGAATCTTTTTTCACAAGGATTTAATTCAAAACTGGTTCGTATATCTTTGATGGTCCGAACAAGAATTGTGCAATCCCAACCTGCTTTGATTATAGAAGAAAAAAAACGCCATCTTGTTGTAACTGATCTACACATAGGATTTGAAAAAACAATGCTATCAAATGATATCTTTGTTGAGCCCAGAGAACTGGTACAAGAGACACTTGATTCTCTTTTATCTATAATAGAATCTGAGAAACCAGACTCGTTGATATTATTAGGTGATATAAAATCAGGTATAGATTCAATCTCAAAAATAGAGTGGCAGGCAGTTCCACTATTTTTTGAAATTGGAAAAAAAATTGAGACCATAGTAATTCCTGGAAATCACGATGGAAATATACAAAAACTTCTTCCAGAGGGAGTCACACTTGCAAGCTCATCAGGACTTGTCATTGACGACACGCTCTTGACTCATGGTCATACCATGCCCTCAAAAAATCTATCTTATATTAGTAAAATAATAATGGGTCATGTGCATCCTGTCTTTTTTCATGAAGGTTCTGTCTTAAACGGTCAAAGAGTATGGGTCTCAATTCAGGCTCAAAAAAACCAGCTCTTCCCATCATCAAGTGGCAATTTAGAGATAATTATCGTGCCTTCCTTTAACAAGTATTTTTATGCAACACAGAAAAGATACTACAAAAAATCAATCTCGCCAATTATTCAATCCATTAAAAATTTTCAATCTGCAAAAATTGTAACACTTGATGGCTCTATTATAGGAAATGAGTCCATGATTGAAAGTGTAATTTGAACATAACGCACATGTTTACATCTGGTCGCATTATTTTGGCATTAAATAAAATATTGTAATATATAGACAGGAAAGCAATCTTCTGGGAGCCAGACTTGCGATTCTTAGATCGTAGTCCACCAATGGTGTTTCTTCTAGTTGATTGCTATCCGGAATTATATACGATTTAGTAAAATAAAAAGATGATCCATAGAATAATTCCTTAGCATAGGCTGCAAATCTAGTTTGCAAGCTAGATTTCAATCAGAGCAGTTTAAGTGCTTCTTCGCGTGATAATGATACCAAGGTTTCTGTTCTTACTACATCGCCAGCAGGCAACCAGAGTTTTATTGCGTCTTTCTCATCCTTCCCTTCAAAGATCCAGACAGAGTCGTATCTTCCAAGGGTCCAGTAGGTGCCTATTATTTTTACGCCTGGCGGTAGATTTTGCATTATCTTTTTACCGACTTCAACAACTTCACTTGCCTTTTTCCTGAATTTGAGCAGGGTTATGAAAATCATCAATTTCCTATTATCGTTTTAATTACTTAAGATTATTCAACCTGATTTTCTTTTTATACTTTGGATTGGAATTAAATATCATGTGTAATGAAATCGAGTATGAAATGCTAGAAGATTATCTTGCAAAACTGAAAAATGAATCAAAAGAAAAAAAGCATGAAAAACAGGTACTGGAAGTGGCAGCAACCTAAAGTAACTTTCCTAGAATACTTGCCTCCACGTTACTTATTCTGAAATATCAAACTATGTTCCATGAATAATATTTTTTATTGGCATTGCAAAGGAGAGTTGGTAGCCATTTGGGTCTCTCATATGAAAGAATCGTTCTCCCCAAGGAGCATTGGTTGGTTCATTTTCAAAAGAACCCAACTTTGATATATTATCGTCTTTTTTTAGGTATGCATAAAGTTCATCTACATTAGAGGTATGAAAAATTATTCTTCCAAAATCTTTACTGTTATCTTCCTTTCTTAGTTCTAAGTTGAGATAATTCTTACTGTGCTTCCCCACTTCATATGTCGTAAAAGAATCAGATTCACCACCATAGACTAGTCTAAAGCCAGGAATTGACGAATAGAATTTACACGATCTTTCCATATTTTTAACGAATAGTGTAATTGCGGAAATTCTGTATGGTTTCACTAATTTATAATGTACAATCTTAGTTTAAAGATGTCATTTATTACAAATCAAATCCCACTTCCAGATAGAGACAATTTTAAAATAATTTAGACAATTCTAGCGAACGACCATACACTGTATTTAGTTTAATCCAATTTATCGTATGGGTCTAATGGTTTTTTTGTAGTCTCGTTGTGTTTTAACCATTCAAGTGTCTTTGCAAACGAGTCTGCAAGCTCAGTTGTTGTAAGCACTGGTATACCAAGCTCTACTGCCTTTCTTCTAATCTGGTATTCATCATAAAGCATGCCAACATATTTTTCCAAAGTGGAGGTGCTTGGCACATTTACTATGAAATTAATTTTGTGTTCATAAAGCAAGTCGGCAATGTTTGGTTTTCTTTGAGGTTCACTAATTTTATAAACAATTTCATTTGGTACACTTTTTTCTGTTAAAAATTCGGCCGTATGCTCTGTAGCATATATTTTGTAACCCAGAGTTTTTATCGACATTGCAGTTCGCAAAAGTTTTTCCTTGTTTTCAAAACCTCCCGCGGTGATAAGCGCGGCTCCTTCCTTTGGCAGTGAATATCCTACTGATATCAGGCCTTTTGCGAGTGCGTCGTAAAAGCTATCTCCAAAGCAAGCAGCCTCTCCAGTTGATTGCATCTCAACACCTAGTATGATATCAGCCCCTTCTAGTTGCATAAACGAAAACTGCGGTACTTTAATTCCATAAGAATGAGTTTTTCTCCATTTGTCTTTTGGTACTGCAGGTAACGATTTTCCAAGTACGGCACGTGCTGCAAGACTGATAAGATTCATTTTTACAAATTTGGATACAAACGGCATGGAACGTGATGCACGTATGTTTAGTTCAATTACATACACTTGATTTGAATGGATAAGAAATTGTAAATTAAATGGACCTTTTATGTCAAAGGCAATAGCGATCTTGTTTGTATAATCAGTGATGGTTTCAATTATTTTGTTGCTCAAACTCCATGGAGGAATGCACATCATAGAATCTCCAGAGTGAACACCCGCACCTTCGATGTGTTCCACAATTGCACCTATTACTACGTTTTTTCCATCAGACACACCATCTACTTCAGCTTCAAGTGAGTTTAGCATAAATTTTGTAATCACAACAGGATAGTCAGGAGTAACGTTTGCTGCTTCTTCCAGGTATTTTTTTAACTGCTCATGGGACCAGACAACTTTCATTGCAGCACCACTAAGGACATAAGATGGCCTAACTAGTACTGGGTATCCCACATTAATTGCAAATTTTTTGGCATCAGCTAGACTTGTAAATGCTTTCCATGGAGGTTGTAAAATATGAAGTTCATCTAAGACCTTACTGAAACTTGAACGATTCTCTGCTCTGTCTATGTCTTCAAATGACGTGCCTATTATCTTAATTCCATTTTTTGCAAGCTTTGGAGTTAGGTTGTTTGCAGTTTGTCCCCCTACGGCAGTAACTATGCCAGTTAATTTTTCAAAATCTGCAATATCTAATACCCTCTCAAGTGTTAATTCCTCAAAATACAACCTGTCACAAATGTCGTAATCTGTAGATACTGTTTCTGGGTTGCAATTAATTACAGAGACTTCTTTTCCTCCATTCTCTTTAAGACCCCAAACCATGTTTACAGTGCCCCAGTCAAACTCTACACTGCTTCCTATACGATATGGGCCAGCTCCCAAGACCGCAATCTTTTCTTGGTTTGAATCTACTTCAAAATCGTTTGTTGTACCACCATATGTCAAATACAGATAATTTGTTTTTGCTGGCCATTCAGCTGCAAGTGTATCTATTTGTTTAACTACAGGTATGATTCCTGCCTCTTTTCGCATTTTACGAATATCAAGATCATCTTTTCCAACTAGTCGTCCAATTTGTTTATCTGAAAAACCTAGTTTCTTTGCCTCGTGTAAAAGATTTCGTTCAAGTTTTGATTCTTTTAGGTTTTTTTCTGTTTCAACTATGTTTTGTATTTTTTCAATAAACCATGGATCTATTGCCGAAAGTTTGTAGATTCGTTCAACTGAAATTCCTTGTCGTAACGCTGACGCAACATAATATAATATATAGTCATCTGGATTTTGTAATCGATTTTCAAGATCTTCTACATCATATGTTGTATCTGGAGTACGGTTTGCAACAAGGCCATCATTTCCAATTTCAAGCATCCTAATTGATTTTTGTAGTGATTCTTCAAAGCACCTACCAATTGCCATCACTTCGCCTACAGATTTCATCGTAGGCCCAAGATGTTGGTTTGCAAGTTCAAATTTGCTAAAATCCCAACGCGGATGTTTACATACAATATAGTCAAGTGATGGTTCAAAACATGCAGTTGTCGTTTTTGTTATGCGGTTAACTAGCTCTGGAAGTGAGTAGCCCATTACAATTTTTGCTGCCATATATGCAATTGGATAACCTGTTGCTTTGCTTGCAAGTGCAGAAGAACGTGAGAGTCTAGGATTAATCTCAATTGCCACATATTTATCGGATTTTGGATCTAATGCAAACTGTATGTTGCATTCACCAACTATCCCTACATGTTTTGCAGCACGCAGTGCGGCAGACCTTAGTATCTGGTATTCAGAGTTGTCAAGGGTCTGGGATGGTGCAACTACAATGTTATCTCCAGTGTGTACTCTCATGGAGAGTACGTTTTCCATGTTGCATACGATGATATTATTTCCAGAATAGTCAGCCATTACTTCGTATTCGATTTGTTTCCAGTGACCAACATATTCTTCAATTAATACCTGACCTACTAGACTTGCATTAAGACCACGACTTACAATTTCATGTAGTTCAATTTCGTTGTGTGCTACTCCGCCACCTTTTCCCCCAAGCGTATATGCAACTCGTATAATTACTGGATAGCCCAGATCCTCTGCTACCTTTTTTGCCTCTTCAAAGTTGTAAACAGTTTTACTCTTCAGTACAGGAACTCCGCATTGTATCATCGCGTCTTTGAAAAGTTGTCGGTCTTCTGTTGCTTGGATTCCTTTAATTTGAGTTCCAAGAACTTTGACTCCATATTTTTTTAATATGCCAAATTCCTCTAGTTTTACTCCACAGTTTAGTGCAGTCTGACCACCAAATCCTAGCATCAGACCATCTGGTCGTTCTGACGCGATGATGGATTCTACATATTCTGGATTTACGGGAATAGAATATACCTTGTCAGCAAATCTGGTATCAGTTTGTATTGTTGCAATGTTTGGATTGACAAGTACACTTTTGATTCCATCTTCCCTTATGGCCTTGAGACATTGGCTACCGGAGTAGTCGAATTGACGGTCACTTTAGTGACTTTCGCCTGCTTCTCCGATTTTAATTGCCCCACTGCCCAAAACTAGAATTTTTTTCAGTGACTCATCTTTTGGCATTTTCCTCCCCCATTAGGCGTTTTAGCTCTTCAAATACAAACATGCAATCAAAAGGTCCAGGTGATGCTTCGGGATGAAACTGTACTGCAATACATTTTTTTTCTTTATGTTTAATTCCTTCTACAGTTTTATCATCAGCATTAGTAAACCAGAGTTTGAAATTTGTTTTTTCAAGTGAGTCAGGGTCTATCCCATAACCATGGTTTTGACTAGTCACATAAACTCGATCATTATCTAAATCAAGACAAGATTTGTTCTGTCCCCGATGTCCATATTTTAATTTGAAAGTGTCTGCACCCCCGGCAATTCCCAATATTTGTGCGCCAAGACATATACCCAAAGTTGGAATGTTTTTATCAATTAGTGCTTTTGCAGTTTTCATTGTTTCAACACATTTCTGTGGGTCACCAGGACCGTTTGATAGGACAACCCCTTTTGGATTGTAAGAAAGAATTTTTTCAATAGAGTAATTCCACGGTACCTTAATGACTTTGTAGCCAAGCTTTCTTACATTTCGTAAGATGGCATTTTTTACTCCCGTATCAACTACTACAACAATATCATTTTCTTTTCCATAAATTTGCGGCTCTTTTGTTGATACAACATCCATAAACTCTTCAGAGTTGTAATTTTTTGCAGAAGCAAGTTTTTTCTTTAGTTCGTTTTCGTCAATTTCATTTTCAGAAACAGCCAGTGCAGCCATCATGACTCCGTTTGTACGTAATTTTCGAGTCAATGCCCTTGTATCAATTCCTGAAATTCCTGGAATTTTTTCATTATACAGCCATTCATCAAGTGTCATGGCAACATGCCAATGGCTAGCAGTAAGAGACAACTCATGAACAACTAGTCCTCGTACCTGTATTTTGTCAGACTCAAAGTATTTTTTGATTCCATCCTCGTCTTTTACGGACGGGTCTGGCACACCATAATTTCCGACTAGAGGATAAGTAAGTGCAAGAATTTGACCGCTATACGAAGGGTCTGTGAGTGCTTCTGTGTAGCCAACCATTCCAGTATTGAATACTGCTTCACCAAAAGTCGTACCAGAATAACCAAAACCCATTCCATCAAAAATAGTGCCGTCTTCCAAGATCAGTTTACCAAACTTGTTTACGTGTTTGGCTTTTTTTGTTGGAATTTGAGACCCTCGTGATGTGAATTATGTTGGAGATTTAAGTTTTGTGTTAAAGACTTCTGGAAAGGAAGGGGTTTCTGGTTTAGAAATTCATCGTGTGCAATTTCGGGGTTTGACAAGGTGATAAAGTTATCAACTTAGAACAAGTCTATTCTCTGATGGCTATTCAAGAAATAGTTACAATTATTGTCGCTATTATCGGCGCTGTTACTGGATCTATCAGTTTAGGTAAACAATTTTGGAAAGAAAGACCCAGATTCAGTTTTGAGATTAAGAAGGCACATTGGAATCCGCTTAGTGAGAATTATTATGCATTTCATTATAGCATTGTCATCAATGTACTCCTACGAAATAAAGGTGAACAAGATACTACTATTCATAGAACAAACATCACATTTCAATACAAAGGTAAGCCTATTCTATTGAAGGAGTTATGCATAATGAAATTTTAATGCAAGCGGGAAGTGCAAAATCTCATTTTTTTACCTTTGATATTCATAAAGATGAAATTCAAATTGATAGTGACATTACTAATGTTAAATTAATAATAGAAGATACGCATATCCCTAAAGATAAGACAATATCAAAGATAACTCAAGCAAAATAAAGTTCCGCTAAGTTTCGGGGTTTACTCTTGTTTCGAAGCAACTTTACTATTTTCGGTTCTGGCTAGTCTCGTTAATTTATGGGGCATTCTCTTTTGCACGTTGTTCAGGTGATTCACTTGCTTCTGAATGTGCCTTGTTTTGAGTAAGATTTCCTACTATTTCTTTTGCTATCTGACTTGCGCTTTCGTTTTTGTTTTTTTCATTTCCTTCTATTGCTGATAGTCTATAATGTACGGTTATTGCTATTGCAGAAATGATTACAGCTACAGCTATGCCTGAAATGATTGCTATCTTGGCAGAACGTTTCAAACGATATGAATTAGAATGGAATGTATTTAAACAACTTTTCTGGGTTTGAAAATCAAATTTAGAAATTATTAAAAGCAATGAAGGTATATTAATTTGTAGATGTGACAGGATTTTCAGATAGTATACATTTGATTAAGTATATTATTTGGCGAATCTTTGGATTCGCTGAATCCCCTACCATAACAAAAAATGACAAGCCTGATTCTGATAAATCCTAAGATATCAATTGTTTTCTGTACGGACTCGGTTATAATGCTCGGAACTGTTCGCTCCACTTGTAGTATGCACGAATCATTTCCATACTTACACTTGGCTTTCTTCTTGTGATTATTTCCTTAAAGTCTGCCAGTGTAAGCTCACGTGGTTGCATCTTTGCTTCCCCTACAACTGGTTCTGCAGAATAGTTGGCTTGGTGGAACAAATCATTTACCACCATCAATTGTGCGGACTGACAAATGTCTTTAATATCACTTGCGCTATAACCGTCTGCAAGCTTTGCAAGTTCAAGTGATTTTATTTTTTCTTCTTTCTTGAGGGGCGAAGTGTAAAGATCAAAGAGTTTTACTCTTGCTTCAAGGCTTGGAAGTGATACATAAACTCTTTTTGTAAATCTTCTAAGAAATGGCCAGTCAAGACTCCATGGTTTGTTTGTTGCTCCAATTACATACAATTTAAGGTCTTTTCCTTTACCGTTGATTCCGTCCATTTCTGATAAGAATTGGTTTTTAACTCGAATTTCTCCACCAACTTCGCTGTTTCTTGTTCCCAACAACGAATCCACTTCATCGATAAACAATATTACTGGCAAGCCTTCTTTTTCTGCATAACCACGAGCCATGATGAATAATTTCGAAACATTTTTTTCTGCTTCACCAAGCCACTTGCTCATCATTGATGCGGCATCAACGTTTATGAAGTAACCATCAATCTCACTTGCAGTTGCAGCCGCAAGAATAGTTTTGCCACAACCAGGTGGACCATAAAGAAGAATGCCTCTTGGCCAGCCCAATGGAAAAAGATCCGGTCTTTTAGCTGGATAAACAATAGATTCACGAAGAGCATTTTTTGCATCATCTAGTCCTACAACTTCTGCCCAGCTTACGTTAGGCTTTTCTTTCATTATCAAATCATCAAATTCATTTCTTGCAAGAGATTCCTTTTGTTGCGCCGGTGAAGCTCTGGGGTCAACTACAGGTTCAAGTCCTACTTGACTCATTTGTAACGCCTTTATCCTGTTCTGATACGCACCCATTCGTTCAGTGTAAATACGATTTAATTTGTTCTCGGGGTATAGTTGGACAAGTTTTACAAGAGATTCGATCGCTCTCTGATAATTTGCTATTGCCATGCCACGAGCTCCCTGAGAATCAAGCTTTATTGCCTCTGCAGCAAATTTACTAGCGCTATTTTCTAACTCCTGTGGGGCTAAACTCATTTCTCAGTACCTAAATCTCAACTGCGGTTTTTGTTAGGTAATCATGGGTGTAAATTCGTCTAGTAGTATTTGTTAAATTAGTTAGAGTTGGAGGCAATTCTACTTTTACTGGTTCTGTTTTTGCCTGTTCTACCTTTACGGGTGTAATCTTTATGCCATATTCATCGAGTTTGGTTTGAACGAATCTATCCAATGAAAAGTCCTGGGTGACTTCTTCATGCAAGCTTTGAAGCTGATGAAACGCACTTTCTGCCGATATTATAAGATCGGTAAGATCATCTCGTAGAACATTTACAGAATTTGCTGCATGTAGTACAATTCCAATAAAGTCCTCTAAAAACACCTTTATGTCCTTTTTATCTTGGTATTTAGAAAGTAGGTATTCTGCTGCCATAATTACCTGACGGAGGTCTTTGAGCTCTTCAACAGAGAGTGTCTCTATGAATTTGTCGTCTTTATCAGGTAATTTTTCTGCAATTTTTTGTTCTATTTTAGAAGAGATATTCTTAATTTTGTCAAGAGGAACCGAAATCTCTTCTTGAGGTTTGTTTTTTGAAAAATTAAGCATGAGTGGTCATTGCTTACAACAAATCTACATTAGGGAACTGCTTGTAAATTTTAGAGTCGGCAATCAACTTCGCTTCATCTAAGAGCCTTGATGACTCTTTATTTGCTAAATCAAAATCGAGATTCCCACTTGTGAGTTGACCCGCATCTATGATTAGGCCTCCTAACACTAAGGATAACTCACCAAATTGAGAATCTGCTGTAGGAAAGATACCAAGTATCAGGGAACGTATTGCTCTTACTATAGATATGGTAGGGGCAAGAACCAATATGATATTTCCAAGTCCAAAAACAGAATCAAGGCACCTCCTTACTACCATGCTTGTTTTCTTTAGTCTTTTCATAAAGTCTCAAGTTGTTTTTATTAAGTTCAAACTTTTTTTGATTAAGGATGTCTAATATCAAATCAGCAAGTTCTGTTGCATAGTCAAGCCTTGGCTTTAGAGTGCTTGCCCGTGTTATCTGGTTTTTTGTCTCGTCATTTACTATCCATTTAGATTCTGTTACCAATTTGTACCCAAACAAGAGATTAGATTTTTCTATATCAGACCCTTGTTACATGCAAAGATGTCACCACAGTAACACCAATGTTGGATACAGCTTAGTATTTTTTCCAATCTTTGTGCAATGAATTTAGCTATTCAATTTACCTTAAAATTAACAAATTGGGTATATGGTTAAAGGACAAGACTTAGCAGTTAGCCTAGAAGAATTTGGCTTATCCAGGTATGAGGCTCAAGCCTATGTAACCTTAATCACAAAGGGGACCATTTCTGCAGCAGAGCTTGCCTATTATTCTAACTTGCCAAGAACAAAGGTCTATCCTACTTTGTTAAAACTAGAAAAGAAAAAGATTGCAATAATATCAAAAACTAAACCAATAATGTGTACTGCAATATCTCCAGAAGATGCCTTTGATGAAATAGTACAAGAGCAAATAAACAAAGTAAATGGTATGAACATTCTTGTAACTACATTAAAACAAGTAAGTGAAGACAGTAAAAAAGCAAGAGGCTCAGAAGAAAAAAGATACTTCCATCTTACTCCAAACTATGTCTTCAAACAACTCGAAACGATGATTGACGGTTCAAAGACTTCGATTCATGCAATAGTTGACTCGTGGGGATTGAATCTTTTATCACAGTGCAAAGAATCTCTAATCAATGCCATTAGAAAAAATATTGATATCAAAATAGTAATTCCACCAAATCTTATAGGATCCGAAACATTTAGAGCAATTCCTGATGGTATTAAGATAAAGTGTGCAGACATTTCACAAAATTCAATCATGTTTGATGATTCTGAAATTCTTATGATAAATAGCAATAATGGCAAAGGTGCAATATTTTTGTCAACTGAAGTATTAGGGACAAATCAAGCCAAAACGTTTGAACAAACTTGGAAAAATGCAATGAAAGCAAACAACCTTCTTGATATGACAAAAATCGATGCACAGGAAACTTTGAAAATAATTCAGGCCATAAATGAAAACGGTCTTGGTTTTGTACTAAACTCCGTATTACATTCGAGAAATAAAGAAATTGACATGCTTGAGTTTCTTGAAAAAAATGGTGTAGATTTGGAGGCAAAAACAATTGATGAGATTATTGCTCTTGTTGATTCTACCTTACAGATCACATGTTCAGGACAGGCACGATACGAACCCCAAGGAAACCACATAATCATAGAATCAAAACTAAACAGCGGACATTCCCTTCCTTGGGCAATGCTGCTTGAAGGATATTTACACAAAAAAGGATTCAAGACAAAGATGCTGTATAGCAACCATCATAATGGTGAAAAGGTACACATCAAAGTAGATTCAAAGCTAGATTCCGATTAGTTTAGCTTTATAATATCAGAGAATTTACCCCTTCTGTAAATGGAGATATCGCACGAATTTAAGGCAAAAAAAATAGAAGAAGAAATCCGAAATAAATTTTCTTCATTTGATTTGCAAAAATTAATTTTTGAATCTCCAAACAAGAACAAAAAAATTGCATTCATAGAAGGCCCTCCAACCATGAATGGTACACCGCATGCAGGCCATTTGCGAGGCCGTGTGATCAAAGATCTCTGGTACAGATACATGACTTTGTGTGGTCATAAAATAATTTTCAATGCTGGATGGGACACACAGGGGTTGCCTGTGGAACTACAAGCAGAAAAAGAGCTTGGCATTTCAGGAAGCAAATCTGAAGTGATAGAATCTGCAGGGATTGAAAAAATAGTATCAGAGTGTAAAAAAATTGTATACAAGTTTAATGAAAAATGGGTAGAAGCTGACAAGCTTATGGGAATGTCCTTTAATCAAGAAAAAGCATACTGGACATACAAGGATGAATACATTGAACGAGAATGGAAATTTCTCAAAAAGGCACACGAAAACGGCATACTATCAGAAGATTACAAAATAGTTGCATACTGCCCAAGTTGTCAGACATCACTTAGTCATTCTGAGGTAAACCAAGGATACGAAACAGTTCAAGATCCTTCTCTTTACTATAAGGTAAAGATGAAAGGTGAAGATCTGTTTTTGATTGTTTGGACTACAATGCCATTTACTTTGGTTACTGATACAATGGTTGGCCTAAATCCTGATGAAAATTATGTCTATGTAAAAGTTGGAAGCGAGACTTGGCTTGTTGGTGAAAAAAGGCTAGAAGAATTTATGAAGGAAGCAAAAATTGGAGATTATTCAGTTGTAAAAATAATAAAAGGTTCAGAGATGGATGGAAAAAAATACATCCATCCCTTGCTTGAGGAAATTCCAGGACTAAAAGAAAAATCCACATTAGAAAAATTTCACACTACAGTAGCAGAAAGTTTTGTTGACATACAAACAGGAAGTGGACTTGTACATCTTTCTCCTGCCAATGGCGAAGAGGACTTTGAGATTGCAACAAAAAGGTCAATTCCAATTTTTAATCCAATAAATGATGAAGCTAAATTCACAAAAGAGGCAGGAGTATATTCAGGATTATTAGTACGTGATGCAGACGAAAAAATTGTTAGTTCTTTGCGTGAAAAGGGGGCACTAGTAAAAATTGGCAAGATTAAACACCAATATCCTTTATGCTGGAGATCCCAGCACAAGCTTTTATGGCTTGCACGACGAGGATTCTTTTACTTTTTAGATAGACTTGGGGACAAGGCAGTAAAAGCAGCTGAAAATGTAGAGTATTTTTTTGATCCTCCAAAAAACAGGTTTCTTGAAATAATAAAAGATAAACATCCTTGGTGCATCTCACGAGAGCGAATTTGGGGTTGCCCTTTACCAAGATGGACATGTAAGAATTGTGGTGATCACAGATGGCTTTTTTCAAGGGCTGAAATAGTAAATGAGGCAACTGAGCTACCGGATGGGCCAAACTTTGAGCTACACAAACCTTGGATAGATAAAATTACAATAAAGTGCAAAAAATGCGGTGCAAAAATGGAAAGAGAGCAATTTGTTCTAGATACGTGGCATAACAGTGGTGCCGCTCCTTATGCTTCCCTTACAGATGCAGATTATAATGAATATATTCCTGCAATCTTTCTTACGGAAGGAATTGACCAGACGCGAGGATGGGCATATACCCTGCTGATGGAAAACGTAATTTACAACAACAAACCAGTTGCACCTTTCAAGTCATTTTTGTTTCATGGTCATGTCCTTGATAAAAATGGAAACAAGATGAGTAAAACTCTTGGAAATGTCCTTGATGCAATTGAGCTAATGACAAAATATCCAGTAGATTTGATAAGACTTTACTTTATTTGGAAATCAAGTCCAATAGAACCACTTAACTTTAGCACGGACGAGCTAGTTTCAAGGCCTTACCAAATTCTAAGTACGTTGTATCATTTGCACATTTATTTCAAACAAAATAGTGAGTATGACAAGTTTGATAAATCTCATACACTCGAGTGGGCAAAAAGTAAAAATCTTTTAAAATCACCTGAGATTTGGATTTTATCAAAGCTTCAAAAACTCATATCCAACGTTAAAGAAATGCAAGACAAGTGCAGATTTCATGAGGCAGCAAAGGTGTTAGATGATTTTATTATAAATTCTGTCAGTCAAGTGTACATACCAATTACAAGAGAAGACCTTTGGACAGAAGATGAAAAACAACAAGAAAGAAGGCTTGCAATATATGCTACATTGTCAGAGATTCTCAAAACCTTCGACATATTATTGCATCCCATTTGCCCATTTACCACAGAATATCTTTATTTGACATTATTTGGAGAAAAGAAGAGCATTCTTTTAGAAAGCTGGCCGGTACCACAAAAATCTCTCATAGATGACACTGTAGAAGAATCATTTGATTTGTTAAAAG
>VBPW01000011.1 GCA_005877305.1 Nitrososphaerota archaeon | reverse complement strand
CTAGAAGAATTTACTGAGGTTGATTCGGTTTTGTTTTTCATTTTTTCTTCATCTACCAATTTTGTTTCATTGATATGTTGGTTGAATCCGAATGCAACTATCACAACGCAGATGGTAGTAACAGCTATTACAATGATAACGTTCTTGTTCACAAACACACTCTTTCTTGGGAATTATATGAATTTTTAATATGATTCTCGTGTACTGATATGCGATTCTGGCTTGTTCACATAGTTGTTGTCGTGTTTTATTATCTTGCCTGTTAAGATAATAATTGAAATAAAAAATGGAATGATTAGAAATGGGAACAGTAATGGAGAATAGGAGTTAAAATCAAACAGTAAGAACGGCTGAAAAAGAGATGCTATTTGATCGTAATCATATAGCCCGGGAACCCTCTCCATTGAACCATCCACGAATAGATTGCTACCATAACTATATGAATCCGACATAAATAGCGTCAAAGCTACGTTGCCAGAAACATAAAGCTCGCTTGAGTAGGCTCCAACCTTTGAAAGAATTTGTGGCCCGCCAGGAGACTTCAAAACAATGTTGCCATGTACGTTTAAAATCGGTTGTCTGGCATAGACGTGTACCAATTCATCATTTAGGATGCTGATATTTGTGATATTATCAAAATGGTATGAATTATTGTTATCTGTTATCGCATCTATTGCCGTATTGCCTTTAAACGATATATTTGTCGAGTTGGATATTAACATGTTTCCATACAAACCTTTTCCATTTGCAAGGGAAACATAATTTCCATATAACACAGCATTATGATATCCATCCATATCTAATTTAGTGACATTTTCAATTGAGATGTCCTTGTGACCATCTCTGATTATCAATTTCCTAATGGTTGTATCTTCTGGAAGGATAACGGATGTGGTATTTATCACTACACTACCAATTCCAGTCATCTCTTTAAAATCAATTTTCATATCTCCAATATTCGGTTGAACAGAATCATTTGTTTTTAATTTTAAGGCAAAAAGATTAGGTATTTCTCCAAGTATTTTATAAGATTGTTGCGCATGTACTTTACTCTCAGCTATATCGGTGACAATCGGATAGACATTTACGTATATTATTTTGCCAAGACCAATATTTTCTTCTCCGAGGAAGACTGAAGATCCTCCACTAGAATTATAGAAAGCCAACGGAATAACATTTTCAGAAGAGATGGATAGCTGCTTTGGTCTAGTATCTATAAGAAATTCTCTACCAGAATATTTCCTCCGGATTTCACGTACGAAATATAATCAGACGAGTCTCGCGGATTTAAGGGGGCAGGATGTGTGATTTGAAAATGATCAAATACGACATCTCGGATTCTGCCGTAACCCAATCCAACATAGCCTGAATTGCTATTTTGGTTTTCATGTAGCAATCTAGTATCGTTTACTGCCAATTCCACTAAATTTCCTTTAGTAGAGAAAGTCATGTTGAAAACAGTATCAGGCTTCCAGCTTAAATTGGTCAAGGTTCCAGGCCATGGAGTATCCCTAGATAATTCACCTTCATTTGCAGTTATAAAAGACACGTATACCTTTTCTTTCCAGATTGCTACTTCTGCAGCCTTATAGTTAGCAGGATTTATCCAAGAATAAGTAATTGAAGCGTAATTACCTGCATTCGGAGATATATCATGAATCCTTAATAAAGTATTTATGGTAAAATTTTTGGAAGAAATTGGGCTTAATATGATCTTCGACACACCGCTTGACAGATCTCCTCCATGAAGACCATCCTCTAGGAACTTCCAGCTGCCAGAAATAATTCTCCAGCTATTAGGATGTCCAAATTTGTAATAGATGTCACGAGTATTACCTTTAGGAGGATCAAAACTTAATATCACGTTCTTGCTTTTGAGCGCAGTATGATCATTATCATACTTTACTGTGTAGTTTAGATTTCCTTGCGAAATTACATCGTACGCGTAGAACCAAGAATCTTCTGGTACTATGGTGGGATCGCTTGGTATCACCAACGTCGTTTCTGAATTAGAATTCGGGTATGTTACATGAGTAGCATTATAAATGGTAACGTTATTGTTCGAGAAAACAACGGGAAGAAGTGGAAGAAGATGTCCACCAAACCAACTTTCTTGTCCTCTCAATATGTTAAAATCGTTAGCGCGCATAAAAATATACGCGTGTGTAAGATGGTAACTATTCAAAGAAAGTAGAGAAATATCAGGATATTTTGAAAATACAGAGATCTGGGGAGGCCAAAACTGGTAGGGTGGGACTGCAAAATCAGCTATATAATATGACGAGGATGAGGGAGTTATTGTGAAAGCATGCGTTTCCTGTTGCAATATTTTTTTTAGAAAATCGACACCCTGAATTACCTCATCATTTATGAGAGATAATCTACTATGAAGGAACCAAAATTCGGATTGGAGAGCTAATGAAGAAAAGCCTGAAACTACTATTAATGATATGAAAACAGATAAACCGACAATTGTGAAGACTTTTCTTGACCTATTTGCCTGAATCAATTTTACTAACGGTATTGGAGCAAGGACAGAAACAAAAACAAAGATATACAAAAACATCCTCTTCTCCCAAAACCCGGTCAAAATGAAGTGAAGATCCACATACGAAATTGTCCTTCCTACCAAGAAAAAAAATGGAATTGATATTAGAAGGAGTACTACAGCGCTATTAGGCAAAATGTCTCCCAAATATCGTATGGTCAGAAGAGCTAGAAGTCCAAGTATTCCTAACATGAGAGGGTACGTGAACCATGGTATAACTCCAGTTTCTACAAATGAAGCGGATTGGGTATCGTCACCAAAGAACCACCTTAGCAAACCAAGAAGATAAAAGAAAACCAATATCATGCATAATACCCCATAGAATCTTTTGTCGCTGAATAATTTCATAGGAATACGAATCTTGTGTAAGATTGTTTTTCTCCAAAACATGGAAACACAGATAAATGATATGGTTAAACCTAGAGGCAATAAAGCGCGAAAGTTGATCCCAAGAATTTGTACGGAAGAGTACCAAAAAAATGATACGTACAAAGAAACTATAACAGCAGAATTCAAAGCTATTAATGATGATAAAAGAAAATCATCAAGACGCAATGACTTAGTTCTTGACAGAAAAGAGAAGGCCGATATAAAGACAGCAATAAGCACAGCTTCGGCTTCATGCGCAAGATACATCGCTAACATTAAGACAGAGGTCAGAAAAACAAATTTTAATTTTGGAATGTTTTGAATTCGTAATAAGGTAAATGCCATAATAAACATGATAAGTGCGACCGACTGTGGACCAAAAAAGGGAAAGGGTTGTGAAAAATTAATGATAGCATTAAATGACTTCTCCATAACATTCACAAGCATTTGATACTCTGTTCCATTATCTCCCAAAAGCTTCAAGTGTGTGAAATAGAGGAATGAGAAGCCGCTCAGAATTGTGTAAAAAACAACCGCAATGGCAGGTATTCTTTTGTCTAATTCCCCGAGAAATCTTTTCGCAAAAGCATAGATTGACAAGGGTAAAAAGAGATTTAAAATTATTTCAATACTTTCAAAGTAAGTTGCGGCTGGGAATCCAGACAGAACATTAAGAGAGGCGTAGTAAGAATGGAAAAGAAGATAATTAAACCCCGTATAAAGATCTGGACTCCTGGAAAGTATTAGGGAATTTCTATAATGTCTTGAAATATCAGTGCCGCTTACGAGAGTGAAACTTGGATAAAAGTAATAGAACAACACCACGTAGAAAATAATACAAAATACTATAGCTATGACGTCTATATTTTTAGATAACGAATTAGTTTTGAAACTTTCAACAACATCTTTGTTCCTTGTATGCCTAATGGCAGAGAAAATTCCCAACACGATGAAACAAGATGGAATTATAAGGCTTCGTGAAAATTCATCGGTCCACAAAAATGCTAGTGTACAAAATCCGGAAAAGGTGAAACTGACTAAATAAGATAAAATATAGCTCTCCAGTTTGGAAAAATATCTTTGTATCTTGCATATATTCAACAACGCATAACCAGATAAAAATGAAGTACTCAAAAGCGACAAGATAGGTTGAGCGAAGGTTTCTTGTATGTGAAATTGATTCAACACAAGTAAAACTACTGATGTGTTGATTAACAAAATGTCTAAAACCAAATTTGATGGAATATTTTTTACTGTCTTTATCTTCGTAGTAAACTTGAAATCATGATCTGATAAACTAAGGAAAATAATTATTATTGAGAGAGTTTCAAGGATGAAGAGGGGATATTTTATCTCAGATTGTATCAACCATAATGTGAATGATGAGAAAAACTCTGATATTACCGCAACAACAATGAGATTCCTTACGAAATGTCTTTGTTCAATCACTTCCATAAATTAACACTTTAGTGGATTAGAGAATTCATCACTATTATTTCTATCAACATAATCTTTGCCTAGCAAAGTTTATTGTTAGTAGCACTTGTTGTAATGAAGATATCTTGATTATCCTAACTCGCTGGCGTAAATCGTTCAAGGTAAACATATTTTATTGACGTTGGGAGGGTACGTAAAACCTTGTAATTACTAATCCACACGCAGTAAATCTCATATAGAGCTTTTTTGTTTTAATCAGTGCAATGGAGGGGGTAAATCGTAATGAAAGAATCTTGGTTTGTATACCTGCATTTAATGAGGCAAAACATATAGCAGATATTGTTCGTAATGCAAGAGCTTATTGTAGTGAAGTAGTTGTATGCGACGATGGTTCGGTAGATAATACCGGTGAAATTGCAAGATCGGCTGGCGCAACCATCGCCAGACACAGCACCAACAAGGGGTACGGTAGTGCTCTTAAGACGTTGTTTAACATAGCGAAGATGAAAGATGTAGACATTGTAGTCACGCTAGACTCCGATGGCCAACACAATGTAGCCGACATTCCTAAAATTGTGCAGCCAATTTTAAAGGGAGATGTCGACGTGGTCGTCGGCTCTAGGTTTCTCACTGAAAATGATAGTAGAAAGGTACCACGCTACAGAACCTTTGGAATTAAAACTTTAACAAAACTAGCTAACATCGCAGCGTATGACGATATTAGTGATTCACAAAATGGTTTTCGTGCATATAAAAAAAACGCCCTGTCCAAACTAGATCTTTATGAAGATGGGATGGCTATCTCGACTGAAATATTGATAAGGGCA
>VBPW01000010.1 GCA_005877305.1 Nitrososphaerota archaeon | reverse complement strand
GTAAAAGGAATTGTATATACAGATGTAACACAAGGCCCGCCTCCACCTCAATATGTATTTGAACTATTAGAAACTGGAAATAGTCAAACTTCACCTGAATTTCTGAATAGAATATCTTCCACTATTGCTGGAGCTGGAAAATGTCCTACAGATGATGCATCTGCGGTTCATAATTTCTTAAATACCGACTCAAACTCTATGGTTATTGAATATAGGTATTCTCCAGCAATCCCACACCAAGGATGTCCTGTTCAGTTGACATTGTATTTTGAGCATCCATATGATCCAGGTCAGAAATTTTCCAATGTTCAATATGATATCTATACTGTAGACGATAAAGGAGTAAATCTTGGTTCAGTGGCAACATCTATTGGTCAGAGTACACTATTTGCACCAGTAGGAGAAGATGTTAGAACTATTGTAATCACTCAACCGCCGCCAGTTACTCATTATTTGATTAATGTTATTGGTACTGGAGCAGAAAATACAAGCCCTGATACGGCCTATTCTGGATTTGTTAAAATTGATGTTAAAACCGCACCACCACTAGGAGTTCCAGAATTCCCAGTTAGAGCTATAATGGTAATGGCTATTGTTGTAGCAATGGGTATTCTCTTTTCAAGATTTAAGACAAACTTTTCTACCCTTAAATTTTAGAACGAGTTATACTGGCTGATAGTTAATGACAAGCAAGCTAATGCTTGGAGTAGGTATTATAGCAGTATGTGTAATATCAATACTTTGGTTTACACATTTTGGAGGATCTCAAAACGGAGAGGTTCTTCCACGCCAAGCCAGTCAGTGGCATATAGGTAAAGGAGCTCAATATAATCCGGTGATGCAATATGACGTCTTAACAAATAGTACAAAATTTTCTGCCAAGATACAATTCCTGCCTGCCACAAATCCTGGGAATCAAACACTTTTTGTTCAGATAAATCCCAATACCGATAATGAAATAGAACAAACAGTTCCAATAAACATAGTTTATGATTTCAATCAAGTATCAGATAAAGCAAAACCGTTTTTTGCCATCTTGGACTCGACAGTTTTTTCAGTAAGAGATATCACAATTGAAAATAAATATCTTGTAAAAGGAGCAACCTGGGGCGATATGTATATTCATGATATCAAGGAAGAAATTAAAGTAACAGATCATAGCAAAGTCTCACTCAAATTTGGTTCTCTTGATTCATACATCATTTCATATAAGGAAGGTCAAAAGGAAAACAAACTCTGGATAGTAGATAATTTGCCTCTTCCAGTAAAAGCCGAAGTATACGATCTTTCTGGAAATCTCCAGTATTCTTATGAACTTACTTCGCTTTCTGCTCCTTTGACACCTGGTTTTAGTTGATAACAGTTCGCCAAAAGCCAATCACAAAACTCTATAACTTTTTTATCAAATTTGATCCATACGTGTAAGGAGGCTGGAAGGATATCTAATCTCCCAGAATCTAAAACAACTCTTATTCCCTCTTTTCCCTCATACATGTATGCATCTTGGATTTTTGCAGAACCAAAAATTTCAGATGCTTTTGATTTAATCAATTCCCTCTTAATTGGAAATGTTTTTCTGAATTTGTCAATTACCATGCCTATGTTCTCAGTTCCATAGGATTCAAAATCTTCTATCTTTCCACGGTCTGGAAAATTTAGTGAAAGTGAAAGATTATACTTTTTTCCCACTTTAGCTGAAATTTCATTTATTGTAGTAAAAGCAAGTGCTGGAGTTTTTTGTAAAAGAAATCTTATTTGCGGCATGTTTGAACGTAACTCTCTTTGAAGATCGTGCGTTATGGCTGAAAAGGTCACGGTTTTAAATTTTAAATTTTTGTCATATATTTATTGGGTTTATTTACAACTCGTTTTAATACAAAATGTGCTTCCATTAGACAAAGACGGTCTACCTTATGATGAAGGGTCTGAAAGGGCATCTAGTGTAGAAGACTACAAAGTTACCTGTATACAGTTTATCGAAGACATCAGTAATGACTATCTTGCATGGGTGGATTATTACAAACTTCCTCCAGAAGAGGACAAAAAAAGACGTGATAGGATACTTGCTACTGTAGAACGTACAAATGAATGGATTGCCAAAGTTGCTACTACGATAAAAGGAGTAGATGTTGTAATGGATGATGGGATCCAAAAAATGGCAGAAAGCACCGCGGGTAATCCTTTTCAAATCGGTGTTTTTGTAAATAATTCTTCGGGCTATACACTAGCAAAACCGGGAATAATAGACATTAATGTTAAAGCGATAGGTCGTGAGGAGTGCAAAGTCAAACTTGGTTGGCATCAAAAGGACAAACGCTTTTTGGTTAGTTCTACTTCTAATGTTTCAATCGATGAATCAAATATTGTAGAAGGACAAGAATTTGATTTGCTTGATCTGCATCTGAAGATTAACGCACAAGATTGCAAACCACGCGACTTAATATCATTTACAGTTATTGTATCTGAAATGAGAGAAGGTCAAGAGCACGAACGACGCGGTGTAACTACAATCATTCACATAATGTAACCTCTAAGACAATTCTTGATTCTTGGGCTCTCTTATCTGGATATTTTAGTTGTGAAATTTTTTTTGTCAAGTTTTCATCTGTGACAAGTGAGGCAGTTCCAGAAAATATCATATTATTATATTGGATCTTTATATGAGGATTGGTAAGTGCATTTTTTAACCAGTCACTTTGCGAATTTCTCCTAGAAAAATAAAATTTGTTATCATAAAAGACTGCTTTTAATTCTACGGCATGTTCCTTACCTGTTTTTCTTCCATTTGTAATCAGGATAGCCTTGAAAGTTACTTCTTGAGGCTTCATGGGATTTGTCTTGTTCTAAAGAATTTAACCACTTGGATTGAAAACTCTGATAACTGATTCAATAAATCAAAATAATTGATCCTAGGCATGGCAACTGAACTACAAGGAATGGAAGACAATCGGATAAACGCTGATGATTTTATAGGAAAAAAAGTAATCGATAAAGAAGGAATTGAATACGGGAAGGTAAAGCATGTTCAAATAGACTGTGATACTTTACAGGTAACTGGAATTACGGTCCATGAGGGTTTCCACAAGGATTACTTTTTACCACGTGATCATATTGACAGATTCACAACTGAATCAGTTTTACTTGGAACAGCACCATTAAGAAAAGATACAGTTGTTGTTGATATCGACGGTCATAAAATAGGGAAAATAAAAAAAATTCATAAAAACCTAGATACCAACGAAATTGAATCCATCGAAGTCTCAGAGGGATTGACTGGCTCAAGAATTTATTCAAAATCTGAAATTTGGGGAGTAGGAGAAAAAGTAATTCTCAAACTCACAAAAGACAATTACAAGAAACCTCACTAAATTTTATTTTTAATATAAGATTGAATTAATTAGTAAAAGAATTGCTTTTTTATTCTATTGTAACCTGAGTTTGGACTACTTTGGTCACAGGTGTAGGAAATAACAAACCATCCCAAACAAAAGTTTGTACAGTATATTGCCCAGATTCTTTTGGAGTCCATGATTGTGAAACAGTGAAAGATTGGTTGGGAAGAATAGATGCAGAAAGTCCCTCAAAATATTCTACCTGACCTTTGTTATTCAATACTTGTACCATGTAAGTGAATTTTTTTTGTGATGTAGCATGGTTCGTAATTATTGATTCAACCTCAATTTGTTGACCAACATGGAGGCTAGTCAATTCATGTCCAGTCAAACTAACCATTTTTGGAGATGTCAATGAAATATCGCTAAATGTAGCGTGAGCAATTCCTACAAATTAAAAAACTTACTTCACAATGTTCATGCAGCAATACATCTCAGGATTTTTGTAATACCAATTTATAATCCGAAAATTGTTTGTTTATTGTTGTATGCCGTAGAAACAAGATCGCTATCCAAGGTTTATGGAAATGGACTAAAAGCAGTAGATGAAATCTCAATCAAAATAGAAGAAGGTGAGATCTTTGGATTTCTAGGACCAAATGGTGCTGGGAAAAGTACTACAATTATGGTTCTAACTACATTGCTAAAACCAACCTCTGGAAAAGCGTACGTTGCAGGTTTTGATGTAGTGATGGAGGCAAAAAAAGTTAGGCAGAACATAGGATATGTGCAACAAGAATCTACGGTTGATGAGTATTTGACCGGCAGAGAAAATCTTGAACTTCAAGCACGACTTAACCACATACCAAAAAATTATATCAAAAAAAGAATTGATGATATCATTGATCTTGTAGAATTATCTGATAGACAACATGATGCTGTAGTGACGTATTCAGGAGGCATGAGAAAACGGCTAGATATTGCAGGAGGTTTATTGCATAGACCCAAAGTTCTTTTTTTAGATGAACCCACTCTCGGGTTAGATATACAAACAAGATACAAGATTTGGGATTACATTAGGAATATTCACAAAGAGTTTGGCATGTCTATTTTCCTTACGACTCATTACATGGAAGAAGCTGACAAACTTTGTGACAATATTTCCATAATAGATCATGGAAAAATTAAGGTGACAGGTTCTCCAAAAGCACTCAAAAATGCACTTGGCAATGAAGTTGTAGTTTTTGAGGTTGACTCTGATCTTAAGCTTGAAAATTTACTTTCTGAATTAAAAAAATTGCCTCTGGTAAAAAATGTTACTACTGAGAGATACGAAATTACAATTTTTTCTCCTAGTGGCAATCAGGTAACACCAAAAATATTTGAGCTTACGGGAAAACTTGGAGTAAAAATAGAATCCATTACACTTACTAAACCTACTCTTGACGATGTGTTTCTATCGCATACAGGCAGAGAACTCAGAGAGGAAAGCGAGGGATTCAACAGAAAAAAAGAACGAGAAAAAATGAGGAGACTTAGAGCTTGATTTTTTCAGATACATACACAATTTTTTGGAGAGAGATGAAAAGATATAGAAAATCTAGAAGCGGTGTATTAATTAGATTAATCCAGCCAGCCGTTTGGATTATAGTGATTGGAAATACTTTTGCAGGAACTAGACCACTGATACAATCTGTAGGGTTTAATGGATCTTACATCGAATTTATGGCACCAGGTGTGATAATGCTCACTGCAATTTTCACTAGTATCTTTGGCGGAGTTAACACCCTGTGGGATAGAAGATATGGTTTTATGAATAAAGCATTGACGTCTCCAATTTCAAGATCATCTATTGCAGTAGGTAAGATGCTTGCAATATCTTTGATCTCTGCTTTACAATCAAGTCTTATTTTGGGAATTGCACTTGCACTTGGTGTTGGAATAGCAAATTATTTGATGATTATTCCAATCATGTTAATCGTGATTGCATTTTCACTTGGATTCTCAGGAATTTCTGTCATTGTTGCAGCTACTGCAAAATCACAAGAGACCTTTTGGGGTGTGATAAATTTTCTTGGAATGCCACTTTTTATGCTAAGTCCAGCTCTCTTCCCTCTTGAACTTTTACCACATTGGCTTGCCTTTATTGCAAAGCTAAACCCTGTGACTTATTCTGTCCTTTTAATTAGAGAGATGATGACAGGAACGGCCCAAGTCTTTTCTATTGCTATCGATGTGGCTGTAATTTGTGGCTTTGTAGCTATAATGGTGGCCTTTGCAAGCTATGCCTTTACCAGGGAGGTCAACAAACCCTTCTAATTGACCTTAATTGACAAAAACTGCAACAATTTCTCACTTTAGAGGACTTTTTAGTATTTTACAATTTATGCCAGTTGAAAACGTTCACACTCTTACAAATAGGTATTATATCTCTACTACTTTCTAGTACACTTGTTCAATATTCAGGGGCAGCTAATGCTCCTCAATATGTAACTCAATGGGGTTCTTATGGACTTGGAAAACTAGGCCAATTTGCTTTTCCTCAGGGTATAGCAATTGACTCATCTGGGAATGTCTATGTTACAGACTTGGGCAATAGGCGAGTTGAAAAGTTTGATTTTAATGGAAATTTTTTGGATACATGGGGAACTAAAGGTTCTGGAAATGGACAATTTGAAGCACCAACTGGAATTGCCATCCATGAAAATTCTGTTTATGTTGTTGATAACTCACAAAGTAGAATTCAAAAGTTTGATACCACAGGCAAATTCATAACTTCATGGGGAAGTCAAGGAAGCGGTAATGGGCAATTTTTATTACCGCAAGGAATTGCCGTAGATCCAAGTGGGGATGTTTATGTTGCTGATACTGGAAACAGCAGAATAGCGAAATTTTCATCTGATGGTAAATTCATAACATCAATTGGGCAGAGTGGACTTGGAAATGGTCAATTTCTTTCTCCTCGTGCAGTAACAGCAGATTCACAAGGAAGTATCTATGTATCTGATTCTGGAAATAATAGAATTGAAAAGTTCACCCAAGATGGTGTTTTCTTAAAAACCTTTACTGCTGCTTCTGGTTCAAACTTGAAGACACCACTTGGATTAAGTGTTGATTCTTCTGGCAATATCTACATAGCTGATACTGGCGATGATAGAATAGTAAAAATTGACAGAGATGGAAATCAGCTTGTTTCATGGGGAAGTCAGGGAACTGGTGCTGATTTATTTGACAATCCAAGAGATGTTACAGTTGATTCTGCTGGAAATGTGTATGTGGTAGACAGTAGCAATAACAGGATCCAGAAATTTGGTTCTTTATCTTCACCAATGACACAAAGCCCAATTCCAGTTGGTAATCAAACCTCACCATCACCAACGCCTACAAACCAAACACCACAGAACAGTGTTCCAAAAATAACTAATCCTAATGATAAAACTCCCCCTACGATTACTGCGCCAGCAGACATGATAATACAAGCAACGGGTATGTTGACTTCGGTTTCAATCGGTCAAGCAACAGCAACAGACGATACCACAATTACTTCAATTACAAATGAGGCGCCACCAAAGTTTCCACTTGGTACTTCAATGGTAACTTGGACTGCAACCGATTCGGGAGGAAACATTGCAAAGGCTGTACAAAAAATTACGGTAATTGATACAACTGCACCCACATTAACAGCACCACCAAATGTTACTATAGAGGCAAAAAGTCCTGATCATAATTCTGCTGATCTTGGGTTGCCATCAGCTTTTGATGCTGTTGTTGTCTTATCTGTCACAAATGATGCTCCTGCATACTTTTCGCTAGGCCAGACAATAGTAACTTGGACTGCTAAAGATGCTTCGGGAAATGCTGCAACTGCAAAACAGATAGTCACTGTTCAGGATACTACTCCTCCAACAATTCATGCACCTTCGGACATTACTATGGAAGCAGCAAGTGCAACAAATAATGTTGCGGATTTAGGTAATGCGACCGTAACCGATAACGGAATGATACAATCTGTAACTAATAATGCTCCAAAGGTATTTCAAATAGGTACAACGAAGGTGACATGGACTACAAAGGATGCTTCTGGTAACAGTGCAACTGCTACTCAGATGGTCAAAATAGTTGATAATACTCCCCCGAAATTAACTCCACCACAAGATATTGTATTTGATGCCGCATCAATGACAGATAATCATATACCTTTAGGTAATGCGACCGTAACCGATAACGGAATAATACAATCAATAACAAACAACGCACCCAAAGTCTTCCCATTAGGAAAGACAATCGTACTATGGACAGCAGAGGATGCAGCTGGAAACATCTCTAACGCTACTCAGACAGTTGATGCAGTTGATACAACTGCACCAAAGATCACTCCACCAAAAGATGTCAAAGTAGAAGCAACATCCCTTACTGATAATACAATA
>VBPW01000009.1:3958-6593 GCA_005877305.1 Nitrososphaerota archaeon | reverse complement strand
TGTGTAAAAAACTTAATTTAGAAACCTGAATTTCTTATAATTAACTCAAATAATTGGGATTGATTTCATAAATTAGCACTGCAAGAAACGAGCCATCTTCTTTTGTGTCAAATCCTGGAGATGAATATACAAGTTTAAGAGGGCCTATCTGTGTCTGAAAGCGTTTTTCTTTCACTTAATGTAGTTATCCAATAACCATAATCCACCAAGCACGACGGACCATTCTCTAACGCTAAGATTCCAAGCAATAAAATCACGGGGAGTACAAAGTAGAGAATTTTATATCCAGTCTTCTTAACCATTCTATATTCTGGTACAAGGCGGGTAAAAATAGGTGTTATTCAACAAAATTACATCTTGTAGAGGCAAAATTTGTCTAGCATATTATTTCCAAGATAGGGAAGACATATTTTTATAGAATGCTTATGGATAATGAAAGGTCTAGGCATATGAGAAAAATTCGCACTATACCAATATTTGCTGTTCTAGTATTGATTACATCATTTTCAATTCCTGGAGCTTATGCTGCAACACTTAATCCACCGGTTCCACCTAGTGGTTCAGTTGGTGATTCAATAACTCTCTCAGGTAGTGGCTTTTCATCAAATACTAATATTTTTGTATGTTTTGCTAGTACAAATGCTCAAGAAACAATATTAACAGGTTTTACTGGTTCATTTAGTAAACCATTTCAAATACCACCAGTATCACTAGGCCCAACTACGATCAGCGTTACAGATAATCCAAATAATTGCCCTGGTTCATTAGCATCCATCTCATTTACAGTAACTCCACCAGTATCAATTCCAGAATTTCCATTTTCCTTTAGCTTGGTAATTATGTTTGTAGCAGTAGCAGCAGTGTATCTAGTCATCAGACAAAAGATGACAACAAGCTTCTTCAAACCTTTTTAGATATTGCTCTACCAATCCAGTTCTAAAATTTGAGGGCCTAGGGAATGGCTCAGAAAGTTTGAATCACCATTTGTACACGTTACGCCTGTGGCTTATTTCAACCACTATTATGATTAGCTTCACTTTTTGAATGCTCATCAAAACCCTGTAATCGCCAACCCTTAGTTTGTAAAGTTCTAGATTGGCAAGTCTTGAGACATAAAGGAATGGTTCGTGTGAGATCTCGCGCAGTTTTTTATTTATTCTTTTTGCTGTTTGTCTGTCTATCTTTGCCAGCTGTTTTTTTGCGGTCTCTGTTATGAGTATGTTATAGACCAAGCTCTTTTTCTACTTGTGCAAGAGAGTAGGTTTTACCCTTTTCTATGTCATCTAGAGATTTTCTAAGGTTTTTTATTGTTTGAGGGTCCAGTTCATCGTCCTGTGCTGTTTTCATCAGTCTCTCGATTACGTCATTGTATGTTTCATTTATGTGTAGCTTAAAGTGTCCAAGTTTTGTTCTTGTTTTGTCTTTTATTTTTATGGTAGTATTCATTGGTATACTATAGTATACCACAGTATATAATGATTTATAGAATTAGAATAGTATGCCTTCCAGTATGTACCTGTAATAAGAAAAGTTTAACACCATAACGGCAAATCAAGTATTTAGCTTTGGGCTATCTACTACCCCTCCCCGATTTTCCAAGTTTTTGCATATAATTAAGATCGACTCAAGGTCTTAAGGCATTATTTGACCTTTGTGTAAGATTTCTGGACGGTAATTTCGGATAACGTAGTACTTCATTGAGTAATTACACGTTTCGAAAAGATTAAAAAACTTGAAAAATTTTCCTTGCTAAATTTTACCATTTTTTTCCATTTATCATATTTTCAGGAATTTACAACAAAAATTTCTTGTTCAATTATTTTCTATTTTATTATACTGACTTGAACTTGAAAATCCTTCCAATTAAATTGGAATTTATTCCTTTGATGCTTTGCGTCATCAATTTTAGATATGATTTCAGCTAATTGTTCATCCAAGTGTCTTCAAGGTATTTCCACTGGAAACGCATATAACAACATGTATGTCTATTTTTGACAGAACACCCCCCCAGTTTAACTGAGGTTAGTGATTTGGTTTTGTATTTTTAAAATACATATTCCGCTTTATTATCTCATTTGTGATTATTCCCACACGAGAGAAATGCGAAACATCAAGTATATAGTAGCAATGGTATTTGCAGCAATGTTTGTTTTTTCCACTGTCCCACATTCATATGCGGATATAGCTAGCGTTGATATTGAAAGACCAGTATATCTAGATCACAAGTACAAGTCAGACCCGTATCTTTGTATTTATTCGAGCAATCCAAGAGATATCAAAATAGCACAAACTGCAATTAGTGACTGGCAGAATCATCTTAGAGATTACACCAAAAGCTATAACACTTGGAATATCAAAATAGGAATAAACGAGCAAGACAGGACAGCATGCACTGCAGAAATAATCTATTCTCCTTATCCAAATACTGACAAGTTTGATGATGCAAACAATGCTTGGTGGAATCAAAAAGTTACAGAATCCAAGGTCTTGGGCCTAACCTATACCTTCTGGGATAGAGCGTGGGTCTATGTCTTTACATCACAGTACTATTTTCCAGAGCAAACACAGATGGTATCAGATAGTAGCGGAAAATTAAGACCAGCCCCATCCACTTTTGTATCCTTATCTGATAGAC
>VBPW01000009.1:0-3949 GCA_005877305.1 Nitrososphaerota archaeon | reverse complement strand
CAAATACTGCACATATTACAGACAGTGATGTCTCCCAAGTAGTAGAGAAATACGGAAACACTGGCTTTATCGGCTAGAACCACTTTACTTTTGAATGTTGTGACATTTCTAAAATGACACATTTCGAATAAGATCTGTATTTCCAAATTTGTAAATCAGCACATAACATTAATTATCAAGTAAAATAAGTTTATCACGTAACGTTAATTATCAATGGAAATAATTTCCAGCGTGTCGGTGAGGGGTTGGGGATGGTAATTGGGAAGATTCTCATTTTTCCGCTACTTACAGTAATATTTTTGTCTGTCAGTTATCAAGAAGCGTATGGTGCTATAACATCCCAATTAACAATTGGTGACTCTGGCGTTCCAGGTTCTGACCAATCTCACTTTAATTTCCTAATAGGCACCGCAGTATACTCGTCAGGTAACATCTATGTTGCTGACGAAAATAATAATCGCGTCAAAAAGTTTGGTTCAAATGGGAATTACCTCTTTCAGATTGGCTGTGCCGGAACAAATGCTTGTGTTGCTGGTTCTGGCCCCGATGAACTTAGTTCCCCAACTGGTGTAGCAGTAGACTCGGGTAAGATCTATGTTGCTGACGAAGATAATCACAGAGTACAGATATTTGATTCTTCTGGAGTGTACCAGAAAACAATTGGTGTAACGGGAGTTCCAGGTTCTGACCAACTTCACTTTAAGTTTCCAGCTGGTGTCGCAGTAGACTCGTCAGGTAACATCTATGTCGCTGATGCAGATAATCACAGAGTCCAGATATTTGACTCGTTTGGCAACTGGAAGAAAACAATTGGTGTATCAAGCATTCCAACTTCAGAGTATTCTGGTGTAGCAGTAGACTCGTCAGGTAACATCTATGTTGCTGATTCATTTAATTACCGCGTCCAGAAATTTGATTCTGCTGGAGTGAACAAGTTAACAATTGGTGTAACAGGCGTTCCAGGTTCTGACCAATCTCACTTTAATTCCCCAGCTGGGGTTGCAGTAGACTCGTTGTCGGGTGACATTTATGTTGCCGATTCACTCAATCACAGAGTCCAGATATTTGACTCGTCTGGCAACTGGAAGAAAACAATTGGTGAAACAGGCGTTCCAGGGATTGAGCAATTTCACTTTAATTTCCCAACTGGTGTTGCAGTAGACTCATCAGGTAACATCATTGTTGGTGATTCATTTAATTACCGCGTCCAGATTTTCTCAGCACTTTCTATTAGCAATGGTGATGGAGCAGATAGCCTGTCTGACTCTAGTGATGATCCTCTACCAAGTAAAATAAAACCATCATTTGGCGGAGTTGGCAACATGGTATTTGCTGATGGTCTTACACTTGATGGAAAAGTCTATGACCTTAGCAAGTTTGCACAAGAGATTCCAAAGACCATTGCAGATGTAGGGCAGCCCATAAAAATTAAGATTAAAGAGCAGCTAGCACATGGTCCAACAGATTGGAAGTATGTTGCAGTATACATGAACTTTGAAGGCAAGGACCCTGAAACATACAACGCCCATTTGGTCATGAGTATTGACAAAAATGATGGCCAAAAGCTTGTAGACCCCAAAAGTTACATCAAAAATTTTAAGGTAACAACAGAGCTAGACTCTACATACGTCTACACAACGTTTAGCTTTACTGCAGCAAAGGCAATGCCTGACTCTACCATGATAGTTGCTGCATGGGACGGTCACTCTAGAATCAATAGCGTCCATGTAGGTGGTGCAATTCAGTTCGGACAGGATCCCGTAGTACAGCCTCATCCCATGCCCAGTTGGTTACATGTATACAATAACGTTCGCGATGCTAATTTTGCAGTAGAAAATGCGGGATATGTAAAACCAGAATTATTTGCACACATTTCAAACACTCAGCAAGTGTGGAGTGAGCCAAACACAGGGCACGTACTATGGTTCTTTGACACGGTAAATGGTCAAGTCGCAATCCTATCATATGACACAAGTGGAAACATGATATGGCATAAAGAGCAGATACTAGAAAAAGCACCAGTAGTAACAACTACAACTTATTCAGGTCAGCACTTGGACAGAAACAACGAGATTCAAATGCAGAATGCAAAGAGTAGTGAGGAATTAAGGTCATTACAAACATTAGAGAGATCAAATTTCCATGATTAGCACTTTTATATGCCAAAAGACGACATTTAGATGAAAAATTGAGAGTGGCAAAGTACTACACTAAATCTTGATGATTTATTTGAGCCTGTGGCTTTTTCATTATCCACCTAAGTGAAAACCACCAAAACAAACCAATCAATGACAAAAATATAATGGGGCCAGAGTACGTATGATCTGTTTGTAGGGTGTCATAACCAAATGCATAAGCGACATATCCCAAGAATGTAATCCTTAACATGTTTGCAAAAAATATACTAGCGACACCTAATAGAAAGATAGTAGCAAGTTTTTTCTTTGGAGCTCTGCGGCCAAGATCAATTAACATCAGAACAAACGCAGCAAGAAACACAGCAGAGGACTCTAATCCAGAACATGCAGGAGTCACAGTCACTCCAGGAATTTTTGAGTCGTGTGAGAAAATCATGATATTGCCATTTTGTGTTGCATGTATTCCAAAAAAGTTTAGAAACAAAACAGAAAACTTGGTTGTCATTTTAGCAAACATCATGGCATAGCTTGACTCTAGTATATCCTTGTCCCATCCTTGGGCCACAAAAATCCAAATCACTATTACACCAATCACCATCAATGTCAAGACTATTTTGATTGACTGCAGAGCCTTTATTCTAGAAAGTGAAAAGTGAAATCCAAAAACAAAAGATGCTACTCCCAATGGAAAAAAATATTCAATTTTTGTAATTTGGAAGAGTTCATAGATAACAAAAGATAAAACAATCAATGATAAACCAAGGACCGTTTTCAGACCAATTTTTTCAACTGTAAAAGATCTCAACTTGTTTTGTTTAGGTGATATGATTATTATGTTTTCCAATAATGGCATGTATTTTTACTATAGATGATTTTCATTTTTGGAAATAACTGGCATGCAATCCAAAAACTGTATAAGGATCCTCCCTGCAGTAAAAAACCTTTGATGGAAAAAAGCGAAAGGGTGCAAATTAACGTATTTGACGCAGAGAAAGGAGACACACTATACGAACAAAAAGAAAAGATGCTAAAAATGACACAAGAGCTTTCACAATTTGGATTTGCGCCAAACCAAGCCAAGGTGTATATTTATTTAGGCAAGTATGGCCCAAAAACTGCATCTGAGGTATTCAAAGCATTACAGTTACCAAGAAGCGAGACTTATTTTATTTTAAATTTATTGCAAAACAGAGGAATAGTTACTGCAGAGTTTTCCTCTCCTACAAAATATTTTGCCATTCCACTTGATCAGACACTTTCACTATTGATAAACACAGAAAAGGAAAAACTAAATACATTAACGCAAAAACAACAAGATTTGAAAAAACTATGGGATACGATTCCCTCCCTTACTGTTGAAAAGGACGTTTCCAAGAATGAAAAACTGCAAACAATCCAAGGAATAGAATGCATCTATTCTAAAATAAAGAACCTAGTTGAAACAGCAAAAGAAGAAATTCTTATCTTCTGCAGTGAAAAGGATCTTTCCGGATTTTATCATGCAGATATAATTGATATATTACCATCCTCGCTTGATGTCAAAATCATAGTCTCTCCTGCAAATAAGACTCCAAGCTTCTTTGACGAGATAAACAAGAAAATAATCAGACTGCTCCCAACAAGTTCTTCTGAAAACCAGTGTTATATTATAAAAGATACAGACGAGGTCTTGTTATTTCTAAGAAATACAATACACCCATCGAACAATCTTTTTGCTGTCTGGTCTGATTCAAAATCATTAATAGATTCCATGCATGCGCTGTTTAGTTATTCATGGATTAATGCCAAGGTATGTCGCTGATAAGTGTGTT